>CCMO02000001.1:0-303333 GCA_000751295.2 bacterium YEK0313
GGCGAGCGCCATGGCCTCGTCGGCAGCCGCGGGCGGCGGCGGCTCGCCGCGCGCGAGATCGCGGACGCCAGGCCCCTGCGACAACGCGCGCCGGGCCGAGTCCCGCATCAGGTTCAGATCCGCTCGTTCCGTCATGTCCCACCTACCGCGGCAAACCGAGGACGCGCTCGCCCACGACATTGCGCTGGATCTCGGAGGTCCCCGCCAGAATGGTCTCGGCGCGGCTCCACAAATGGTCGCGCTGCCAGTGGCGATGCCGGATTGCGCTCGGCTCGTGCGGCCCGAGCAGCACCTCCGGGCCGATCACGGTCAGAGCGAGGTCGAGCAGTCGCTGATGGCTCTCGCTCCAGAGCAGCTTGATGAAGGAGCCTTCCGGGCCCGGCTGCTCGTGGCGCGCCGCCGAGCCCAGCATGGTCCTCGCATGCAGCTTCAGCGCCTGGACGTCGACGAACAGCCGGGCGAAGGCATCGCGGACCAGCGGATCGTCGCAGACGCGCCTGCCGTCCCTGACCATTTCGCGGGAGACGGCGACGAGGTCGGCGAGTTCCTGCTCCATCTGCACGAGGCGCGGAATGAAATAGGTCGCCCGCTCGTAGCTCGCGGCCGCCATGGCAATGGCCCAGCCCGCATTTTCCTCGCCCACCCTGAGGTCCACCGGCACGCGGACCTGATCGAAGAAGACCTCGTTGAATTCCTCCTGGCCATCCATCTGGCGGATCGGACGGACGGTGATGCCTGGCGACTTCATGTCGACCAGGAGAAACGAAATGCCCCTGTGCCTGGCGGCGGCCGGGTCGGTGCGCGCCAGAAGGAAGCACCAGTCGGCGAGATGGGCATAGCTCGTCCAGATCTTCTGGCCGGTGACCACATAATGGTCGCCGTCACGCACGGCGCGTGTGCGCAACGCCGCGAGGTCCGAGCCGGCATCGGGTTCCGAATAGCCCTGGCACCAGATCTCGGTATTGGCGAGGATGCCGGGCAGAAAGCGGGCCTTCTGCTCGGGTGATCCATAGAGCAGCAGGGTCGGCGCCAGGATGCCGTGGCCGATGAGATTGATGCCCTTCGGGATGCCGGCGCGCGCGCATTCCTCGAGGAAGATCGCGATCAGGTCGATGGGCAGCGCCTGCCCGCCGGCCTCCTTCGGCCAGCCGAGCCCCGACCAGCCGCCACGGCAGACGCGGTCCTCGAACGCCCGTCGCAGCACCGGATCGGTAAAGGGCACGCCGGGGAAGTCGGCGCGCAACCGGTCGAGCTCGGCGGCGAGAAAGCTGCGCGCCGCCGAGCGGAAGGCCTGCTGATCCATGTCAGTTGACCTGTTTCAGGCCGGCGTCGCGCGCCACCTGATCCCACTTCTTCAGATCGGCGCCGATGAAGCTCGCAAAGCGTTCCGGCTCGTAGGACAGGATCTCCAGTCCAAGCTCGGCAAAGCGCCGCTTGACGTCATCGGTCTTCAGGACCTGGCCGACGACGGCATTGAGCCGCTGGACGATATCGCCGGACAGCTTCGCCGGACCGAAAAGGCCGAGCCAGGGCACGGCTTCGTAGCCCGGCAGCCCGGCTTCCGCGATGGTTGGCATATCGGGCAAGAGCGAAGAGCGCTGGGCCGAGGTGACGCCGAGTGAGCGGATGATCTTGGCCTCCATGTGCGGCTTCGAGGAGGCGAGCGCATCGAACATCATCTCCAGCCGGCCGGTCACCAGGTCCTGCAAGGCCGGGGCGCTGCCACGATAGGGAACATGAACCAGCTCGATGCCGGCCATCCTGGCGAAGAGTTCGGCCTCGATATGGGTCGAGGTGCCATGGCCGACCGATCCGTAACGGACCTTGCCCGGCCGCTCCTTGGCATAGGCGATCAGCTCGGCGACGTTGCGCACCGGCAGGTCGTTGTGAACGACCAGCACGTGCAGGGGCGATACGACGAGGTTGACCGGCGTGAAGTCGCCGACCGGATCATAGCGGACGCGCTGGACCGCCGGATTGATCGTATGGGCCGAGGCCGCGAGCAGGAAGGTATGGCCGTCCGGCGCGCTGCGGGCCACCTGCTCGGTGGCGATCATGGTGCCGGCACCGACGACATTCTCGACATAGAAGCTGTAGCCGGCGGCCTCCCGCAGCTTCTCGACGAGGATCCGCGCCATGGTATCGGCCGCCCCGCCCGCGGCGAAGGGAACGACGAGGCGAACCGGCCGTGCCGGCCAGTCCGAAGCTCCGGCCGCTCCGCCGCCCGCAAGCGCCAGGGCACCGGCGGCCAGACTTTTAAGCAATTCTCTGCGCTGCATTGTCACGATATCCTCCCGACACATCGGCTTCTTGGTTGTTGTTGAGAACGACCAGGGCATCGAGCGCGACGACGCCGCGTCCCTGCTCCCTGACGATCAAGGGGTTGATTTCGATCTCCGCGATCCTGCCGCCAGCGGCCAGTACGGCCTCCGACAGGGCGGCCATGGCGGCGCAGAGCGCGGGGACGTCGCACTTCGGCCGGCCGCGCGCGCCATCGAGCAGGGCGAAGGCCTTGAGCCGGCGGACCATCGCCTCCGCCCGTCCGGCATCGACAGGCAATGTGCGATGTTCGACATCGCCGAGGATCTCGGTGAACACGCCGCCGAGGCCGACCGTCATGACCGGCCCGAAGACGGGATCGCGGGTCACGCCGACGAGAACCTCCGCACCGGACGGCTCCTGCGTCTGCACGACCACGCCCAAGATCCGCGCGGCCGGGTGGGCATGGCGGGCCGCCGCCGTGACGGCCTGGAACGCTGCGCGCGCCTCGTCGGCCGACGTGATGCCGAGCCGGACGCCGCCGCAATCCGACTTGTGCGGAATATCGGGGCTCAGCACCTTGACCACGACGGGCCAGCCGAGCTCCGCCGCGGCCATCGCCGCCTCCTCGGCGGACGCCGCGATCCTTTCGGCGGCGACCGGCAGACCGAAGGCACTCAGAAACTGCTTGCCCTCGACCTCATCCAGCGTCCGGCGGCCAGCGGCGATCGCCGCGTCGAGCCGGGCCATGGGCTGCGCCGCGGCCACCGATCGCGATCCCGACGATGCGGCGGCGCTGGGCGCGCCGGCCCGTTCCGACCACCTGCCGAATATGCTGAGCGCAGCGACCGCGCGCGCCGTGTCGTCGAAGACCGGAATGCCGGCAGCCTCGAGCTCGGCATGGTTCTTCGCATTGAACGTGTCGATCGCCGCGATCAGCTTGTGCGAGGTCCCGGCGGCTTCGATCATGGCCGGCGACAGGCGCTGCAGGAGATAGCCGGGAGCGTAGACGACGATCGTATCGATCTCCTCGCACGCCTGAAGCGCGGCGAGCGCATCGCGCATGAAGCCGTGCTGGTTGACGACATTGCCCGTCAGGTCGACCGGATTCGAGACCATGCCGTAGTCCGGAATGCCGGCGCGCAGCACCTGCTGCACGGCCGCCGGCAGGGTCGGCACGTCGGCTCCCGCCTTGACGAACTTGTCGGACAGCAGCGCGCCGAGCGCGCCCGAGATCGTCAGGATCGCCACGCGGCTGCCCGCCCGGCGCGCGCGGAAACCGGAGAGATGGACGAGATCGGCCATGTGGGCGAGATCGTCGGCCATCATGACGTTGAGATCGTCGAACACGGCCCGATAGACCTTTTGCGAGCCGGCGAGCGAGGCCGTATGCGAAGCGGCCGCCTCGGCGCCCTTGGCAGTATCGCCAATCTTCAGGATGATGAACGGACGCATCTCGCGCCGCAGGCGTTCGGCCACGCGCCTGAAGCGTTCGCCGTCGCGCAGCCCCTCGACATAACCGGCGATCGTCTCGGTTTCCGGCTGGTCGGCGAAATATTCGAGATATTCGGAGAACTCGACGCCGGCTTCGTTGCCGGTATTGATCACGCTCGAAAACCGCACGTCCCGCTTGCGGCTGGCCGCATAGACGGCCGCGCAGACATTGCCGCTCTGCGTGACCAGGGCAACCCGATGACCGCTTTCGGGCGGCGCGATATCGCGGAATACCGACGCGAAGGCCGTGTAGGCGTGGGTCTTGAGATTGGCGAAGCCCATGCAATTGGGTCCGGCAACGGGAATGCCGAGCGCGGCGACGCAAGCCTCGAACTCGTCCTGCAGGCGCCGGCCTTCGGCATCGTTGGTTTCGGCGAAACCGGAAGCGAAGACGATCGCCGACCGGATGCCCTTGGCCGCGGCACGGCGCAATTGCGGCACGACCTCGCGTGCCGCCACGGCCAGCGCGATCAGGTCGACCGGGCCCGGCAGAGCCTCGATGTCGGGGTAGCAGCGAAGGCCCGAAATCTCCTGGTATTTGGGATTGATCGGATAGATCGGACCGGCAAAGCGATGCTGCAGGAGCAGTTGCAGGGGCATGCCGCCGACCCGGCCTGGATCGGCCGACGCGCCGAGAATGGCGATGGAGGCCGGATTGATCAGCGGTTCGAGGCGGTGCGCCGTCACGATGCTTTTCCCTTGGCGATGGCCTTGGCGAGCCCGGCCTGCTTGGCCTCCTTGAAGGCTTCCGAGACGTGGCTGAGCTGATGGGTGTCGAAATGCGCGCCGAGCGCGGAGCGCAGGCCCTGAATGTCGACGCTGCGGTTGATCGAGCGCTTCATGAGCTTGAGCGCGAAGCCAGGGGCTTCCGCGATCCGCTGCGCGAGCGCATCGGTCTCGCGCTCGAGGTCCGCCCGCGGCACGACCCGGTTCACCATGCCCCAGGCAAGCGCGTCGGCGGCACCGAACCGCTCGCCGGTGAACAGGATCTCCTTGGCGCGGCGGGCGCCGAGCACCCAGGGATGAATGAGCACTTCCACCGCCGCGGCGCCGAGGGTCCGGCCGACCGGATCGGCGAAGACGGCATCCTCGGAGGCGACGATCAGGTCGCACATGTTGGCGATCATGAAGCCGGCGGCGATACAGGCGCCCTGCACGGCAGCAATGGTCGGCTTCGGACAGTCCAGAATGCGCATGGAATAGTCGTAGTAGCGCCGCTCCTCATAGGCGTAGCGTTCTTCGACCGTGAAGCCGGCCCGGCTCTCCTGAGCCTCCTTCAGGTCATGGCCGGCGGAAAAATGGTTGCCCTGGCCGGCAAGGACGATCACCTTGACCGAATCCTCGGTTGTAGCGGCCAGAAAAGCGGCATCGAGATCATCGAGAAGCTGGCGACTCTGCGCGTTCCTCTGCTCCGGACGGGCCAGCCAAAGCCAAAGAACAGCGCCGCGTTGCTCAACGACAACATTAGGGCCGATCATATCATCCTCCCAATACGCATATTTACTTTTGATCTGCTTGCATCGTGACATGAGGAGCCGTGCGCTGTCCCCCGTCTCGCGGACGAAATGGGGCGATTTCTGTCCACGATGCGGACAGACCGGGCGAGACGCATGAAAAAAGCGGGCTCCGGCCCCGGAACCCGCTTCGCTTCGGCTTTTTCAGGACGACAGGCGATCGGCCGCAGGCGCGGCCGCGCCCGACCGGTTCAGTTCGCCAGCGTGATGCCCGCCTTGGTGATGATCTCGTCGAACTTCGCCATTTCCGACCGCGACTTCGCGCGGAACTCGTCCGGCGTCGACGGGGTCGCGGTCGCCCCCATCTCCTCGAACCTCTGGATCACGCCCGGCTCGGCGAGCGCGGCCTTCAGGGCCTCGGTCAGCACGTCGCAGATCTCTTTCGGTGTGCCCTTGGGCGCCAGGAAGCCGTTCCACGAGGTGATGTCGAAGCCCGGCAGGGTCTCGGCGAGCGGCGGGATCTCCGGCGTGATCTTGGCGCGCTGCGCCGAGGTCACGGCGAGGCCGCGAATGGCACCGGCCTTGTAGTGCGGATAGGGCGAGGTGAAATTGTCGAAGGAGAGCTTCACCTCGCCGCCGATCAGCGCCTGGACCAGCGCCGCCGACGACCGCATGGGAACGTGGGTGAGCTTGGTTCCGGTCATCTGCATGAACAGCTCGGCCGACAAGTGGATCGACGTGCCGATGCCGGACGAGCCGAAATTCTCCTTGCCCGGATTGGCCTTCAGATAGGCGAGGAACTCGGTGACATTGCTCGCCGGGATCGAGGGATGGATGCACATGAAGTTCGGCTGCGATGACGCAAGGCCGATGAACTCGAAATCCTCGATCGGCTTGAACGGCAGCCGCTCGCGATAGAGGATCGGATTGATCCCGTGGTTCGAGATCGTCGTCATGCCGATCGTGTAGCCGTCATTGTTCGACCGGGCGAGCGCGGCAACCCCGACATTGCCACCGGCGCCGGCGCGGTTCTCGACGATAAATCCCTGGCCGAAACGGCTCTGCAGCCGCTCGGACACGATGCGGCCGATCACGTCGGTCGAGCCGCCGGCGCCGAACGGCACGATCACCGTCACGGGCCGGTTCGGATAGGCTTGCGCGAAGCCTTCGCGCGCAACGAAAGGCGAAGCGATCGCGCCGGCGGTCAGTCCGAGCGCGGTCCGTCTGGTCATGCGGGTCATGGTTCCTCCTGGAAGAGACGCGGCCTTCGGCCGTCGTTTGCGAGGAGCCTAGCCCGGTTGGAGGCGATCGTGAAGGCGGGTCCGGACGGCGCGCATCGGCGCGGATCAGCCGGTCGTCCGCCGGGCCGGATCGGCGAGCCCGGCCAGGATCGCCGCGGTCGACGAGACCGCCGCGAATTCGAAGCCAAGCGTCGCCAGATGGACCGCCTGCACGGTTTCGGCCGGAATGCTGCCGCCGCCACCATCGGGCAGGTCGAAACAATCGCAGGCATCCGCGACCAGAATCATGCGGTAGCCGAGATTGGCCCCGACCCGCACGGTGGTCGACACGCACATATCGGTCGACAGGCCGAAGGCGACGACCGAAGTCGCGCCCAGCCGGCGCAGCATCAGGTCGAGCTCGGTGCCAATGAAGGCGGCGTTCACCGATTTGGCGACGAGCGCCTCGCCCTCGCGCGGCGCAAAGCCATCCCGGAAGGCATGGCCCGGCATGCCCGGGCGCAAGGTCGAGCCCGGCACGACCGAATCGTGCCTGACATGAATGATCGGCAGGCCGCGGCGGCGCCAGGCATCGAGGAGGGCCAGGCCATTGCCGTCGAGCGCGCTGTTCCAGCGGCGCGGCCATGGCGGCCCGTCGAAGGCCTTCTGCATGTCGATCGGCAACAGAACCGGGGTCTTGTCGGCCGGCATGAGGCCGTCCTCGCTTGGGGAACCGTCGTCGAAACTGCCGCAGGGCGCGGCCGGCCGCACTCGACAAGATGACCTGCCGGCCGCCAATCTGCCGGTGCCGGACAGCCCCGCGGACGCGATGGCCGGTGCCGCCGGTTCGATAAGGAGATGCCATGGTGCTGGACGATCGGGATCACGCGCTGATCGCCGCCCTGCGCCGTAACGCACGCGAAAGCCTGGTCTCGCTCGCGCGGCGCGTCGGCCTGTCGCGCAGCGCAACGCAGGAGCGGCTGCGCCGGCTCGAGCGCGAGGGCGTCATTCTCGGCTATACGGCGCGCCTCGGCGAAACCGCCGGCACCGCGCCGGTTCGGGCGCTGATCGCGGTCAGCTTCGTTCAGGGACGCAAGTGCGACCACGTCGTGCCGCAGCTCTCGGGACTGCCGGAGATCGTCGCGTGCCAGTCGCTGGCCGGCGCCATCGACCTGATGCTGACGGTCGACTGCGCGTCCACGACCGCGCTCGACGCGGTCAGGGACAAGGTGGCGGCGACATCGGGCGTCGCGACCGCGACCACGCATGTCGTGCTGCGCACCCATTTCGATGGGCGCGCCTGACCGGACAGGGCCGGTCAAGATCCGCAGCCCGGCGGGAAGCGGCGGCTCACGCCTCCGGCGGCAGGCTCTTCAGCTGCTTCGGCAGGGCCGCGAGGTCGGCTTCGAGCTCGCCCAGCCGCGCCCGATGCGCGGCTTCAGCTTCGGTCCGGTTGGTGTATTCCACGCCGCCGACCAGGAACTTCTCGCTGCGCAGAAGGCCCGACTTCTTCACCGTCACGCCGTTCGCCTTCAGCTCCTCGAGCTGCTTCTGGGCCGTGGTGATCTTGGCATTGATCGCGGCATTCTGCTCGAGGATCTGCGACCGCTCGCGCTGACGCGACTCCCCGTCCATCCGGTCCTGGTGCGCCTTGATGCGGGCCTTGTATTCGGACGCGTCCAGCCATTCGGTGCGCTGGCAGACGACGAGCAGCGAGGAGGTCGTACCGGCGGCCCAGCCGAGGCCGAAGGCGCCGAGCACGGCTTCCGGCTCGCGGCGGGTGCCCTGGCGCACGACCTTCTGGTGCTCATGATAGGTCAGGCTCTTGTCGAGCGGTACGACCAGCTTGATCTCCCACTGGTCCTCGTTGAGCGAAGCGATCAGCTGGTCCAGCCGCTTGGCGATATCGGGAACGTCGACCGTGACCGCGCCGAGGCTCCAGTCCTTGTCGCCTTCCGTCTTCGTCCAGGAGGGGAACAGGTCGACGGTGAACTGCTTGGTGGCGATCCACGGAATCATGCTGGAGGTCTCGGGATTGATCGGAAGGCTGGGCGCCGGCGACGGCGTGGACGAAGGGCTGGCGGGCTCAGCCGCGGCCGGCGGGGCAGGCTCGACGGCGGCAGAGGCGGCGGGCTCGACGGCAACCGCCGGAGACGGAGCCGCGGCGGCGGCTGGCGCTGCCTGGACCTTGGGCTCGAGTTCGACGGGAGGGGCGCGGTCGACCGGAGGTTCCTTGTTCGCCTGCACGGCCGGAGCGCCGGGCTGCGGCTCGGCCAGAAGCGCGCTCAGTTCGTCGAGGACCACCAGGTCCTTGTCGTCCAGAACCTCGGAACGCTCAGCGCTCCCGGGTGCCGCCGGAGGCTGCGAGGCCTTCGAGGTAGCGGTTCCAGATGACGGCGTGGTCGCGTCCGAGCTCATACAGATAGTCCCATGAATAGATCCCGGTGGAATGAAGATCGTCGAACGACAGCCGGATCGCGTAGCGACCGACCGGATCGATACCGATTACCCGGACATCCTTCTTGCCTGCGACGAATTTCCGCTCCGACGGCGAATGGCCTTGCACCTCCGCCGACGGGCTCTCGACGCGCAGATATTCCGCGTCCAGGGCGAAAATGTGCCCATCGTCGAAACTGACCGTCAAAAGGCGCTTGTCGGGCGACAGCCTGATTTCCACCGGCCAGGCATGGGCCCGGCCCGTCGCGCTTTCGACGGCGCTGACCTCGGCCATAGCGACGCCTCCCCCGATTCCGCTGCTGCCCGCCGTCGACAGGTAGACGTTTCCCTCGACATCTTCAACGCCGGTATCGGCCCGGAAGGTCCGGTTCCGATCGATATCGGCCGGCGCGAATGCGAGGAATGCGACAGGCGCGGACGTGACGCGGCGCCAAAGCTCACCTAAATATGCACAATGAGGACCGGCCGGCCCGAACGGGGTGCGGGCCGAGAGGTAAGCCATGCTCGATCATGCCGCATCCGTCAGACCCATGCCGATGATCGACCCGTTCGGTCGCAGCATCGACTACCTGCGCGTCTCGGTGACGGACCGCTGCGATTTCCGCTGCGTCTACTGCATGGCCGAGAACATGACCTTCTTGCCGAAAAAGGACCTGCTGACGCTGGAGGAGCTCGACCGGCTCTGTTCGGCCTTCATCGACAAGGGCGTCAGGAAGCTGCGTCTGACCGGTGGCGAGCCGCTGGTTCGCAAGGACGTGATGACCCTGTTCCGCTCGCTGTCCCGGCACCTGGACAGCGGCGCCCTCGACGAACTGACGGTCACGACCAACGGTTCGCAGCTCGCGCGCCATGCGGCCGATCTCGCCGCCTTC
Source organism: bacterium YEK0313 (assembly GCA_000751295.2). NCBI lineage: Bacteria > bacterium YEK0313. The sequence goes on from CCMO02000001.1 coordinate 9,757, forward strand.
GGCGTCAAGCGGATCAATGTCTCGCTCGATACGCTCGACCCGGGCCTGTTTCGCAGCATCACCCGCTGGGGCGATCTTGCCGACGTGCTCGCCGGCATCGACGCGGCGCTCGCCGCCGGCATCCATGTCAAGATCAACGCCGTGGCGCTCAAGGGCGTCAACGAGAACGAGATCGAGGATCTCATCGTCTGGGCCCACGGCAAGGGCATGGACATTTCGTTCATCGAGGTCATGCCGCTCGGCGATATCGAGCCCTCCCGCCTCGACCAGTACCTGCCCTTGTCGATCGTCAGAGCGCGCCTGATGGATCGCTGGACGCTGACGGAAAGCGACCATCGTACCGGCGGCCCGGCCCGTTATGTGACGGTTGCCGAAACCGGCGGACGCATCGGCTTCATCACGCCGATGACCCATAATTTCTGCGAAAGCTGCAACCGCGTGCGCATCACCTGCACGGGCACGCTGTTCATGTGCCTTGGCCAGGAAGACGCCGCCGACCTGCGCGCACCGCTCAGGGCCTCCGAGGCCAACGACCTCATCTACGCGGCCATCGACCGGGCGATCGCGCGCAAGCCCAAGGGTCACGACTTCATCATCGACCGCCGCACGCGCCGCCCCTCGGTGTCACGGCACATGAGCATGACCGGCGGCTGAGCCACCGTTATGCCACCCATGTCACGGTGACGGCGGTCCGCCGCGCTTTGGCCGCAATCGCACGGCCTATGGCGCCATCGCGATGCTGATGGCCGGGTCGGCTACGGGTGCCCCCCGCAGCTTTTTGCCGTTGCCTAGGCATCCGTGCTCCCGCCCTTCCGGCACGGGCCCCGCCCCCTCCGGGGCCGCGGCCGATGCCGGAAGCGGGATGGAAGCGCATGCCGCACGCCCCTCGGCCGGCCGCTCCCGCAAGCTTTGCGCGCGGGCCGCCTGGGCGTTGCGCCGTCAAGAACAACAAGCGCGGCCTGGGCCTCCGTGTCCACGGCCCCCGACAAGGGTGATCGCGATGACCGAAACAAGCCCGGCGCTGCCGAGCCGTGCCGCCGTCCAGGAGGAGCTCCGGCGCCTCCTCCAGTCCCCTTTCGTCCCCGAAGGCTCGATGCTCGCCAAGATGCTCACCTATGTGGTCGAGCGCACGCTGGCCGGCGAGGACCGCGCGATCAAGGCCTATACCATCGCGGTCGAGGCACTCGGCCGGCCGCCGCAGTTCGAGGCCGATCGCGACTCGACCGTGCGGGTGGCGGCGATGCGTCTGCGCGGCGCCCTCGACCTCTATTACGGCGGGCCCGGCGCGAACTCGCCGACCCGCATCCGCATGGTGCCCGGCTCGTACCGGCCTATCTTCGAGGCCATGCAGCCTGCCGAACGCCCGGCGGGCCCGCCGCTGTTCAGCCGGCTGCTGCGGCGCCTGACCTCCACCCGTGCCCTGCTGGTCGTGCTGAGCACCATGATGGCGGTCAATTTCGCCATGACGGTTTCGCTCATGAGCCTGCAGGTCCAGGCCGCCGACCGGGAGAAGGACGCCGGGAGCCGTACGCCGGCCGTCTACGACCTGATCCAGCACGAGATCCAGCGCAGTTTCGGCCAGCCGCTGGACTGAGCCGCCCGTTTCGCCGGCGGCCCGGCCCCCGCACTGGCGGGCGGCAGCCCCATCAAAGCTGCGCTCGACGCGCGCGCGCGATGCAGGTTAGCTCTGCCGCAGGGGAAGAAACGACCGGAGCATTCGGTGGCTCGCTATGACGTGATCGTCGCCGGCGTCGGGGCGATGGGATCCGCTGCACTGTGGCAGCTCGCGCGGCGCGGCCAGCGCGTTCTGGGCCTTGAGCGTTTCGACATCCCGCACGCCATGGGTTCCTCGCACGGCGTGAACCGGATCATCCGGCTCGCCTATTTCGAACATCCCTCCTACGTGCCGCTGCTGCGCCGGGCCTATCAGCTCTGGCGCGAGACGGAGCAGCTGTTCGGCGAACAATTGCTCTACGTCACCGGCGGCATCGACGCCGGCCCGGCCGACGGCCGCGTGGTCACCGGTTCGCTCGCCGCCTGCGCCGAGCGCGATCTCGACCACGAGCTTCTAGACGCGAAGGAGCTCGCGCGCCGCTTTCCGGCCTATCGGCTGGCCCCGGACCATGTCGGCAACGTCCAGCCGGACGCCGGCTTCGTGATGAGCGAACGGGCGATCGTCGCCCAGGCGACCATGGCGATCGCAGCAGGCGCCGACCTCCGGGCGCGCGAGCCGATCACGGCGTGGGAGCCGACGGCCGGCGGCGGCGTCCGGGTCACGACCCCAAAGGGCAGCTACGAGGCCGGCCGCCTGATCCTCTCGACCGGCGCCTGGATCGCCGACCACGTGCCGGCGCTTGCCGGGCTCGCCGTGCCGGAACGACAGGTCCTCGGCTGGTTCCAGCCGAAGCGGCCGGAGCATTTCCGCCTCGGCGCCTTTCCCGTCTCGATCGTCGAAGCGGACGAAGCGACCACCTATCAGTTTCCGGTCTTCGGCGTGCCCGGCTTCAAGATCGGCATCTACAACCACCTGCGCCAGAGCGGCACCGCGGAAACCCTGTCGCGCGAGCCGGTCGCCGAGGACGAGGAGGCGCTGCGTGCAGCCGTCCGCCGGCTGTTCCCCGATGCCGACGGGCCGACGCTCGCGCTCCGCACCTGCATGTTCACCAATACGCCCGACGAACATTTCGTCGTCGACACCCTGCCCGGCCTCCCGCAGGTGGTGGTCGCCTCGCCCTGCTCGGGCCACGGCTTCAAGTTCGCCAGCGCCATGGGCGAAGTGCTTGCCGACCTCGCCGCCGCCGGCACGAGCCGCCACGACCTCTCGCTGTTCCGCCTGAGCCGCTTCGCATGACGCCGCTGGTCCAAGTCGCCGCCACGCCCGACGCCAACCGGCGCGGCATGTTCGCCATGCTCGGTGCCATGGCCTTCTTCGTCACCAACGACACGCTGGTGAAGATCGCCGCCAAGGATCTGCCGTCGGGCCAGCTGATCGCGATCCGCGGCGCCTTCGCGACGACGCTCGTGCTCTGCTGGCTCGCGGCCAGCGGCCAGCTCCGCTTCGTCAACCGCATCCTGTCGCCTCTCGTCCTCGGCCGCGCGCTCAGCGAGGGGACCGTCGCCTTCCTGTTCATCACCGCGCTGGCGCAGATGCCGATCGGCGACGTGACCGCCATCTCGCTGATCACGCCGCTGGTCATCACCGCGCTCTCCGTGCCCCTGCTCGGGGAAAAGGTCGGCTGGCGCCGCGCGCTTGCGGTGGTCGCCGGCTTCATCGGCATGCTGTTCGTGGTCAAGCCCACGGGCGCCGGCTTCAATGCCGGCCACGCCACCGTCCTGGTCCTGCTGAGCGTGGTGTTCTGCGCCTTCCGCGACCTCATCACCCGCTTCATCGACCCGACCATCCCGACCCTCGCCATCACCCTGTCGACCTGCCTCGCCGTCGGCCTGTTCGGTGCCGCCGCCGTGCCGCTGCAGGGCTGGATCGTGCCGACATGGCAGCATATCGGCCTCCTCGCCGCCGCCTCCGTGGTCCTGGTCATCGGCAATTTCTGCATGATCCAGGCTTTCCGTGGCGTCGAGGTCTCGCTGGTCTCGCCGTTCCGCTACAGCGTGATGATCTGGGCGCTGCTGTCGGGCATCATCGTGTTCGGCGAATGGCCGGACTGGGCGAGCTGGGTCGGCATGGCCATCATCATGGCCGCCGGCCTCTACACCCTGCAGCGCGAGGCGACGCGTCTCAGCCGGCCTATCAGCGCGGCCGAGGCGACGGTGCGCACGCCGCCCTCCTGACCCCGGCCGGTCAGGCCCGCCGTCCGGGCGCGCGCTCGCCCCGGCTCATCAGCAGGACGAGGGTTCCCACCAGCGCCGAGGCGAGCGAGCCCATGAGCACGCCGACCTTGACCTCGTTCTGCAGCGCCTCCGAGGTCGGGAAGGCGAGCAGGCCGATGAACAGGCTCATGGTGAAGCCGATGCCGCAGAGCATCGCGACGCCATAGACCTGCGCCCAGGAGGCATGTTCGGGGCAGTCGGCCCAGCCGAGCCTGACGGCGAGCCAGGTGGTGAGGAAGACGCCGATCTGCTTGCCGAGGAACAGGCCGGCCGCGATGCCGACCGGCACCGGCGCCAGCAGGGCGGCGAGATCGAGGCCGGCCAGCGACACGCCGGCATTGGCGAAGCCGAAGACCGGCACGATCAGATAGGCGACATAGGGGTGCAGCGCGTGCTCGAGCACGTGCAGCGGCGAATGCGGGTCGTCGGGCCGGCCGGGCGAGGTGCGCAGCGGAATGGTGAGCGCCAGCGCGACGCCGGCAAGCGTGGCATGGACGCCCGACTTGAGCAGGAAGAACCAGAGGAAGAGGCCCGGCAGGAGATAGGCCGGCAGGCGCTCGACGCCGGCCCGGTTGAGCGCGGCGAGCAGCACCAGCACGGCAATGGCCGCGCCAAGCCAGGCGAGCGACAGGTCGGCGGTGTAGAAGGCGGCAATGATGGCGATGGCGCCGAGATCGTCGATGATGGCGAGCGCCGTCAGGAAGATCTTCAGCGACACCGGCACGCGCGAGCCGAGCAGGGCCAGCACGCCGAGGGCGAAGGCGATGTCGGTGGCGGTCGGGATGGCCCAGCCGCGCAGCGTCGCGGGCGTTGCCGCATTGAACAGCACGTAGATGACGGCCGGCGCGATCATGCCGCCGGCGGCGGCGATCCCCGGCAGCACGCGCCGCGGCCAGGTGGACAGCTGGCCGTCGACGAACTCCCGCTTGATCTCCAGGCCGACCAGCAGGAAGAACAGCGCCATCAGGCCGTCATTGATCCAATGCAGCACGCTCAGCGGGCCGAGATAGAGCTTGAGGATCGCGAAATAGCCCGATGCCGCCGGCGAGTTGGCGAGAACCATCGCAACCACCGCGGCGGCCATCAGGACGATGCCGCCACTGGCCTCGCCGGACAGGAAGGCACGGAGGGCGGAGAGAGGCCGGGGCGCTGGGCTGGTCTGCCGGGTCATCAATGTTCCTTCGTTCCGGGGCGGGCGCAGGCCGTGCGCCGGCTCTTTTTTGCGTCGCAGCATGCTGGCTCATCGCCCGGGGAAGGTCGAGGTGGCCACTTGCCGCGCCGCAGACAGATTGACCAGCCAGCCGCCACCCAGCAAGGTCGGGGCAATGACCATGCTGTTCCGTGCCACACATCCCCTGCTTCTCGTCCTGTCGCTGGCCCTGTCGTCGACCGGACGAGCCGACCCGTTCGAAGAGATCGGACGCTGTACGGCGATTTCAGCCGATGCCGAGCGGCTGCGCTGCTTCGATGCGGCGGCGCGCGCCCTGCCGAGTGCGGATGCCACCGCCGGCGATACGGGCGTCTGGACGATCGTCCGGCCCCCGGCAGGTTCCGGCGCGACGGCCGGCCGCGCGACCGCGACGCAGGGCCCGTCCGGACCCGACAATATCACGCTCACCATCGGCTGTGCCGATGGCCGGCCGAGCCTCTCCGCGGCGCGAGAGCCGGTCATCGCCCGCAGCGCGTCGACGCTCGTCACGCTGCATGTCAACGACCGGCTGGTGCTCAGCGACCTCTGGTCGTCCTCGAACAATTTCCGATCCGCGGCGATGGCGGGCGATGTCGCGGCCTTCCTGCGCGGGCTGCCCGCAACAGGCAAGCTGTCGCTGCAGTTCGAGGGCTCCCGGGGCTTTCGTTTCGAAGGCATTTTCGAGCTGGCCGGCATCGAGACGGTGCGCCGGCGCATCGTCGAGGCCTGCCGCTGACGCGCCGACGGCGCGCGAGCCCGCAGGCTCTGCAACTTCCGTCGTACGTCATTTCCCGCATCCAAGCCGATTTTGCAGGATTTTCGCGGCAGATTGCCGGCATTTGCGCCGCGATCGGCCGCGAATAGGGGTGCTCCGACCCCAACAATCTGTTGTGCGGGAAACCCGCGTGGCATAGACAGACCCGGTGTTTCGGCACCAAGACATGCCGGTATCCGCAACCAATGCGGGACCACCAGAGGGGAAGGATATCGGGGGGCAGGTTGCGATGGCTCCAGCCGTGGCGCACCGCGAGGGCGGCCGGGCTTCAGCCGGGCAACGATGACCGAATTCCATACCTGACATACCGAGCGGAGCGCCGCGATCCGGCCTTGCGATCCAGCGCATCGGCGCTGCGCGGCCTGTTCGCCTCAACGGTTCGAGGAGACCGTTTCGCATGAACGGACTTTTGGCCCTGAGCCGCGGCATCGACGCCGTGAACGAGAAGGTCGGGCGGATCGCCGACTGGTGCGTGCTCCTCGCCTGCCTGATCAGCGCGGGCAATGCCTGCTTCCGGTATCTGTTCAGCCTGTCCTCGAATTCACTGCTGGAGATCCAGTGGTATCTGTTCGGCGTCACCGTCCTGCTCGGCGCCTCCTACACGCTGAAGATGAACGAGCACGTGCGCGTCGACCTCGTCTACGGCTCGCTGTCCGACCGCGGAAGGCTGTGGATCGACACGCTCGGCATCATCATCTTCCTGCTGCCGACGACGATCTTCCTGACCTATCTGTCCTGGCCGTTCTTCCTGATCTCCTATCGCCAGCACGAATGGTCGCAGAATGCCGGCGGCCTGCTGGTCTGGCCGATCAAGTTCGTCCTACCCCTCGGCTTCTTCCTTTTGACCGTGCAGGGGCTTTCCGAGCTGATCAAGCGCATCGCCGCCCTCACGGGCGCGCTTGCGATCGACACCAAATACGAAAAACCGCTGCAGTAGGCCGCGCGAAGAGCACTCAGGAGTAGAGCGATGTTTTCGCACGGCATCATGCCACCGCTCATGTTCGGCGGAATGATCTGCTTCATGCTGATCGGCTTCCCCGTCGCCTTCTCGCTCGCCGCGGTCGGACTGTTCTTCGGTGGCCTCGGCATCATCACCGGCCATTTCGAGCCCGGCTTCCTGCAGGCGCTGCCGCTCAGGTTCCACGGCATCATTTCCAACGACCTGCTGCTCGCCATCCCCTTCTTCACCTTCATGGGGGCGATCCTCGAGCGCTGCGGCCTCGCCGAGGACCTGCTCGAGGGGACCGGCAAGCTGTTCGGCTCGCTGCCGGGCGGCCTCGCCTATGCCGTCATCGTCGTGGGCGCGATCCTCGGCGCCATCACCGGCACGGTCGCCGCCTCGGTGATCGCCATGGGCGTCATCTCGCTGCCGATCATGCAGCGCTACGGCTACGACATGAAGCTGGCGACGGGCGTGATCGCCGCCTCCGGCACCATCACCCAGCTCATTCCGCCCTCGCTCGTGCTGGTCGTGCTCGCCGACCAGCTCGGCCGCTCGGTCGGCGACATGTATCTCGGCGCCATCGGCCCGTCCCTGCTGCAGGTCGGCATCTTCCTGGCCTATGTGGTGGTGCTCTCGATCGTTCGGCCGAAGACCATGCCGCCGTTGCCGCCGGAGGCCCGCGGCGAGGTCGGCTGGGAGCTGATCTCCAAGGTGCTCTGGGGCATGATCCCGTCGATCGTGCTCATCTTCCTGGTGCTCGGCACCATCTTCATGGGCCTTGCCACGCCGACGGAGGCCGGCGCCATGGGTGCGGTCGGCGCGCTGGTGCTGGCCGCCATGCACCGGCGCCTCACCTGGGCGCTTGTCGACCAGGGCATGAAGTCGACCATGCGGATCACCTCCATGGTGGTCTTCATCCTGATCGGCTCGACCGTGTTCAGCCTCGTTTTCCAGGGCATGGACGGCTCGCGCTGGATCGAGCACATGCTGGTCAGCCTGCCGGGCGGCCAGACCGGCTTCCTGATCTTCGTCAACATCTTCGTCTTCTTCCTGGCGTTCTTCCTCGACTTCTTCGAGATCGCCTTCATCGTCGTGCCGCTGCTCGCGCCGGTCGCCGCCAAGCTCGGCATCGACCTGATCTGGTTCGGCGTGCTGCTCTGCGTCAACATGCAGACGAGCTTCATGCACCCGCCCTTCGGCTTTGCCCTGTTCTACCTGCGCGGCATCGCGCCGCCTTCGGTCAAGTCGAGCGACATCTATCTCGGCGCCCTGCCCTGGGTCTTCCTGCAGCTCCTGCTCGTCGCGATCGTCATCTGGTGGCCGGAATCGGTGACCTACTGGCTGGACAAGGGGCCCAAGGTCGATCCGTCCAAGGTGGAAATCCGCATCGACATGCCGGGCCTACCCGGTGGCGGCGGACTGCCGGGCTTCGATCTCACCCCGCCGCAACCGCGCAACTAGCGCCGGCGAACCCCGACGATCTTGCCCCGACCGTGGCTTTTTCGCCCTAGTCGGCGGCGCCGCGGCGCGCTATCCCCTGCCCCGCAGATGCGGCGCGGGCAGCGTCGTCCAGCGGCCGACGGATTTTTCTTCCCAGCCGTCGAGGCTCTGGACCGGCGCCTCCGTGACCTTAGGTCAGATCGTTCGGGCCAGACGCTGATCCGGCGCCGGTATCGTGCCCGCGGAGTTGCTCGTATGGCGTTGTCGCTTTCGCGTGTATTTCGTCCCCTCGCGCTGGTTCTGGCGCTCGGCCTCGCGGCCGGCTGCGCCGCACTGCCGCGCCTGCCGGCCGTTCCCGCGGCCGAAACGCAGAACGCCACCTTTCTCGGCCTGACCGACGCGCGCTTCCACCTTTGGGGGGACCCCGCGCCGCTCGCCGCCATGTGGGCGGCCGCCCAGCGCCGCCAACTCACATCCGGGCGCGGCCGCGGCACCGAGAACATGCTGGCGATCTCCGGCGGCGGCGACAATGGCGCCTTCGGCGCCGGTCTTCTCTATGGCTGGACGCAGACCGGCACGCGCCCGGAATTCCGCCTGGTGACGGGTGTCTCCACCGGCGCCCTCACCGCCCCCTTCGCCTTCCTCGGCAGCCGCTACGACGAGCAGCTCAAGGCGGTCTACACGACGGTCCAGCGCAACGACATCGCCGAGCTCCTGTCGGTCGGCACCATCCTGTTCAATGGCGATTCGGTCGCTTCGAGCGCGCCGCTCGCCCGGCTGATCGCGACCTATGTGACACCGCAGATGGTCGAAGAGATCGCGGCCGAATACCGCAAGGGCCGCGTCCTGCTGATCGGCACCACCGACCTCGATCTCGGCCAGCCGGTCGCCTGGAACATCGGCGCGATCGCCGCCAGCGACCACCCCTATCGCGTCCAGGCGGTTCGCGACATCCTGCTCGCCTCGGCCTCGATCCCGGGGGCCTTCCCGCCGGTCATGATGGACGTCATGGTGAACGGCCAGCGGCGGCAGGAACTGCATGTCGACGGCGGCGCGACCAACCAGGTCTTCCTCTATCCGTCGAGCGTGCCGCGCCGGTCCCTGCCTTCCGCGCTGCGGACGAATGGCGGAGTCGCCTGGGTGATCCGCAACGGGCGCACGGCGGAGCCGCCGTCGCAGACCACGCGCGGCCTCATCCAGATCACGGCCCGGTCGATCTCCACCATGATCGCCTCCAACGGCGTCGGCGACATCTACCGCATGTACCTGCTGACCCGCCGCGACGGCGTGCCGTTCAAGCTCGCCTATATTTCGGACCGCTTCACCGTGCCCTACGACAAGCCGTTCGACCCGGTCTATATGAACGCGCTGTTCGAGTTCGGCCGCAACGAGATCCTCTCCGGCCGGGCCTGGGTCGACCGGCCGCCGGGCTACGCTCCCTGAATGCCTGCGAGGGTGGCCCGCCTGTTCCAAAAGAGCCCGGCACGACCTCGCGCCGGGCTCTTTCGTCTCGGTGACGGGCAATCGCGCTAGCTGCGGCCGCGCGAGCGCACCATGAAGGTGTCGAACGTATATTCGGCGACCTGCCACCACAGATATTGCTCGCCGCGGAAGGCGACGGTCGCGTCCAGCACCTTCTTGAAATCGGCGTTGGTCGCCGCCGTCTCGGCATTGACCTCGTTCGCCGCTTTCAGGCAGCCCTCGAGCACCTCCAGCGAGAAGGGGCGGAGCTGGGTGCCGGCGGCGACGAGCTGACGCAACGCGGCCGGGTTCTGCGCGTCGTAGCGTGCCTGCATCCAGGTATGGGCATGATGGGCGGCGTTATAGACGATCGCCTGATAGGTCTTCGGCAGCGCGTTCCATTTGGCCACGTTGACGAAGTTGTGCAGCATCGCGCCGCCTTCCCACCAGCCGGGATAATAATAATAGGGCGCCACCTTGTTGAAGCCGAGCTTCTGGTCGTCATAGGGGCCGACCCATTCGGCGGCGTCGATGGTGCCTTTCTCCAGCGCCGGATAGATGTCGCCGCCCGCCACCTGCTGCGGTACGACGCCGAGCTTCTGCATGGCGCGCCCGGCAAAGCCGCCGATGCGCATCTTCAGACCGTTGAGATCGGCGAGCGTCTTGATCTCCTTGCGGAACCAGCCGCCCATCTGGCAGCCGGTATTGCCGAGCGGCATGCCGTGGATGTTGTGCTTGGCATAGAATGCGTTCATCAGCTCCATGCCGCCGTTCTGGAACTGCCAGGCGTTCTGCATGCGCGAATTGAGCCCGAACGGCAGCGCCGTGCCGAAGCAGAAGGTCGGGTCGATGCCGACGTAATAGTAGGACGCGGTATGGCAGGCCTCGACCGTGCCGTCGCGCACCGCCTGCATCGCCTGCAGGCCGGGCACGATCTCGCCGGCCGCGAAGACCTGGACCTGGAAGCGGTTGTCGGTCATGTCGGCGACCGCCTTGGCGAACACCTCGGCAGCGCCGTAGATCGTGTCGAGCGATTTCGGAAAGCTCGACGTCATCCGCCATTTCACCTCGGGCATGGTCTGGGCGATGGCCGGCGTGGCCATCGCCACGCCGGCAGCCGCGGCCGGCGCGGCGGCAATGAATGTCCGACGCTGCATGAGCGTTTCCTCCCTGGATCGTTGGACGGCCCGTTGCCCGGGCTCGTGAGCGGACGACATCACAATTCACATCTGCATGCCAGCATTGCAGGATCGCCATATCTCATTTTTTGCATGACTACGTATTGCCACGTAGCCTCGCCCGGCGAATGGCGCGCCTTCGCCGCCGAGGCTTGACCTTGCTCCGCTGCCGGGGATGGTAGGCGTCCGGACACTTCAACTGCCGCATCGGAGCATCCCGCCATGGCGAAAGTCGCGTTCCTCGGTCTCGGCGTCATGGGCTATCCCATGGCCGGCCACCTGAAGGCCAAGGGCGGCCACGAGGTCACGGTCTACAACCGGACGTTCGCGAAGGCCGAAGCCTGGGTGAAGCAGCATGGCGGGCGGGCGGCGGCGACGCCGAAGGAGGCGGCCGCCGGCCAGGATTTCGTCTTCGCCTGCGTCGGCAATGACGACGACCTGCGCCAGGTCACCGTCGGCCCCGACGGTGCGTTCCAGGCGATGGGCCGCGGCACGGTCTTCATCGACAACACCACCGCCTCCGCCGATGTCGCCCGCGAGCTGCAGGCCAAGGCGAAGACGCTCGGCATCGGTTTCGTCGACGCCCCGGTATCGGGCGGCCAGGCCGGGGCCGAGAACGGCGTGCTCACCGTCATGTGCGGTGGTGAGGAAGCCGACTACGCCCGGGCGGAACCGGTCATCGCCGCCTATGCACGCGCCTGCCGCCGGCTCGGCGCGCCCGGTGCGGGCCAGCTGTCGAAGATGGTCAACCAGATCTGCATTGCCGGCCTCGTCCAGGGACTCTCGGAAGGGCTGCATTTTGCCCGCAAGTCGGGCCTCGACATCGAACAGCTGGTGGACGTCATCTCCAAGGGCGCGGCGGGATCCTGGCAGATGGAGAACCGTCACAAGACGATGAACCAGGACAAGTTCGATTTCGGCTTTGCGGTCGACTGGATGCGCAAGGACCTCGGCATCTGCCTTGCCGAGGCGCGGCGCAACGGCGCGCATCTGCCGGTGACCGCGCTGGTCGACCAGTTCTACAGCGAAGTGCAGACGATGGGCGGCGGACGCTGGGATACGTCGAGCCTGTTCGCCCGGCTCGAGCGCAAATAGGTCCGCCCGCCCGGATCGGGACGGGCCGCGAGGAGGCAACCTCGCGGCCTTTTTCGTTGCGGCCGGCCCTGCCTCCGCGCGGTCAGAACCGGCGGCGCGTATTGCCCGAAGGCCGCGGCGCCGATACGCGCGGCGCGGCCATCCGCGGCGGAGCCGACATGCGTGGAGGAGCGGACATGCGGGGGGCCGCCACCCGCGGCGGCGCCGACATGCGCGGCGCCTGGACACGCGGCTGGACATGGGCGCGCTGAACGTTCATGCGGGGCGCGACCGGAACGCGGTTCTGGATGACCGGCCGCTGCTGTTGCGGCCTGAAGCCCGCCTGCGGTCGGCCGGGCCGGCCCGCCTGGATGGCGGGGCCCGGACGGCCCTGCACGAGGTTCGGGCGGTTCAGATTGGGATTGACCAGCGCCTGGCCCCGGCCGGGCAGGTTCGGCTGAGGCTTGCCGGCCGGGGCCGAAGCCTGGCCCTGCGGCACGGGCGGTCTGCCCGCCACCGGCGGGGCCTGCTGGCCCGGCGGCAGGGGCGGACGGCCCGCGACGGGCGGAACCTGCTGGCCCTGCCCGCCGGGCCCGCCGGGAAGCGGCCGCATGACCGGTCCACCCTGCCCGCCCGGGAGCGGACGGATGACCGGCCCGCCGGGGCGCTGGCCGCCGGGAATGCCCCAACGCGGGCCGCCGGACGGCGGACGCAGTACGACGGGCGCCACCGGCGGACGCACGATGCGCGGCAGCACGAAGGGAGCGGCGACGATGGCGGCGCCGGCAACGATGGGCAGCGCGCCCCAGACATAGGGCGTCGGCGCAGGCAAGGCCCAGATCGGCGCGGCCGGCGGGCCGAGATAGACCGGGGCCAGCACCACCGAGTCGTAGAAGACGGCAGGCGCCGGCTCCCAATAGACGGGATCATCGACAACCTCGATCACCGGCAGCGGCGGCGGGATATCCTCGTAGACCACCTCCTCGAAGGTCGGCGGCGGCGCGGCGGGCGCCGACAGGCGCCCGAGGCGCCAGCGCGCCTCGTCGGCATGCGGTCCGCCCGGATAGCGTCTGAGATAGGTCCAATAGGCCTGGGCCGAGCCGAAGCGCACGGTCTGCCGCCAGACCAGCGCTTCCCGCTTGGCGGCAAGCAGGCGCTTGATGCGCGGCGACAGGGCCTCGCTCGGATAGAGCCGGAGGAAGGCCTGGTAGCCGGCAATGCTGTCCTGCTCGATGGCGAGCGCGTAGGCCTCCTGAGCCGACAGGCCGGTCATCGGCCGCTCGGAGAGCGGCGTGGCCGGCGGCGGCGGCGCGGCGGCGCCCGCCATCTCGGCCGGCAAGGTGAGCACCGGGGCCGGCTGAGCGAGCGCCGAAACCTCCCACGGCGTATCGCGGCCATTGGTCTGCTGGTGCACGCGCAGCCGCGCCCGCGCGATGATCTGGTCGACCGGCACGCCGGGTTCGCGCAGCTGCTCGGCCAACGCGAGTGCGAAACGACTATAGGCCGCCTCCGCCGGCGTGACGACCTGGCCTGGTGCGGCGGCTGAGGCTACCAGCATGCCGGCCCCGCCGTCGATCACCCCGAGCCCCGGACGGACCGGTTCGCCGACATTGGCGTAAGGATGGGCGTTCGACAGGTCGAGCAGAACCACCTTGGCCTTGGATGGCATGCTGCCGAGCGCTCGAACGACATCGGTCAGCCTGATCCCGCCGATCGGAATGTCGGATTCGCGCTCCACCGCCGTATCCGACGGGATCAGATAGCTGTCGCTCTCATGCTGAAGGCCGAGGCCGGCGAGATAGACCACAACGATCGAATCCGGCCCGGCCTCCCTGACCTTCGCCAGGAAATTGGCGATGGCCCCGCGCAGTTCCGACTGCGGCAGGTCGGCGCCCTCGACGGTCGAGAAGCCGAGATCGCGCAGCGTTTGCGCGACCAGCCCGGCGCTGTTGAGCGCGCTGGGCAGCGGATTGGTCTGATAGGTGCCCGAGCCCAGGACCAGCGCGACGCGGGTCTCGGCCAAGGCCGGAGATGCGAGCGCGCCCAGCACCACCGCGGCCGCAAGCAGTCCGAGCAAACGACGGACCATGGGGGTCTCCCTGACGAGCTAAAGTCGCGGATATGCCGCGCCCCCGGATTCCGCAGCGTCGATGTTGCGCCCTCATGTCGCGCAAACGCAAGAGCCATAAGGGAAAAAGCTTACTTCGGACCAAGCCTGGCGGCGACCTCGGCCCGCAGCACCGGCAGGAGTTCGGCCTCGAACCAGGGGTGGCGTTTCAACCAGCCGGTGTTGCGCCAGGATGGATGCGGCAGCACGAAGACCGCCGGCCGATCGCCGGCGGCACGAATGGCGCGCCAGTTGGCCACGGTGGCGGTCAGGCTGGCGGCGCGCAGGTGCCTCAGCCCCAGCCGGTCGAGATGATAGGCCTGGGCGCTCGCGCCGATGGCGAGGACGAGGTCGATCTGCGGCATGGCCGCCATCATCCGGTCGTGCCAGGTCGCGCGGCACTCGCGGCGCGGCGGGAGATCGCCGCCCTTGGCGTCATAGCCCGGGAAGCAGAAGCCCATGGCGGCGATGGCGAGCTGCGAGCGGTCGTAGAACACCGTCCGGTCGATGCCCATCCAGTCGCGCAGGCGGTCGCCGGAACGATCGTCGAAGGGCCTGCCCGACACGTGCACCCGCATGCCCGGCGCCTGGCCCGCGACAAGGATCCGCGCATCGGCCGACGGCCAGACGACGGGCCGGGGCTGGTGCGGCAAGGGACGCCCTTGCGGCGCCTCGATACAGACGCGGCACGCGGCAACGGCCTCCATGACGGCGTCGAGCGCGCCGCGCCGCGCGGCGCGCGGCGGATCATCGTCCGTCATGACGCCGTCGGCGCCCGGGACCGGCCGCAGCCTGGAAAAGCGAGGATCATGCCCGGCAGATTATCAGCCGAGGCCCCCGCCCTGCAACGCGCCGCGGCAGGATGCCGGCTCCCGAGGCCGTCGTCAGGCCTTGGCGCTCGGCCGCGCCGAGACCGATGCCCGCCAGCGGGCAAGATGGACGAGGTCTTCCGGCACCGGCACGCGGGTCGGCCTGACGAAGTCGACGGCCACCAGGGCGGTGATGTCGGCGACGGTGAAGCGGCCGCAGGCGATGAAGTCCCGGCCCTCCAGATGGCGGTCGAGGATGGTCAGTTCGTCGACGATGCGCCCCCTGTTGACCTCGCCCCATTCCTTGACCTGCGGCACTTCCATTTCGGCCATCGCCGGATGCAGATGGCGAAAGGCCGCGGCGACGGTCATCAGGAAATGAATCTCGATCCGCCGTGCCCACATTTCGATCTCGCCGATCTCGCGCGCGTCGCGCCCGAACAGGTTCGGCTCGGGATGCAGCGCTTCGAGATACCGGCAGATCGCCATCGACTCGGTGATGACGGTGCCATCGTCCAACATGAGAGCCGGCGTCCGCTGACGCGGATTGATCGCGGTGAAATCCTCGCTCTTGTTCTCGCGCTTGCCGAGGTCGACGGCGACGCTCGGAATGGAAAGGCCTTTCTCCGCCATGAACATGCGCACCCTGCGAGGGTTCGGCGCGCCCGGCGTATCATAGAATTTCATGGTCGTTTCCCCGTCGTGTCGTGTAACCGCACCACGGGCTCCGGCACAGGTCAAGGCGCCGATCGGGGGAGGCTGCTCAGCGGCCGCCGAACAGGGCACGCCGGAGTGCGCCGACATTCGCCGCCTCGGGCATGGCCATGACCGGTTCCGGCGGCAGGATGTAGCTCGGCTCCACCGGCGGGCTCTCGATGGCCGGCAGCGCCTCCATCACCCGCTCCGCCGGGAAGGTGGTGATCACCTCCGTGCCCTCGCGCAGCGTCGACTTCAGCGTGAAGGAGCCGCCATGCATGGTGGCCAGCCCCTGGACGATCGGCAGGCCGAGCCCGGTGCCCTGCTCCGCGCTCTTGATGGCATTGGAGCCCTGGCCGAAGTTGGACAGCACGATGGGGATCTCGTCCTCGGGAATGCCCGGGCCGGTGTCGCGCACCGAAATGTACTGGCCTCCCGAAGCGGTCCAGCCCACCTTGAGCGTGATCTCGCCCCCGGCCGGCGTGAACTTGATGGCGTTCGACATCAGGTTGAGCACGATCTGCCTGATGGCGCGCTCGTCGGCCCAGAGCTTCGGCATGTTCGGCTCGAAACGCTGGACGACCGAGACGCCCTTGTTCTTGGCGCGCACCTTCAGGAGGTGGTGGCAGTCCTCGACCACGCCGGCAAGGACCAGCGCCTCCTCGTTCAGCTCGTAGCGCCCGGCTTCGATGCGCGAGAGGTCGAGGATCTCGTTGATCAGCGACAGGAGATGCTGCCCGGAGGCATGGATGTCGTTGGCATATTCGGCATATTGCGGCGCCGAGTGAGCCCCGAACATCTCCTCCTTCATCACCTCGGAAAAGCCGAGGATGGCATTGAGCGGGGTGCGCAGCTCATGGCTCATCTGGGCGAGAAAGCGCGACTTGGCGATATTGGCCATTTCGGCATTGCGGCGGGCCTCGTCCGAATTGGCCTTGGCGGTCTCGAGTTCGCCGAACAGCGCATCCTTCTCCGCACGCGCCTCGAGGGTGGCCAGATTGGCCTGGTAGAGCTTGGTCGAGATGATGCCGAAAAAGGCGAGCGCGCCGCCTGCCAGGGCCGCCATCATGGCGCCCTGCAACCCTTCGACCAGCAGGAAATGCGCGATGACCATGATGCCGACGGGCAGGGTGACCGCCAGGACCGCCCCCGGCAGGGTCGCGCCGATCATGGTGGCGATGGCCACCACGATCAGCATGCCGACCAGCAGGAAGGTGTCGGCTTCCGGCACATTGGCCTGGATCACCACGGTCAGCGCGAAGACCCAGGCAAGGCCGAGCACCGCCTCGGCCAGCACGAAGCGCAGGTGCCAGGCCCGCAGGTTCGTCTTGTCCGACTGGGTGCGCAGGAAGGCGCGCGTCAAGACGAGCGTGATCACATGCGCGGCGAGCACCGCGCCGCAGCCGACCGCGCCGGTCGAGGGATTGGTGATCCAGCCGGCGATCGCGCCGATCGCCAGCGCCAGCAGGGTCACGGCGAGGGCGGCGGACAGCTTGTTCTGCGCGTAGATGCGCATCAGCTCGAAATCGAACGAGCGCCGCGTGCCGGTCGTGGAGGTCAGCTTCTCGCGAGCGTCGCGAACCTGGCGAACGACACGCTTGCGGCTCAGCGCATGCTGTTGCGCACGCTCCGCCGCCCGGTCGCTCAACCGCTCCGCCGCCACCTCGACGCTCATTCGAGCGGACCTCTCCAGACGCGACACAACACTTAGCGAAATATTGCAGACGTTGATTAACGCACCGTCGAGAGGCATGGTGAACAAAAAGTGAATGGATTGTCCCAGGTCGGATTTCTGCATGCCTTTTCAAGACCCTTGAGGAATCCGGTGCGCACCCATAAACCGGCCGGCATGGCACGCTGGAGGAGATCGCGCAGGCCGCGCGTCAACCGAGGGTTCACGACGCTCACGCTCGGCCTGTTCGTCGTGGCCGCCGGGATCGGCGCCTATGCGCTGCGCAACGTCCCGCGCGGCGCGGTGATCAGCGGCCACGCGCGGGTGATCGACGGCGACAGTCTCAGGATCGGCATCACCGACATCCGGATCCAGGGGATCGATGCGCCCGAGCTGTTTCAGCGCTGCACCCGCGAGGGACAGGAGGTCGCGTGCGGCCGGGAGGCGGCGCGCCAGCTCACCCAGCTCATTGCCGGCCGGCCGGTGACCTGCGAGCGCCGGGACATCGACCGGTTCGGCCGGACCGTCGCGCAGTGCCACGCCGACGACGTCGATCTCGGCCGCGCCATGGTGGCCAGCGGCCATGCCCTGTCCTATGGCGGCTATCTGCAGGAGGAGGCGCGGGCCCGCAGCGAACGGAAGGGCGTCTGGGCCGGCGAGTTCATCCGCCCGCGCGAATGGCGCGACCGCGCCCGCTCCGCGCCGGGGTCCTGAACAGGCCTCGCCCCTGCCCTGCTCGGCGGCCCTCGACCTGAAGCCGCCGATGCGGCATGGTCCGGCTCTTTCCATGCCACCTCTTGCCTGGGACCCCATGGCCAATCACCTGTTCGATATCGTCCGCGCCAGCGCCACGGACCCGACCAAGACCTTCATCGAAACTGAGACGGGCCTGAAGCTCAGCTACGGCGACCTGATGTCCGGAACGGCGCGTTTCGCCAATGCGCTGGTGACGCTCGGCGTGAAGCCCGGCGACAGGGTGGCCGTGCAGGTGGAAAAGTCGGCGAGCGCGATCCTGCTCTATCTCGCCACGGTGCGGGCCGGAGCCGTGTTCCTGCCGCTGAACACGGCCTATACGCTGGCCGAGCTCAGCTATTTCCTCGGCGACGCCGAGCCTGCCCTGGTGGTCTGCGATCCCTCGCGCCGCGACGGCATTGCCGAGATCGCCGCCAAGGCGGGCGTGCCTGCAGTGGAGACGCTCGGCCGCGCCATGGACGGCAGCCTCACCGAGAAGGCAAAGGCGAGCGCCGAGGACTTCGCCGATGTCGCGCGCGGCCCCAGCGACCTCGCGGCCATCCTCTATACGTCGGGTACCACCGGCCGCTCCAAGGGCGCCATGTTGAGCCACGACAACCTCGCGTCCAATGCGCTGACGCTGAAGGACTATTGGCGGTTCACCGGCGCCGACGTGCTGCTCCATGCCCTGCCGATCTTCCACACGCACGGCCTGTTCGTGGCGACCAACACGATCCTCGTCGCCGGCGCGAGCATGCTGTTCCTGCCGAAATTCGACGCCGACAAGGTATTCGAGCTGATGCCGCGCGCGACCACCATGATGGGCGTGCCGACTTTCTACGTTCGCCTGGTGCAGGACAGCCGCCTCACCCGCGCGGCGACCGCGCATATGCGCCTGTTCATCTCGGGCTCGGCGCCGCTGCTCGCCGAAACGCACAGGCTGTTCCGCGAGAAGACCGGCCTTGCCATCCTCGAGCGCTACGGCATGACCGAGACCAACATGAACACCTCCAACCCCTATGACGGCGAGCGCATCGCCGGCACGGTGGGCTTCCCGCTGCCCGGCGTCGCGCTGCGCGTCGCCGACCCCGAGACCGGCACGAGGCTCCCCGACGGCGAGATCGGCGTCATCGAAGTCAAGGGGCCGAACGTGTTCTCGGGCTATTGGCGCATGCCGGAAAAGACGGCGGCCGAGTTCCGCAAGGACGGCTTCTTCATCACCGGCGATCTCGGCAAGATCGACGAGCGCGGCTATGTGCACATCGTCGGCCGCGGCAAGGACCTCGTGATTTCCGGCGGCTACAACGTCTATCCAAAAGAGGTGGAGACCGAGATCGACGGCATGCCCGGCGTCGTCGAAAGCGCGGTGATCGGCGTGCCGCATCCTGATTTCGGCGAAGGCGTCACCGCCGTCGTGGTCGCCGAAAAAGGCGTCGCGCTGGACGAAGCGGCGATCCTCAAGGCGCTCGAGGAGCGGCTCGCCAAATACAAGCTGCCGAAGCGGGTCATCGTGGTCGACGACCTGCCGCGCAACACCATGGGCAAGGTGCAGAAGAACCTGCTGCGCGACGCCTACAAGACGCTCTACGCCGGCGGCTGAGCCGCGGCACGACCCGAACCAGCGCGGCGGCCGCCATTTCAGGCCGTCCCGCCCGGCCCGCCCTCATAGGTCACCAATACACGGTCGACGAATTCGCCGGCCGCGCCGAGATAGTGCGCGGGATCGAGCAGGTGTTCGAGCTGCTCGCGCGTCGCGGCGCCCGCAATGACGGGATCGCCGACAAGGATGTCGACGAGCGGCCGCCGCTCGGCCACCGCCTGCCGGCAGGCGGCTTCGATCCGATCATGCGCAGCAAGCCGGCCGAGGGCCGGCGCAAGCGCCATCTGCACCGCTTCCGCCATGAGCAGACCGTCGGTCAGCGCGAGATTGGCGCGCATCCGCTCGGGCTTCACCTCCAGGCCTTCGACGAGCTCGACGGTGTGATGCAGCGCGCCGCCGGCAAGGCGTATCAGTTCCGGCAAGGCGAGCCACTCGCCCTGCCAGCCGCCGGCAAAGCGTTCGTGCTCGCCGGCACCGCCGCCTGCGACCGCCGCCATCAGCTGCGGCACGACCTGCTGCGCCCCGAGGATCGTCGCCGACAGCGCCGGGTTGCGCTTGTGCGGCATGGTCGAGGAGCCGCCGCGGCCGGGAGCTGCCGGCTCCAGCACTTCGCCGACCTCGGTCTGCATCATCAGCGCGACGTCGCGTGCCAGCTTGGCGCAGGTGACCACCACGCCGGTCACGAGAGCCGCGACCTCGAAGATCCGGTCGCGCTGGCCGTGCCAGGGCGCGTCGGCGAAGCCGAGACCGAGATGGGCGGCGAGCCGGTCGGCGACTTCGGGGCCCTTCGCGCCGAGGGAAGCCAGCGTGCCGGCAGCACCGCCGAGCTGCAGCACGAGGACACGCGGCCGCGCTTCGGCCAGGCGCGCCCGGTGGCGCATCAGCGCATCGAGAAAGCCGGCCATCTTCAGGCCGAAGGTGGTCGGCAGGGCTTGCTGAAGCCACGTGCGGCCGGCCATCGGCGTGTCCCGGTAGATCCGCGCGAGCCGCGCCGCCGCCTTGCCGGCGCGCGTGAGATCGGCATCCAGAACCTCGAATGCGGCCTTGATCTGCAGCATCAGGCCCGTATCCATCACGTCCTGGCTGGTGGCGCCGTAATGGACCCATTTGGCCGCCTCGGCATCGATCGCGGCGACCTTGGCCGTCAACTGCTTGACCAGGGGAATGGCGCTGTTGCCGGCCATTCCCGCCGCTCGGCCGATGGCATCCGGTTCGAGACCGGCGGCGCAGGCGCGGGCGATCGGATCCACCGCCGCAGCCGGAATGACGCCGGCCGCCGCCTCCGACGCAGCCAGCCCGCTTTCGAAGGCGAGCATGGCATCGACGGCGGCGGGATCGGAGAAGGCGGCCTCCATGGCAGCGGAACCGAAGAGCGGCGCGAGCAGCGGCGAAGGCATGTGACACCGGGGCTGAAACAGCAGGAGCCCCTTCTTTAGCAGAGCCGGGCTCGGCCCCCAAAAGCGTGGTGCCTCTGGCGCCGGATCCGTTAGGATCCCACATCATCTGCAACCTTGGCCCTGCAGAGGAGAGCTCCCATGGATCCGGTCGCGAAGAAGGCTGACGATCTGAAGGCCGAAGATCTGCAGGTTCAGGGCACGCGCGAATTCGTCGACGCCATAGCCGGTCCGGGGCCGGCCATGCCGAAGCGGCAGGCCGATCCGGTCGAGGACGCCGATCTCGACCTGGCCCTCGAAAACACCTTCCCAGCCAGCGACCCGATCGCCGCGACCTCGGCGGAGACCATCAGCGGCGCCCCCGCGGATCATCCGGGGCGTGGAACCTGACCGGACGCAGGGCGATCGGCGCACCGAGAACGGTGCGCTGAGCCTTCGCCGCCCGCCCCCTTCCGTGCCATTCCCCAGCCGCGTCAGCCGCGCGCCCTTGACACCTCGGACGCGCTGGCCCAGGTGAAGGCCGTCAGCCGGCCGGACGGCCGCCGCCGCATCACCCGAAAGGGCGCGGGGGAGGAAAGTCCGGGCTCCACGGAACCACGGTGCCGGATAACGTCCGGCGGGGGCGACCCCAGGGAAAGTGCCACAGAGAACAGACCGCCGGGGCCTCGCTCCGGCAAGGGTGAAACGGTGGGGTAAGAGCCCACCGCGCGACCGGCAACGGGAGCGGCACGGCAAACCCCACCGGGAGCAAAACCGAATAGGGACGGCATGGGGAAACCCAGGGCGTGGATCCGCGCCGCCGTCCGGGTAGGTTGCCAGAGACGTCCAGCAATGGGCGTCCTAGAGGAATGGCCGTCGCGCGGGAGCGATCCCGCCCTACAGAACCCGGCTTACAGGCCGACTGATCCCGTGGGCTCCCGGCGGCACCCCGCCCGGGAGCCCATCCCTCCCGGAACCCAGGCCGGATCTCGAACGCCTCGTCCCCATGTCCCATCGCGTCGCCGCGCTCTATCAGTTCGTCGCTTTGCCGGATGCCGCCCTGCTGGCCGCGCCGCTGCGCCAGCTCGCCGCCGGCTGGTCCGTGAAGGGCACGCTGATCCTTGCGACCGAAGGCCTCAACGGCACCATTGCCGGGACGCCCGCGGCGGTTGACGGTTTCGTCGCGGCCCTGCGCGACGGCCCGCTGTTCGGCGGACGGTTCAATCGGCTCGAACTCAAATTTTCGACCGCTGCCGCCCCGCCCTTCGGGCGGCTCAAGGTTCATCTGAAGCCGGAGATCGTCACCTTTGGCGATCCCGCCACCAATCCGGCCGAGCGCACCGGCGTCTATGTCGCGCCGTCCGACTGGAACGCGCTCATCACGAGCCCGGACGTGCTCGTCATCGATACCCGCAACGCCTTCGAGGTGGCGATGGGCACGTTCGAAGGCGCGCTCGATCCCGGCCTGCGGCGTTTCAGCGACTTCCGCGACTTCGTCCGGCGCGAGCTCGATCCGGCGCGGCACCGCCGCGTCGCCATGTTCTGCACTGGCGGCATTCGCTGCGAGAAGGCCAGCGCCCATCTCATCGCCGCAGGTTTCGCCGAGGTCTATCACCTGAAAGGCGGGATTCTGCGCTATCTCGAAGAGGTCGCGCCCGCGGCCAGCCGCTGGACCGGCACATGTTTCGTTTTCGACGAGCGCATCGCGCTTGGCCACGGCCTGGTCGAACGCGCCCCCCAGCCCGCCACCGACCAGAGGCCACAGCCATGACAGACGATCTTGCGGCGCGCGTCGATGCCCTGGAAATGCGGATCGCCTATCAGGACGAAACAATCGAGGACCTGAACAAGACGATCACCGCCCAATGGAAGGAGATCGACCGGCTGACCCGGGAGCTCGCCAACCTTGCCGACCGCATGCGCGAGGCCGAGCACCGCGCGCTCGCCGGCGCGCCGCCCGAACCACCGCCGCCGCACTACTGAGCCGATCCTCCAGCCGTCAGGCGATGGCGATGACCTCCACCTCGCCGGCGCCGACGATTGCGGTATCGCCGACACGTTTGCCCATCAGCGCCCGGGCGATCGGCGAGACGTGCGAAATCGAGCCCTTGGCCGGGTCGGCCTCGTCCTCGCCGACGATCCGGAAGGTCTGGCGCCGGCCATCCTCGCGGTCGAAGGTGACGCTGGAACCGAAGCCTACCGTGTCGGCATCGGCATGCGGCGACACCACCTGGGCGCTGTTCCGCCGGGCCGTATAGTAGCGAAGATCGCGGTTGGCGCGGGCCAGGGCGGTCTCGTCGATGGCGTCGTCGCCGGCCGCCTGGGCGGCGGCGACCGCAGCCCGTGCGGCAGCCAAGGCAGCGTCCAGCGCGGCCAGCCCGGCCGGTGTCACCAGGTTCGGATGCGGCGAGATCGGGCGGTCCGGCAGGTCCGCTTCACCGCCGTCACGGTCGTTTTCCTTGGTAAAGGCAACACTCATCGCGGCTCTTGTCCCATGGCGCCGGCAGGCATGCCGGGCTTCGTGTCCAATGTCCCCGCGATGCGAAATTCACACGCCGCGGCCATGCGCGCGACGCGAATTCCAGATCGGAGACACCAGCCCCAGCCGAACCCTGGACCTTAATGCAAACTCCGCCCGAGGTCGAGGATATCGCCGATCGCGAGTCAGCCGGCTGGTCGGACAGCCCTGCGCATTGGGTCAGCGGCGGAAGTGCGGACGGCTCCGCCGCCGCGATCAGACCAGCGCAATGGGCGGCCCATTCGTTCCGTTCAGCAGGGCGTCGATGAGGCGAGCAACCCGGCCGAGCGCGCCGAGGTCGGCCGGGCTGCCGAGCGACAGGCGCACGGCGTTCGGCGGGCGGTCGACGGTGGCGAAGGCATCGCTGGCGACCGCGGCGAGGCCATGCTGGCGCAGCGTCGCGGCAAAAGCCTCGCGATCGCGCCCGGCCGGCAATGGCAGCCAGGCATGCGGCGCCTCGGGATCGGCGGCCAGGCCATGGCCGGCGAGCACGCCGGCCAGCACCGCATGGCGGGCCCTGTTCTCCGCGCGCATGGCCGCGACAATGTCCGCCAGCGATCCGTCGCCGATCCATTGCGAGGCAAGCGCCGCATTGAGCGGCGGCGCCATGACGCAGGCAGCGTGGATCTCCGCTCCAAGCCGCAGGCCCTCGCCCGTGCCCGGAACCGCGACATAGGCGACGCGCAAGGCCGGCGAGACGCTCTTGGCGAGTGATGCGATATGCCAGGTTCGATCCGGCGCGGTCCTGGCGATGGCCGGCAGAGGCTTGGCCGGCAGGTCGCCATAGGCGTCGTCCTCGATCACCCACAGGCCATGCCGGCTCGCCACCGCCGCGATCCGCGCACGGCGCGCGGCATCGAGCGTCACCGTCGTCGGATTGTCCATTGTCGGCATCACATAGACGGCTTTCGGCCGGTGCAGCCGGCAGAGCGCCTCGAGCCCGTCCGGATCAACCCCGCCCGCCTCGCCTGGCAGGGGCAGCAGGCGCAGGCCGAAGCGCTCGGCCACCGCCTTCATGCCGGGAAAGGTCAATGCACCGGTGACGACCGCGTCGCCGGGAGCGAGCAGCAGTCGGCAGATGGCCGCCAGGGCATTCTGCGCGCCGGCGGCGACCACCACCCGATCCTCGGCGAGTTCGCCGAGCCGCGGCGCCAACCATTCGGCTCCGGCCAGCCGATCCGGCAAGGCGCCGCCGGCCTCCTGATACTGCAGGCGGGCCGCGGCTCCGGGGGTCTGAAGCAGCGTCCGGTAGCCCTCGGCGAACCGCTCCGCCAGATGAAGCGCCGCCGCGGTGGGCGGCAGGTTCATGCGCCAGTCGACCGCAGGCGGCACAGCGGATGCGAGCATGCCTCGCACGGCCGCGGGCGCACGCACAAAGCTGCCCCGGCGCCCGCTGGCCTCAATCAAGCCGCGGCGGCGCGCCTCATTGAAGGCGCGCGTCACTGTCGTCAGATCGACCCCGATCAGGCGGGCGAGCTCGCGCTGCGGCGGCAGGGCGTCGCCCGGCTTCAGGCGTCCGGAACGGATGGCATCGGCCAAGGCCGCCGCGATGGCGAGATATTTCGGCCCGCTGCTGCGCCCGAGATCCGGCATCCATGTCGTCATCGGCAGAATCCTGTCGTGCTTTGCCTTGACACTGTATGCATACATATTACATACGAACAGCACGGTTTCAATAGTTTGTATGGATCAATCTCCATACAAAATACCATTACGACCGCCCCATTGCCCGCCGCGACCAGAAAGGTCCCGTCATGTCAGAGCGTGTTTGGCCCGAACTTCCGCCGTTCCAGACCGGCATCCGCGGCCGCTGCCCGCGTTGCGGCGAAGGCCACCTGTTTCAGGGCTTCCTGAAGCTGCGGCCGCAATGCGAGGTTTGCGGTCTCGACTACAGCTTCGCCGACCCGGCCGACGGCCCGGCCTTTTTCGTCATGATGTTCGCCTGCGTGCCCGTCGTCATCCTGGCGCTCTGGCTGGAGGTCAAATACCAGGCGCCGCTGTGGGTTCACCTCGTGACCACCCTGCCCTTCGGCATCCTCACCTGCGTGCCGCCGCTACGGCCTCTCAAGGGCTGGCTCGTCGCCTCGCAATATTACTTCAAGGCCGAGGAAGGCCGCCTGGTGCGCAAGGACGAGCCGGCCTGAGCCGGCGCCGCCCGTCCGGATCGGCACGACAGGCCGTCATGCGCCCGCTCATGTTCGCAATGGTGCTCGGCATCGGCGGGCTCGGCAATGGCTGGCGCGCGGCGGCACGGCTATGGGCGGTTCCCGCCGCGATCGGCGAGGCCTTCGCCGGCGCCGCGGTGCTGCTCTGGCTCGGCCTCGTTCTCGCCTATGCCAAACATTGGCTCGCCGATCCGCGCGCGGCCCTGGCCGACATGGAGCATCCCGCGCAAGGCATGCTGGCCTCGCTGCTGCCGGTCGCCACCCTGATCGCCAGCCTTGCGCTCCGGCCCCATCTGCCGATGACGGCCTGGATCATGGCGCTCGCGGGCCTTGCCGGCGTCGTCGCCTTCGCGGCCTGGGCGATCGGCGGCCTCTGGCAGGACGGCCGCACAGCGGCGGACACCACCCCGGTCTTTTACATGCCGACGGTCGGCGGCGGTCTCGTCGCAGCGTTGGCGGCCGGCTCCTTCGGTGCCGTCGATACCGGCTGGCTGTTTTTCGGGCTCGGCCTGTTTTCCTTCCTCGCCATGGAGTCGGTCGTCATTGCGCGAATGATCCAGGCGCCGTTGCCGGTCGACCGGCGCGCGACGCTCGGCGTTCACATGGCGCCGCCGGCTGTCGCGAGCGTCGCGCTGATGGCGCTGACCGACGATGCCGGGCTCCTGCCATTCGCGCTGATGCTGTTCGGCTACGGCTGCTTCCAGGCGCTGGTTCTCCTGAGGCTCGCACCTTGGCTGCGCCAGCAGGCCTTCGGCCCGACCGCCTGGGCCTATACGTTCGGGATCTCCGCTCTTCCGCTCGCAGCCATCCGGCTGGTCGAGCGCGGCGCCGGTGCGCCGGTCACCCTGCTCGCCCCGGCCCTGTTCGTCGCAGCTAACCTGATCATCGGATGGATCGCGCTGCGCACGCTCTGGTCGCTCGTCGCCGACCAGGTTCCCGTCGCCGGCCGCGGCGGCGGCTGAGATCGATATCCTTCACACTTTCGTGACGCCACCAGGGCTGCGCCGCTCTTTGCACCGGGGCTGCCGAGGCCATCCGCATTCTCGCCACGAGGCCGGCTATCCTGTTGGCGCGAAAGGCAATCGCCGCCGGGACGCACCCATGCACATGGTGGCGCTCCGGCGGCGCGTCAGGTAAAGTCCAAGCCATGCAGTCCGGTATGCGTTTTCTCCTGCTTGCGAGCGTCGGCGCGGTCATGAACGCGGCTGCCGCCGCCGTTCCCGCACAGGCGCAGCTCGACCTCACGCCACCGGCGGCCCGGCAGAGCCCCGCTCCGCAGCGGGCGCAGCGCGCCGCGCCGCGCGCCCCGCGCAGCGCGCCACTGCCGGTCGAGCGGCCCGGCGACATTCCCGGCGACGAGACCGCGCAGCACCCGGCGGATGCGGCGCCGGCAGAGGGAGCCGGCGGGACGACGGCCCGCCTACCGGCACCGGCCCGGCGGCAAGCCGCCTGGACGAGGCTTTCGCCGCTGCCGCCAATGCCCGTCCGACCCCGCCCGCGGTCGAGGAAAGCGCTCCGACGGTCGCCCATGCGCCCATGCCGGCGGCCAGACCGGCCGACGTGCCGGCTGCGCCGGCAGCCCCTGCCGCGGAAGCGGAAGCCCCGGCGCAGCCGCCCACGCCGCATATTCCGCCGCCCTTCGCCGAGGCACCGACCCGGCGCGTCGAAGGCCGGCCCTTCCCAGAGCAGCGCTATCCGACCGGCCGCGAGGCGCATCTTGCGACGGTGCGCAAATATGCCGAGGCGAGCAAGGTGCCGATCGACCTTGCCGACGCGGTCGCGATGATCGAGAGCGCCTATGATCCGCAAGCGGTCGGCGCATCCGATGAGATCGGCCTCATGCAGGTGCGCGCCACCATCGCGCGCGAAGCCGGCTTCACCGGAACGCCGCAGGAGCTGTTCGAGCCGGACACCAATATCCGCGTCGGCGTGACCTATCTCGCCGGCGCCTGGGAGCGCTCGGGCGGCAATGTCTGCCAGGCCCTCATGAAGTACCGCGTGGGTTGGGAGGAGGCGCGCATCAGCCCGCTTTCGGCCGAATATTGCCGGCGCGCGCTGCTCTACCTCAACGCCATCGGCTCGCCGCTCGCCCGCGGCCTGTCGGCGCCGCCGGCACTCAACGCCGTACCTGGCTCCGGCGTCGGCCGTGGCCTGTTCAACTGGGACGACCACGACACCCGCCTGAGACAGATCGAGCAGCGCTTCGGCGGCGAGAATTTCGGCATCATAGCTCGGTAGCGGCAAAGCGCGTAGACGCCCGGCAAGGAAGGCCTCTAGTCTTCGCGGTTGGGAGTACGGGAGGCCGATGCGACGGCCGCCAGGTTCGCCCGTCATGTCCGCCGCATAGTCCGGGAGCGTGCCGAAGCCAGGCGCGTCCGGCATGTTCTTGCCAGGAGCCTTGCATGCCCGTCACCACCGATGTCGAAGCCGTCGTCGCCGATATCATCCGCTGGGCCGCGATCGAAAGCCCCACCTACGATGCCGGGGCGGTCAACCGGATGCTCGACGAGGGCGCGGCGGACCTCAAGGCGATGGGCTTCCGCATCGAACGCCAGGCCGGCACGATGGGCTTCGGCGACGTGGTCATCGGCCGGCTCGATGGCCAGGAGCCCGGGCCGGGCCTGCTGATCCTCGCCCATGTCGATACGGTCCACGCGGTCGGCACGCTGGCCGGTCCCCTGCCCATCCGCCGCGATGGCGACAAGCTCTACGGCCCGGGCGTGACCGACATGAAGGGCGGCACGGTGCTGGCCCTGCACGTGCTCGGCAAGCTGATCGCCGCCAAGGGTGGCAAGCTGAAGCGCTCCGTGACGGTGGTGCTGATCCCGGACGAGGAGGTCGGCAGCCCGTCCTCGCGCGCCGCGATCGAGGCCGAGGCCCGCAAGGCCGCCCATGTGCTGGTGCCGGAGCCGGGCCGCGACCACGTCTGCGTGTCCGGCCGGCACGCGGTGCTGCGCTACAACATCCACGTCCATGGCAAGCCCTCGCATGCCGGCGCCGCCATCGGTCGCGGTGTCAGCGCCATCAGGGCCATGGCGCGGATCATCGAGACCGTCGAAGACTGGTCCGACTACGAGCGCGGCCAGACTTTCGCCGTCGGCCGGGTGAATGCCGGCACCTGGGTCAATGTCGTGCCAGTGATCTGCTCGGCCGAGGTGCTCTGCGTCGCGGCGACGCCGGACGACGTCAACGACATCGACGTCCGCCTGCGGACATTGCGCGCGCCCTTCCCCGGCACCAGCGTCACCATCGAGGCGGGCCCCGTGCGGCCGCTCTTCGTTGCCAATGCCGGCACAATGGCCATGTATGCCAAGGCCAAGGCCATTGCCGAGCGCCACGGCTTCCCGCTCGACCATATGCAGTCGGGCGGCGGCTCGGACGGCAATTTCACCGGCGCTCTCGGCATTCCGACCCTGGACGGCCTCGGCGTATGGGGCGGCGGCATCCACACCAAGGAAGAGTTCTGCGACATCCGCTCGATCACGCCGCGCGGCACGATCCTCGCCGGCCTGATCGAAGAATTCGCCTGCTGAGCGCATGGCGCGCATGGCCATGGGCCCTGGCCCATGGCCCGGAAACCGGAGGCCCGATGTCGACCGTGCCCCTTCTCGATGACGATCAGCTCTCGCCGGAAGCAGCCGCCGTGTTCGCCGACATCCGGGCCGTGCGCGGCACGGACATGGTCAACAATTTCTGGCGCGCCCTCGCCCACGATCCGGTCACGCTGAAGCGCACCTGGGAGAGCCTGAAACAGGTGATGGCGCCGGGCGCGCTCGATCCCCTGACCAAGGAAATGCTCTATGTGGCGGTCTCGGTCGCCAATTCCTGCGAATATTGCATCCGCTCGCACCGGGCCGCGGCGCGCGCCAAGGGCATGACCGACGCCCAGTTCATGGAGCTCCTGGCGGTGGTCGGAATGGCGAGCGAAACCAATCGCCTGGCGACCGGCCTGCAGGTGCCGGTCGATGCCGCCTTCGGGCCTGAAGCCGCCGCTCGGCGCGGCCAGCCTGGAGCGTCATGACAGGACGAACAGGATGCTCGCGCGCTGACGCCGCCGGAAGGGGCGGCTTGCCCTCGCCGTCAGGCGCCCAGGAAGGCCGAGCGGATGGCATCGTCGCCGATGAGTTTCTCCGAGGCGTCCTCGCGCACCGTCACGCCCTTCTCGAGCACATATGCGCGACTGGAAATGCGCAGCGCCTGACGGGCGTTCTGCTCGACCAGCAGGATGCTGGTGCCCCGCGCATTGACGGACCGGATCAGGTCGAAGAGCTCGCGCACCAGCTTCGGCGCGAGGCCGAGCGAGGGCTCGTCGAGGATCAGCAGCTTCGGCCGGCTCATCAGGGCCCGGGCGATGGCGAGCATCTGCTGTTCGCCGCCGCTCATCAGCCCGGCGACCTGGCCGCGCCGCTCGGCAAGCCGCGGGAAGATCGCGAACATCTCCTCCATGGCAGCGTCCCGCGCGGTCCGGTCGCGCTGGGTATAACCGCCCATCAGGAGGTTCTCGCGCACCGTCATCTGCGGCATGACGAGCCGGCCCTCTGGGCAGAGAGCGACACCGCGTGGCACCATGTCGTGACACGCGGCGGTGGTCACGTCCTGTCCGTCGAAGACGATGCGGCCGCGCTGGGGTCGCAGCGCTCCCGCGATCATCCGGACCGTCGTCGACTTGCCGGCGCCGTTGGCACCGAGCAGCGCGACGATCTCGCCCGCCGTCACGCGCAGTGTCACATCGCGCACCGCGATGGCGCCCGCATAGGAATAGCCGAGCCCGCTGACCTCCAGCATGGCCCTCAGTCCAGGTGCCAGGGCGGGGGGCAGAGACCCGCGCGCGCCGCCTCGTCCCAGACGTTGCAGGCGTCGACCAGCACGGGCCCGCCGCAAGGCAGAATGACGTAGGAGACGCCCTCGGCGACCTTGGCCGCGGTCGCCCCCATGGCAAAGGCGCGCTTCAGATGGAACCGCATGCCGGCATGCGACCTGCGGGCGGCATGGGCCGTGACGAGGGCAATCTCCGTGATCACCGCCGGCAGATCGCCACGCGCAGCCTCCACCATCTTCGCATAGCGCGCCTCGATCTCGGCCTCGGCCACCCAGCGTGACCAACTCGTGGAGAAGTCCATGACCGGAAAGGCCTCGGCAACGCCGGCTATGGCCATGCAGTCGTGGATCTGCGCGGTCGTGAGACCGGACTCCTCTGCGCGCGGCATGTGGATGTCGCCATAGGCCTCCCGCGCCGCGGCAAGCAGGACAAGCCACACCACCTCGCGCTCGAAATAGGTGAAGGACCGCTCGATCAGCGTCAGTTCCCTGTAGTAGGCGTCATAGGCCTCCATGAGGTCCGGGTCGTGCGCGCACAGCATGCGGTGGTAGGGCAGCAGATAGCCGCGCGTCGCCTCGGCCTTCTGGAGCGCAGCGGCACCGCGTGCCTTGCGGGCCTCGGCCGACAGTTCCTGCTTCTTGATGAACGTCATTCTTCTGTTCCCAGATAGGCTGCGATGACGCGCTGATCCTGCGTCACCTCCGCCGGTGTTCCCTGCGCGATCAGCACCCCTGCCTCCAGCACCATGACCTGGTCGGAGACTGTCATCACCGCGCTCATGTCGTGTTCGACGAGCAGGACCGTCGCGCCGGCCGCGCGGATCCGGCGCAGGATGTCCACCATCTCCGCCGTCTCCGTGGGGTTGAGGCCGGCGCAGGGCTCGTCGGCGAGCAGCAGGGACGGCCGCGCCGCGAGCGCGCGGGCAACCTCGAGCCGCCGAAGCTGGCCTACCGTCAGTTCCCGCGCCTCCCGCTCGTGCAATGGGACGAGGCCGGCAAGGCGGAGGGCATTGTCGGTCTCCGCCTCGACATCACGCCGGCCGGACCGGCCGAACAGCGCGCCGATGCGCACGTTCTCGCGGACGCTCATCCCGGGAAACGGCTTGGCAATCTGGAACGCCCGGGCGATGCCGAGTTGAGCGATCGCCTCGGGCGCCTGGCCGGTAATGTCCCGGCCGTCGAACCGCACCGTGCCGGCATCGGGTGGGAAGTAGCCCGTCAGCAGGTTGAAGAAGGTCGACTTGCCGGCACCGTTCGGGCCGATGAGGCTGCATATCGACCCCTGCGGTACCACGAGGCTGACATTCTGGATCGCCTTCAGGCCGCGGAATGACTTGGAGAGGCCGGAGACGTCGAGAATGGGGGCCATCGGAACCGCTGCGCTCATGGCGTCTGCTCCTCGCGCCGGCGACGCAGCCGGAGCCGCCACGCATCGTAGAGGCCGAGCAGGCCGTTCGGTGCAGCGAGCACCAGGATCGCCAGCAAGAGGCCGGTGACGAACATGTGGATATCGAGAAGATCGCCCAGCAGGACCTGTGTCACATAGGTCATCAGGCCGGCGCCGAGGATCGGGCCGATGATCGAACCCATGCCGCCGAGCAGCGAATAGACGATGACGTTGAGATTGAACTCGTTGCGATAGACCGAATTGCCGGTGATGTAGCCGAGGTTCTGGGCGTAGATGACGCCCATCACCGCCGTCAGCATGGCCGAGATGACGAAGGCCTGGATCTTGTAGCGGGTGGTCGGCACGCCGAGCATGCGGGCCGTGTCCTCGTCCTCCCGGATGGCGATGAGGCCGTAGCCGATCCTGGTGTAGCGGACGATGATCGCAATGACCGTGATGGCGACCGCGCAGAAGAGCAGTGCCCAGTAGTAGAAGCGCTCGGGCGCCATGTTGCGCGGGACGATGTCGACGAGATTGAGCCCGATGGCGCCGCGGAGCGCGTCGATATTGCTGACCAGCTCATAGCAGACCTGGCTGACGCCCAGCATCGCGATGGCGAAATAGATGCCGCGCAGACGCAGGATGGGCCAGGCGATCGCCAGCGCCATCGCCCCGTTGACGACGATGGCGACGAGCAGGCCGGCGGTAAAGGCGAGAAGGGGCGGCGAGCCCGCCATTGCAACCTGCGTCAGCGCCGCGGCGAAGGCCCCGGTGCCGACGAAGGCGGCATTGCCGAAGCTCCAGTAACCGGAGAAGCCGCCAAGGATGGTCCAGGCGACGGCAAGCCCCGCAGCCAGGATGAAGAGCTGGCCGACCCGGATGCTGTAGGGCGCCATGAAGAACGGCAGCAGCGCCAGCAGCAGCGCGCCGCATGCCGTCAGCGCGATCGCGGTCCAGGCCGCGCGGGCGGCGACGAAGCGGATCATCGCGACCCCCGAAAGCTGTGGCCGAGCAGGCCCGCCGGACGGGCGATCAGCATCAGCACGAGAAGCAGGAACATCATGGCATTGGGAAAGGCCGCGCCGACGAGCTGCGCCGTCGTGGTATTGACGATGCCGAGGATGAGACCGCCGACCAGCGCACCCGCAGGACTGCCGATGCCGCCGAGCGTCACGACGACGAAGGCATTGACGGTCCAGAGCGTCTCGTCGGGCGGCGAGAACGGCAGGACGAGGCCGATGGCGACGCCGGCCGCGCCGGCGAAGGCCGCCGAGAGCCCGCTGGTCATGGCGAAGACGTGCCGGATGTCGACGCCGCACAACGCCGCTGCCTGCTCCTGCTGGGCGGTAGCGCGGATGACGCGGCCGAGGCTCGAGAACTGCAGCAGCGCGGCGAGAAGGCCGAGCAGGACGACGCTGACCACCAGCGCGGCGACGCGGGTCAGGCCGAGCGTCACCTCGCCGATGGTGAGCGCGTCGAAGGCATAGGACGGCGTGATGCTCTTGAAGTCGGGCGAATAGGCCAGCACCAGCGCGTTGCGGATCATCAGCGCGAAGCCGTAGGTCAGCAGCATGGACGCCAGCAGGCTGGCGCGCTGCGTCGCCCACTGGATGATGGTCCTCTGGAAGGCGTAGCCGAGGCCGAACATGCCGATCATGACGATCGGCAGCGCCAGCAGCGGGTCGATGCCCGCGAAATGCCAGATCGACCAGGCTGCATAGCCGCCGATCAGGACGAAGGCGCCGTGGCTGAGATTGACCACGCCCAGCACGCCGAACAGCAGCGAGAAGCCGACGGCGGCCAGCGAGAACAGGCCGCCGAGGACGAGCCCGTCGGCCAATGTCTGGAGCGATAGCATGACCCGTCTCTACCTGCGCTTCGAAGCCCAGGTCGGGGCCGGATAGACGGCGGTCGCGGTCTTGCCGGCGTCGGGGAAGACCACTTCGGGCGTTCCGCCGAGCACCTGGCCGACGGTCGAGCCGAGCAGGATCGGATCGCCGTCGCCCTCGGCCGTGAACTTGATGCGGCCGTAGAGCGACTCGACGTCCAGCGCCACCAGCGCGTCGCGGACCTTCACCGGATCGAGCGAATTGGCGGCCTTCATCGCGTGGGCATAGGCGACGATGCAAGCCGCGCCCGAAGCCGTGTGATAGGCCATGGGCCGCGTGAAGTGCTTCTTGTAGTAGGTGGCGAAATTCTGGGCGGAGCCGAAAAAGGCATCCTTGTAGGGCGCGCGCTCGTCCCAGAACTGCTGGAAATAGAGCCCGTTGCCGAGATTGCCGAGCGCCTCGCGGAACGAATGGAGCTGCGGGCCGAGGGTCAGGAAGAGCAGCGGCACGTCAACATTGGACGAGATGAGCTGGCGCGCGATGAGCAGCGAGTTCTGGTCGTGGGTGGTGGCAAGCAGCACGTCGGGCCGCTTTGAGCGGACCTGGTTCACCAGGTTCGACGCGTCGGTGATGTTCTCCGGCAGCGTCAGGACATCGTTGATCGGCAGCCCCTTGCCGCGGCCATAGGCGATCATCCCCTCGGCCAGCGTCTTGGAGAAGGCGTCGTTGGCCATCGCCACCATGATCGATTTCGGCGCCGGGTTCAGCACCTTGAAATATTCGATCGTGTTGTAGAGCTGGCGCGACGCGCGGGGGAACATGCAGAAGATGTTCTTGTAGCCCTGAGTGTATATCTGGTCGGAGGCGCCGCCGGTCTGCATCATCGGCTTCCTGGCGCGCTCGACGATGGCTGCCGTCGGCAGCACGATGTTGGAGCCGAACGAGCCGAGAAAGAAATCGACGCCCTGGTCGATATGCCGCTGGATCAGCGTCGAGGCGCGGGCCGGATCGGAGGCATCGTCGAACAGGCGCACGTCGATCTTGTAGCGCTTGCCGGCGATCTCGACGCCGCCCAGCTCCTCGTTGAAGAACTTCTGCGCCACGAGATAGCCGTTGTTGACATTGAGGCCGGTTTCGGCGGCGCGTCCCGAAAGCGGCACGGAGCCGCCGATGACGATCGTGTCGCCGCCTTGCGCCCAGGCGCTGCGAGCGACGAGCGGAGCAGCGACGGCGGCCGTGCTCCATTTCAGGATCGAACGACGGTCAAGGCTCATATTCCCCCCGGAAGCTGACGAGGCCCAAGCCGGGCGGATGCCGCGGCGCCGGTCGGAAGCGAGCCCGGATGCCGCCGCGCGGATTGCCTCCGCATCTTTTCCGGCAGGATTGATCCGCTCGCTCCCGATACGGAACGAAACGATGACGATGCGATGACCGCCGAAAAAGACTGGATGAGGGATTAGATTTATGTCCATCCTGCATGAATGGACACGCTTCAGGCCTATCGCGCGTTCCTGCGCGTCGCAGAGACCGCGAGCTTCAGCCGCACGGCCGAGGATATGAGCCTGCAACAGTCGCAGGTCAGCCGCATGGTGGCGGGGCTGGAGGCGCAGCTCGGCGTCCAGCTCCTGCGCCGCACCACGCGGTCCGTGACCGTCACCGAGGAGGGCGAGCGCTTCCGCGGCCAGCTCGCGACCATCCTCAGCGCCCTCGAGGAATGCCAGGACGAGATCCGCAACCGGCGCGTGGAGCCGGTCGGCCTCATTCGCGTCGCCTGCCCGACCACGCTCGGACGGGTGGTGGTGGCGCCGATCATCGACGACTTCCTCGCGCGCTTTCCCCAGACCCGGATCGAGATGATCATGAGCAACAAGCTCGCCAATCTCGCGGCCGACGGCATCGACGTCGCCATCCGCGTCGGGCGCATTCCGGAAAGCGAGCACCCCTCCCGCATGATCGGCTATGTCGACCAGCGCCTGGTCGCCTCATCCGGCTATGTCGGGCGCCACGGGCCGGTGGCCGATCCGGCCGAACTCGTCGACAGAAACTGCCTGTGCTTCGCCTCGGGTGGCGGTGCGCAGACCTGGACGTTTCAACGCGGCGAGGCGCGCCGCTCCGTTCGCGTGAAGGGCGACTTCATCGCCAATGACGCCGAAACGCTGATGCACCGCTGCGCAAGCGGCCACGGTGTCGCGGTGCTACCGGGCTGGCTGCTCAAGAGCGGAGACACGGACGATCTCGTCGAGCTCATGCCGGGATGGCGGGTGCCCAGCATGCCGTTGAACCTCGTCTGCGCGCACAGGAACCATCGGCCACTGAAGATCAGGACGCTTCTCGAATTTCTGCGCACCCAGTTGCGGCCATTCATGCTCTCCCACGCCGAGGCCGTCTTGCGGCCGCAGGACCGGGGCGAATGAGGAGCCCGCGCCTGCCGCGGGCCGATGCGACAGATATCCGCGCAGCGCGCCCGGCGGTGCTGAGCCTCAGGGCCAACCTTCGCCGAGGCGCGCTCTCCGCCGGCACCCTTGATTTTCCGCAAAGCGGGAGCCGCATCAATAGCTTCCGGCTTGCCGGCCAGGCGGCGCCGCGCCCGCATCCGCACATGAGGCCCGGTCATGACCGAAGCCCCCTCTTTCCCCGGCCGCCAATTTGCCCCATTTGATGGTTGAGTAGGCCGTGACGACATTCCGCCGAAACATGGCGGGTGTCTTTTCCGCGGCCACGATCGAGGGGTCCGGACGGCCTTGGGCCGGCGGACCAGGTCAATTTACGGGGATCCGCCATGGCGCGCACCAAGTCTTCCTCTGTTCGGCTTCGTGGCGGCATCGCCGTCGCCGCCCTCGGGCTGGCGCTCGGCCTGCCCGCGTCGCTGGCGCCGGCCTTCGCTCCTCCGGCCGAAGCCCGGACCGCGATCGACGTGTCGGATCTGGCCGAACGCGTCATCGATGCGGTGGTCAACATCTCCACGCAGACGCGGGTCGACACCGCCGCGCCCCGGCCGCCGGGCGGCGCGCCGGGCAACCGCGAAGGGCGCCCGGGTCCCGGCACGCCGTTCGACGAGCTGTTCGAGGAATTCTTCCGCCGCCGCGGCGAAGGCGGCCAGGGCGGGCCGGGCCAGCCGTCGCCGCAGCAGCGCCGGCAGTCGTCGCTCGGCTCCGGCTTCGTCATCGACCCGTCCGGCATCATCATCACCAACAACCATGTGATCGACGGCGCCGACGAGGTGACGGTCATCTTCAATGACGGCACGCGCCTGAAGGCGGAGATCGTCGGCCGCGATCGCGAGATCGACATCGCGGTGCTCAGGGTGAAGCCGGAGCGCCCGCTGAGGGCGGTGCCGCTCGCCGATTCCGACAAGATCCGCATCGGCGAGCCGGTCATGGCGATCGGCAATCCGCTCGGGCTGGGCGGCACGGTCACCGCCGGCATCGTCTCGGCCAAGAACCGCGACATCCAGTCCGGGCCGTTCGACAACTACATTCAGACCGATGCCGCCATCAATCGCGGCAATTCCGGCGGCCCGCTGTTCAACATGGCTGGCGAGGTGATCGGCATCAACACCGCCATCTTCTCGCAGTCCGGCGGCAATATCGGCATCGCCTTCGCGGTGCCGGCCAATACCGCCAAGCCGGTCATCGAGCAGTTGCGCGAGTTTGGCGAGACTCGCCGCGGCTGGCTCGGCGTGCGCATCCAGGAGGTGACCGACGAAATCGCCGAAAGCCTCAACCTGCGCGGCGCGCGCGGCGCGCTGATCGCCGGCGTCGAGCAGAACGGTCCGGCCGCACCGGCGGGTCTGCGCACCGGCGACGTCGTGCTGCGCTTCGACGGCAAGGAAGTGCGCAGCTCGCGCGAGCTGCCGCGCATCGTTTCCGAGACCGCCGTCGGCAAGGCGGTGCCGGTGGTGATCATGCGCGGCGGGCGCGAGGAGACGCTGACCGTCACGCTCGGCCGGCGCGAAGGCAATATCCAGCAGGCATCCGCCGGCCGGCAGCCGACCGAGCGCCCCCGCGAAAACCCGACCGTGTCGACGCTCGGGCTGCAGCTTTCGGGCGTGACGGCCGACCTGCGCCAGCGCTATCGCCTGCGCGACGACGCCCGCGGCGTGATCATCACCCAGGTCGACCCCAATTCGAAGGCCGCCGAGCGGCGCATTCAGGCCGGCGACGTCATCCTGGAAGTGCAGAACGAGGCGGTCAATTCACCGACCGACGTGTCGCGCCGGATCGAGGCATTGAAGGCGGAGGGGCGCAATTCCGCGCTGTTCCTCATCGCCAATGCCGAAGGCGACCGGCGCTTCGTGGCGCTCAATCTGCGCTGACACTGCCGGTTGTCGCTTGCCATCTGCTGGGCGGGTCGAAAGGCCCGCCCTTCTCCGATGGGCCGCAGCGATAGGTCAGGAGACGAAGTCGGCGTCCCGATAACCCTGCGCATAGAGCAGCGCGGTCAGGTCGGCATGGTCGATGCGGGCGCCGGCCGCCTCCGCCACCTTGGGCTTGGCCCGATAGGCGACGCCGAGGCCGGCTTCGCCGATCATGGCGAGATCGTTGGCACCGTCGCCGACCGCGAGGGTTTCGACCGGAGCGAGTCCGAGGCGTTGCCGCAGTTCCAGCAGGGCGGCAAGCTTGGCCTCCCGGCCGAGGATCGGCTCCTCGACCCGGCCGGCGAAGCGGCCGTCGTCGACGACCAGCACATTGGACCGGTGCTCGTCGAAGCCGAGCATGGCGTGCACCGGGCCGGTGAACAGCGTGAAGCCGCCGGACACCAGCGCCGTATAGGTGCCGTTGGCACGCATGGTGCGCACCAGAGTGCGGCCTCCCGACGTCAGGGTGATGCGTTCGGCGATGACCTCGTCGACCACCGCGGCGGGCAGGCCCTTCAGCAGGGCGACGCGTTCGCGCAGCGCCGGCTCGAAATCGATCTCGCCGCGCATGGCCCGTTCGGTGATCGCGGCGACATGGGCCTTGACGCCTACCTTGTCGGCGAGCTCGTCGATACATTCCTGGCCGATCATGGTCGAATCCATATCGGCGAGGAACAGGCGCTTGCGCCTCTCCGCGGCACGCTGCACGAAGAGGTCGATGGGGGCGCCGGCCAGGGCACCGCGGAGCCGATCGGCCAGCGCGCGCTTGTCGACCGCCGCCGGTGATGCGAAGGGGATGTCGACGGCAATGCCCGGCGAGAGCGTCACGGCGGCGCCGGCATCGGGCAGGAGCGCGGTGACCGCTGCGACCGCCGCCGGATCGACGGCCGGGCGGGCCGGATGAGAAACAAGGGTGACGACGTGAGCCAAGCCGCAGGTCCTGCTGAGGGAGCCAAAAGGAAGGCCGTTCTCATCGCAGGTCCGACCGCCAGCGGCAAGTCGGCCCTCGCGATCGCGCTTGCGCAGCGCTTCGGCGGCGTCGTGATCAACGCCGATTCCATGCAGGTCTATCGCGACCTTGCCATCATCACCGCGCGGCCCGAGGCGGCCGACCTCGCCGCCGCCCCGCACCGGCTCTACGGCGCGGTCGACGGCGCCGTGAACTTCTCCGTCGCCCGCTGGCTCGATGCGGCCCTTGCCGAAATCGACGCGGCCGATGCCGAAGGTCTTCTGCCGATCATCATCGGCGGTACCGGCCTCTATTTCAAGGCGCTGACCCAGGGGCTATCGGACATTCCGGCCGTGCCCGACGCGGTCCGCCAGCGCCTGCGGGCCGAAGCCGAAGGCCTGCCGGCCCCTGCCCTGCACGAGCGCCTGCGCGCCCTCGATCCGGAAACGGCGGCGCGGCTGCGGCCGAACGACCCGCAACGCGTGCTGCGGGCGCTCGAGGTCTTCGTCGCGACCGGCCGGCCGCTCGCGCATTGGCAGGCCGACAGTCGCGGCCCGCCGCCTTTGGCTATGGCGTCCTGCAGGGCCGTTTTCCTCAGCGTCGACCGGACGGCGCTCCGCCGCCGCATCGACGAACGATTCACGGCCATGATCGCCGCGGGGGCCCTTGCGGAAGTGGAGGCACTGGCAGCGCGCCAGCTCGATCCGGCCCTGCCGGTCATGCGCGCTCACGGCGTGCCGGGGTTGATCGCGCATCTCCGCGGCCACCTGCCGCTGACCGAGGCGATCGCCAAGGGCCAGGCCGACACCCGCGCCTATGCCAAGCGCCAGGAAACCTGGTTCCGGCATCAGATGCCTGGCTTCGACGCGGTCGCTCCGGACGCCGCCCTCGCCCATTTGACCCGCCGGCTTCAGGCCTGATCGACGGAGCTCTTGGCGCGCCGGCGGCCGCGGCCGCGGGTGCTCGGTTTGAACGGCACGACATCGGCGCCGGGGACGAGGCCGACATCGGCGTCGGGGCTGGTGCCGCGGCCCGACCAGTGACCGTTATCGGCCAGCACCACGTTGCGGCCGGCCGCCTTTGCTCGATAGAGCGCATGGTCCGCGCGCGACAGAAGCCGGTCCATGCTTTCGCGGCCGTCCCAGCACGCGACGCCGAAAGAGGCCGTGCAGCGGATGGCGATGCTCTCGTGCCAGGCTTGCGCCGAGCCGAGGGCGGCTCGCGCCCGCTCCGCCGCGGCCATCGCCTCGGCAATATCGAGGCCCGGAAACACCAGGACGAACTCCTCGCCGCCGAGGCGGCCGAGCAGGTCGACCTGTGCGCGCAGCCGTTCGGTGAGCGTGCGCACCGCCTGTTTGAGGACGGCGTCGCCGCCGGCATGGCCGAACGTGTCGTTGATGGCCTTGAAGTGGTCGAGATCGATGAGCACGACGCTGATCGGCAGAGTCTCGCGTCGCGCCTCCGCGAGCGCCGCCTGCAGCCCTTCGGTCAGCGCCCGGCGATTGAGCGTGCCGGTCAGCGAGTCGATGGCGGCGAGCCGGCTCAGCTCGATCTCGAGCGCCTGGCGCCGCGCGATCTCGGAGCGCAGGGCCTCGTTGGCCGCGGCATATTCCAGCCGCTTCAGCTCCGCCGCTTCCTCGGCCATCCGGCGCTGGGTGATGTCGGCGAAATTGATCATGAAGCCGTCGCCGAGCGGCGCGGCGACCATTTCGAACCACCGCTCGCCGAACTCGTCCGTGTAGGGCACGGTGAATTCGGCCGCGGTACGGGTTTCGGCGACCCCGACGCAGCGCTGCCAGATGCCGGCCTCGACCATGCCCGGCACCGCCTCGATCAGCCGGCAGTCCGCGAGATCATCCGCCGAGCGGCCGAGGAACTGGGCCGCTCGGCGGTTGGCTGCAATCAAGCTGCCATCGACCGGCCGGCCTTCCGCATCGCGGATGATGCGCACGGCGAGGATGCCGTCGAGGGACGCATCGAGAATGGCACTCAGCAGATCGTCGCGGAATTCGCGCGGCTTGCTGAACACGACGATCACCTGTGAACCGTCACTGTCCCGGCACGGCAGGATCAGGCGTTCCCACAGGTGGACGTCGGAGGCGATCGTGCCGCGATGCAGGGTGAACAGGGGCCGCTGGTCCGCGAGAACCCGGTTGTAGACTTCACGGAAGAAGCTGCCGCTCGCGCCGGCCACGTCGCTGGTGCGCCGGCCGGTCATGTCGAGCCCGACCGCCGCCCTGACATTGGCGCCCTGGTGCACGTAGACATAGTCGGCGTCACCGATCGGCACCATGACGATGAGGTCGTCCGCGTCCGGGCCGAGCTCCTGCGGGTCGAAGGGATCGAACGGCGCGTAGCCATAGCGCGCATGCAGGCCGGTCCAGACCGCGAGCAAGCCCGCGATCGCCGGCGCATGCGCCCGCTCTTCGATACCGACCTCGTGGATCTCGCGATACATCGCCTACGCCGTTCCCTAAGGTTATCTTGGCGCCGGCGGGTTTAAGGGCCGGTAAATAGGCACCACAGGATTTCGAGGTATCACCGTTTCAGGCCTGTCCACGAAAGCTCGGAACGTCGAGCGGCCGGCCCTCGGCATCGGCGATGGCCACGAAGTCGCGCGCCAGGATCTGGCTGAAGAGATAGGCGTCGCCGATCACCATCTGGCGGCCGCGGTCGGTGATGAACAGGCGGTTGCCGCGCGCCAGCTCCGCCTTCATGAGCTCGGCGACCGCCGTCGCCTTCCACAGCTGCGGACGCGCGGGGTCGACGAACAGGAAGACCACCGGCTCGACCGGGTCACGGTGGAAATAGGCCCCGCAGTCGAGCGGATGCGGGATCCTGTTGCGATCGGGACTGTCGGTCAGCCGTGCCGCGAGATAGGCACAGGCATAGGCGAGGCAGGCCGCCGGCCGCTCCGGGGTGCCGAAAATGGCACAGCCGCCACCGGCGATGTGGCGGCAGGGCTTGTAGGCGGGCTTGTCGAGCGCGTGGATGCCCGGCAGGACGCAGCAATAGGTGCAGGTACGGCAATGGGCGACGCGCTCTCCGGCCTCCCTGCGCCGCTTGGCCTGCCCCATGCGCCAGCCCTCAGCCTTTCTGGCCTTCCTTCACCGCGCCGAGCAGCGCCTTCTGGATCGGCTCGTTGCCGGCACAGACCGTGCCGTTGATCAGCATGTTGTCGAAACCGTCGCAGTCGGTGACGAAACCGCCGGCCTCACGGACGATAACGATGCCCGCGGCGATATCCCAGGGCGAAATGTTGCGCTCCCAGAAACCGTCGTACCGGCCGGCCGCGACATAGGCGAGGTCGAGCGAGCAGGCGCCCATGGCGCGCAGGCCGCCGAACCGCGACTGGACGATCTTGGTCTCGTTGCGCGACTGGACATGGTCGCCTCGGCCGATATGGGGAATGCCGCAGCCGACCACCGAATCCTCGGCCTTGCGCCGCGCCGAGACGCGCAAACGCCGGTCGTTCAGGAAGGCGCCGGTGCCGCGCTCGGCGACATAGAGCTCGTCGTTCGCCGGATTGTAGATGACGCCCGCGACCAGCACGCCGTCGCGCTCGAGGCCGATGGAGACGGCAAAATGCGGGATGCCGTGCAGGAAATTGGTGGTCCCGTCGAGCGGGTCGACGATCCAGGTGTGGGTCTTGTCCGCGCCCTCGACGCGCCCGCCCTCCTCGCCGACGAAGCCGTAGCCCGGCCGCGCCTTGAGGAGTTCGGTGCGCAGCACCTGCTCGGCCTTGCGGTCTGCGGCGGAAACGAAATCGCCCGGTCCCTTCATCGACACCTGGAGGTTCTCGACCTCAC
Organism: bacterium YEK0313; assembly: GCA_000751295.2. Classification (NCBI taxonomy): domain Bacteria; species bacterium YEK0313. The sequence continues at coordinate 52,466 of CCMO02000001.1, forward strand.
CGAAGTCGCGCTTGAGGCCGCGGCCAGCCTTCAGGGCGGCGCCGACCATCACATTGAGCAGGGCAGAGCGGAGCATGGCGTTCTCTAAGGTCCGTGAAGGGCGGTCATGCCCGCCCGGCGGCGGCTGGTCAAGCCGGCAGGCCAAAGTTGATCGGCGCCCAGGGGCCGGCTGCCGGGCCGGTCAGCGCAGCCAGATGCGTGCGCCGCGTTCGGCGGCCTCGCGCTGGACCGGGTCGAGCTTGGCGACGAAATCGCTGAGCCAGGCATCCTCGGCGCCGAGCAGCCGCGCGGCCGTGTGCCACTGCGCCGCCGCCTGCGGATCCGCGGCGACGCCGCACCCGCTGGCGAGCAGGCGGGCATAGCGGTTCATCGCCAGCGGGTTGCCGCGCAGCGCCGCCCGGCGGAACAGGCGCGCGGCCGCAGCCTCGTCCTTCGCGACGCCCTGGCCGTTGAACAGCATCACCCCGTAGTCGATCTCGGCCTCGACGAGATCCTGGCGTGCCGCCTTGGCCATGTAGTCGGCCGCGCGCACCGGGTCGGCCGGCACGCCGTTGCCGTCCTTCAGCAGAACCGCCAGCGCATATTGGGCATCGGCGTTGCCGAGATCCGCCGAGCTCTGGAACCAGCGGGCGGCCTGCGCCGCGTCGGCAGGCCCGCCCTGGCCGGACATCGCCATGATGCCGAGATTGTAGCCGGCCGCGGGATGACCGAGGGCCGCCGCACGCTCGAACAGCGCCTTGACGGCGGCCGGATCGCGGACCAGCCCGGCGCGCGCATCGACATGCATCATGCCGATGGCGAAGATCGCATTGCGGTCGCCCCGGTCGGCCGCGAGCCGATACCAGCCGAGCGCCTTCTGGTCGTTCTGCGGCACGCCCAGCCCATTGGCATGAAGCTCGCCGAGCAGCGTCATGGTCACCGCGTCCGGCGCCGTCTCGACCCGCTGCGTCGCCTCGCGCATCGCGGTCAGATACTGGCCGCGCTGGTAGGCGCCGAAGGCCAGGTCCGCGGCGGCAGCGGTAGCGGCGGCGGGCCGGGCGCCGGCGCGAAGCTCGACCGGTCGGAGGCGGTCGGCGCGGTGCGCTGCTGCGCGAGCGCCGGCATCACCGTCGCCAGGGCTGCCCCGAAGCCGAGGCCAAGGCATAGGACGACATGGCTGAGCCTCACCCGGCGCTCCCCTGGCGGCAGGCGGCGTGCGCCAGCGCGACGGCGCGTTCCGGTCCATCCGGATGGTCCCAGATCGCTTCGCCGAGCGCGACGAAATCGGCCCTTACGGCGGCCAGTCGGGCAGCGCCCGCAATATCGGGAGCGAAACCGACAACCGGCACCTCGAACAGCTCGGCCCACCAGGCGACGCGCTCGACCACGGCCGCGAAGGGTGGCAGTTGGCCGTTCTTGTCCGGCTGGCGCGACACCATGGCGTCGCCGAACATCACGTAGTCGCAGCCGCGCTCGCCGGCGCTCATGGCATCGTCACGCGACTTCAGGCCAGCGACGCCGACCATGCGCTCGGGTTTCAGCCGCTCAACCGCCTCGGCGAGGCGCGCTTCGTCGAAGCTCATATGCAGGCCGTCTGCGCCGCCGCGCGCGACCGCATCAATCGCGCCCTCGATCATCAGCGCCGCGCCGGCGGGCTGCACCTCCGTGGCGAGCGCCTTGACGATATTGACGCTGGCGCGGTCGCCGGGCGCGGTCAGCCGGACGATGACCGCGGCGACCGGGCCGCCGCCGAGCGCTGCGTGAAGCGACGGCACGATCGCCTCGGCGGCCGCAATGGGCGGCGTGACGAGCACGAGCTGGGTTTCGACGGTGTCTGTTGGCGCGGATTTGACCATGATGCGCCACCCTATGGCCGAAAGCGGCAAAAAATGGGAGGGGTGCACGGAAAAAATGCCGCTCCGACATCGTTCGGAAACAACTGCAAGCGAGGGTCGCGCGGATTTCGCCTGGTCGCATCGGGGCTCGCCCCAAGACGATCATGGCGGTCGATCACGATAAGATTGCCCGATCCAAGGTCAGGACAAGCCCCATGTTTCCCTCCGTTGCGACTTTGCGTCTCTCGGCCGGCCTCTTCCTCATTCTCAATACGGCGGCCATGGCCGGCCCCGCCGACGATCTGAAGGCCGCTGCCCTGCAGGCGCTCGGCGCCCTGCCCGTTTCCGGCGCGGCCTTCGGCGACGCGCGGGACGAAGGCGGCGCGCAGGTCCTGACCAACATCACTTTCGCCTCGACCGGCGACCGGCCGCTCGGCGTCAAGATCGCCCGTGCGACGGTCACCGGCGGGACCGGCGATGCGCTGTCGGGAGCCCGGATCAAGCTGGAGGATCTCGAGGGCACGACGCCTGACGGCCAAGTCTACCGTCTGCCCACCGCCGAGCTGAACGGCGTCCGCGGCTCGTTCGCGGCGGTTCTCGCCAGCTTCGCCTCCCGCGAACCCTTCCTGTCAGGCGCAAGCGAGCAGGCTGCAACCAAGTTTTCCGCCGACACGATCGCCGCGCCGACGCTGACCATCGTCCGCCGGCACCAGGGCACGGCCGAGGAGACCACCTACAATACGGTGGCGGTCAACGGATACGCCCAGGGCAAGATGGCCGAGCTGACCATCGCGAGCGCCGTGCTGAACCCGGACAAGGGCAACCGCAAGGTCGAGTTCGGCACGATGCGCTTCGTCGGCTACGACCTGACGGCGGGCGTGCGCACCGGCGGCAGCACGGCCGATGTGCTGGAAAGCGCCAGCCTCTCGCAGCTGCGCGGCACGAATCCGGCCGGACGCCCCTTCACGATCGAGCGCATCGCGATCGGCAAGGTGGCGATGCGGCCGGGCGAGCGTTCGCTGGTGGCGCTGAGCCAGGATCTGACCGGTTTCGAGGCCGCGACCAGCGGCACCGACGAGCCGGCGCGCCGGCGCGCCTTCGGCGCCCTGGTCGAGGTTCTCTCCCGGCTCGACTTCAGCCTCGTTGAAATGACCAATTTCCGCGGCGCGGATGACGGCGGGCGCGGCTTCGAAATGCAGCGCTTCGCCATTGCCGGCATTACCCAGGGCAAAATCGGCTCGATCGAAATGGCCGGGATCGCCGCCGAGCAGCCGAACCAGCAGAAGACGAACATCGGCCGTTTCATGATCGAGGGCATCGACGCGACCGGCCTCTTGGCGCTGGGCAAGGACTTCGCCGAGGGCCGCTACAATCCGAGTGCGACGCCGCCGCTGACCGCCTATCCCGATGTCCGGCGCCTGCTCGCGGAGAACATCGCGGTCGTCACGGCCGGCCGGCCGGCCGGGTCCCTGCAGAAGCTCGAAGTCGATGCCGGGCCGCGGGTCGGCCTGGTGCCGACCCGCCTGCGCCTGCGCGCGACCGGCTTCGAGGCGCCGGTGACCGATGCGCGCCAGCGCGCGCAGCTCGCCCCGATCGGCATCGAGGACAAGATCACGTTCTCGGCCGAAATCGACATCGAATATGCCGAAGCCGCCCGCGAGCTGCGTCTGCAGCGGTTCAACATCGACGCCGAGGATATCGGCACGCTGACAGGCAATCTCACCATCGGCGGCATTGACCGCGCCGCGGTCGAAGGCCTGCCGGGAACGGCCGCCCTGCTCGGGCTTTCCGCTAAGGCCGGTCCGCTGACGCTCACCTACAAGGAGAACGGCGCGGTCGGCGCGTTCCTGTCGCATACGGCCGAGCAGGCCGGTGTCGAGGAGGACGCCCTGACCGAGCAGATCAAGGCCCAGATCGCCGCCAGCGTCGCGCAGTTCATCACCGACAAGCTGCTGGTCGCGCAGATCTCCAGCGCCGCGAACACCTTCCTCGACGACCCGAAGTCGCTGACGGTGACCGCGACCCCGAAGAGCGACACCCCGCTCGCCGCGCTCGCGGTCGCCGCGCGCGGCTCGCCGCTCGCCGTGCTCAGCCTGTTCACGATCACGATCGACGCGAACAAGTAGGGCCTGGCCAATTGGCGAATGGCGAATAGGGATCCGCGTCGAAGCGCGCGCCGTTCGCCGCTCGCCGCAACAAAAAAGGCGGCGCCCGATGTCCCGGGCGCCGCCATTCGCTACTGGCTATCTCGCTATTCGCTATCCCGCCATTCGCCCTCAGGCGACCTTCGGATCGAGCTCGCCCTTGGCATAACGCTTGGCCATGTCGGCGAGCGTGATGATCCTCTTGATCTTCGAGGCCTGGCCGGCGGTGTTGAATTCCTCCAGGCGCTGGCGGCAGAGCTTGGTCATCGCTTCCATTGCCGGCTTCAAATATTTGCGCGGATCGAACTCGCTCGGGCTCTCGGCGAGCACCTTGCGGATCTGGCCGGTCATCGCCATGCGATTGTCGGTGTCGATGTTGATCTTGCGCACGCCGTGGCGGATGCCGCGCTGGATCTCCTCCACCGGCACGCCCCAGGTCGGCTTCATCTGGCCGCCGTAGGTGTTGATGATGTCCTGCAGCTCCTGCGGCACCGACGACGAGCCGTGCATGACGAGGTGGGTCGTCGGCAGCTTGCGGTGGATTTCCTCGATGACATGCATGGCCAGGACCTTGCCGTCCGGCTTGCGCGAGAACTTGTAGGCACCGTGCGACGTGCCCATGGCGATCGCCAGCGCGTCGACCTTGGTCTCCTTGACGAACTTCACGGCCTCATCGGGATTGGTCAGCAACTGGTCGTGGCTGAGCTTGCCCTCGGCGCCGTGACCGTCTTCCTTCTCACCCTCGCCGGTCTCCAGCGAGCCGAGCACGCCGAGCTCGCCCTCGACGGAGATGCCGCCGAGATGGGCCATGTCGGTCACCGTCTTGGTGACGCCGACATTGTAGTCCCAGTCGCCGGGGGTCTTGCCGTCGGCCTTCAGCGAGCCGTCCATCATGACGGAGGTGAAACCGGCCTGGATGGCGGTCATGCAGGTCGCCGGCTCGTTGCCATGGTCGAGATGCACGCAGACCGGAATGTGCGGATAGATCTCGGTGACCGCGTCCATCATGTGCTTCAGCATGATGTCGTTGGCATAGGACCTGGCGCCGCGCGAGGCCTGGATGATCACCGGAGCGTCGACGGCGTTGGCCGCCTCCATGATCGAGAGGGCCTGCTCCATATTGTTGATGTTGAAGGCCGGCACGCCGTACTGATGCTCGGCGGCGTGGTCGAGAAGCTGGCGAAGCGTGATGCGTGCCATGGTGTTCCTCCGTCAGAATGAAGGACGCCCGGCCGGGACCGGGCGTCGCGGGACTGGTCAGCTCCGAAGCACCTCGACGCCCGGCAGGGGCTTGCCTTCGAGCCATTCGAGGAAGGCGCCGCCGGCGGTCGAGACATAGCTGAAGCGATCGGCCGCATGGGCCTGATTGAGCGCGGCCACGGTGTCGCCGCCGCCGGCTACCGACAGCAGCTTGCCCTTGGCCGTGCGCTCGGCGGCATGGCGCGCCGCCGCCACCGTGCCCTTGTCGAAGGGCGGCAGCTCGAAGGCGCCGAGCGGACCGTTCCACACAAGCGTCGCGGCATCGTCGATGGCGCCCTGGATCCGGGTGATCGACTGCGGGCCGACATCGAGGATCATGGCATCATGCGGAATGGCGTCGAGGCCGTAGGCGAAGGCCGGCGCATTGGCCTGGAAATGATAGGCAATGGTGGCATCGACCGGCAGGATGATCGCGCATTTGGCGGCCTCGGCCTTCTCCATGATGCGCAGCGCCGTCTCGGCCAGATCCTTCTCGGCCAGCGACTTGCCGACCTTCACCCCTTGAGCGTGCAGGAAGGTGTTGGCCATGCCGCCGCCGATGACCAAGGCATCGACCTTGGTCACGAGGTTCTCCAGAAGGTCGATCTTGGAGGACACCTTGGCGCCACCGACCACCGCGACCACCGGCCGCTTCGGCTTGTCGAGCGCTTTCGTCAGCGCCTCCAGCTCGGCCTGCATGGTCAGCCCGGCATAGGCCGGCAGGACATGGCCGAGGCCTTCGGTCGAAGCGTGGGCGCGATGCGCGGCGGAAAAGGCGTCGGCCACCCAGAGATCGCCGTTCTCGGCCAGCGCCTTGACGAAATCGGGATCGTTCTTTTCCTCGCCCTTGTGGAACCGGGTATTCTCCAGCACCAGGATCTCGCCCGGCTTGATGGCCTCGACCGCCTTGCGCGCGACCTCGCCGATGCAGTCCTCGGCAAAAGCCACCGGGCGCTTCAGGACGTGGGCGAGCGCCGGCACGACGGGCTTCAGCGACTGGCTGGGATCGACACCCTTGGGCCGGCCGAAATGGGCGAGGATGATCACCTTCGCACCGCGGTCGGCCAAGGTGACCAGGGTCGGCACGATGCGCTCCAGCCGGGTCACGTCGGTCACCTCGCCGTTCTCCATGGGAACGTTCAGGTCGACACGGACGAGGACGCGTTTGCCGCTGACATCGGCTGCGTCGAGGGTGCGGAAAGAGCTCATGGTGCAGGTCCCGAAAAAAGAGGGGCCGCCCCTTCGTCGGGACGGCCCCATGTCGCGGTTCAGATCAGCTTGGCGAGGGCAACGGCGGTATCGCTCATGCGGTTCGAGAAGCCCCACTCGTTGTCGTACCAGGACAGGATGCGGACGAACTTCTCGTCCATCACCTTGGTCTGGTCGAGCGCGAAGATCGACGAATGCGGATCATGGTTCATGTCGATCGAGACGTTCGGCTGATCGGTAACGCCGAGAATGCCCTTCAGCGCGCCGCGCTTGGCCGCCTTCAGGATGGCCTCGTTGATCTTCTCGACCGTGGTCTTGCGCTTGGCCATGAACTTGAAGTCGACGACCGAGACATTCGGCGTCGGCACGCGGATCGAAGTGCCGTCGAGGCGGCCCTTCAGCTCGGGAATGACGAGGCCGATCGCCTTGGCCGCGCCGGTCGAGGTCGGGATCATCGACAGCGCCGCGGCGCGGGCGCGGTAGAGATCCTTGTGCATGGTGTCCAGCGTCGGCTGGTCGCCGGTATAGGCATGGATCGTGGTCATGAAGCCCTTGTCGATGCCGACCGCCTTGTGCAGCACGGACACCACCGGGGCGAGGCAGTTGGTGGTGCAGGACGCGTTCGACACGACCACGTGATCCTTGGTCAGCTTGTCGTGGTTGACACCGTAGACCACGGTCAGGTCGGCGCCGTCGCAGGGCGCGGAAACGAGCACGCGCTTGGCGCCGGCCTTCAGATGCGCAGCGGCCTTGTCGCGGGTCGTGAAGATGCCGGTGCACTCCATGGCGACATCGACGTTCAGCGCCTTGTGCGGCAGCTCGGCCGGATCCTTGATCGCCGTCACCTTGATGCGCTTGCCGGCGACGACGATGTGGTCGCCGTCAACCGACACCTCGGCCGGAAAGCGGCCGTGCACCGAGTCGAAGCGCAGGAGGTGCGCATTGGTCTCCACCGGGCCGAGATCGTTGATGCCGACGACCTCGATATCCTTGCGCTTGCCCTCGACGATGGCGCGCAGGACATTGCGGCCGATGCGGCCGAAGCCGTTGATGAAGACGCGAACGGTCATGGAATCCTTCTCCTTGGCAGTTGGCGGGCAGCGAACGCGTCCGCCTCAATTCCTCAATCCGCACCGGACCTGACGCCCGATTGTGACTTCCCGAGGGCTTTCGGCCCCCCGAACGGATGAATCTGGCGCGGCTCAGCCGACTCGCGCCAGCGCCGCCTCGGCCACCGCCTCAGCGGTAATGCCGAAATGCCGGTAGAGTTCCTTGTACGGCGCCGACGCGCCGAAGCCGGTCATGCCGACGAAGATGCCGTCGGGGCCGATCAGCGCGTCCCAGCCCTGGCGGACCGCGGCTTCGATCGCAATCTTGACCGGCGCCTCGCCGACGACCTTGGCGCGCGTCTCGGCCGGAAGGCTCATGAACAGATCGAGCGAGGGCACCGAGACGACGCGCGCGCGCACGCCCTTTTCGGCCAGCAGCTTGCGGGCGCCGACGGCGATCTCGACCTCGGAGCCGGTCGCGAACAGCGTCACCTGGGCCTTGCCGCCTTCGGCGCCGAACAGTTCGTAGGCGCCCTCGGCACTGCGATTCGCCTTCACCTCGGTGCGCAGCTGCGGCAGGTTCTGGCGGGTGAGCGCCAGAACGGTCGGGCCGTCCGTGCGGTTCAAGGCGAGCTCCCAGCACTCGGCCACTTCGACCGCGTCGGCGGGACGGAACACCCGCATGTTGGGGATTGCCCTGAGCGCGGCGAGATGCTCGACCGGCTGATGGGTCGGGCCGTCCTCGCCGAGGCCGATGGAATCGTGGGTCATGACGTAGACGACGCCGGTGCCCATGAGCGCGGCGAGCCTCATGGCGGGCCGCGCATAGTCGGTGAACACCAGGAAGGTCGCCCCGTTCGGCGCAAAGCCCCCATGCAGCGCGATGCCGTTCATGGCCGCGGCCATGCCGTGCTCGCGAATGCCGTAGTGGATGTAGCGGCCCTTGGGCGTCTTGGCCGAAAAGGCCACGGCCGACTTGGCCTTGGTGTTGTTCGAGCCGGTCAGGTCGGCCGAACCGGCCAGGAATTCCGGCATGGCCGGGACGATCGCCTCGATCGCGAGCTCGGACGACTTGCGCGTGGCGATGTTCTGCGGCTGGGCGATTAGCGCCTTCTTGTGGGCGGCCAGCGCCTTGGCGAGCTTGGCCGGCCGCTCGCCGCGGAGGCGGCGCTCGAGCTCGGAGCGCTTCTTGGCCGGCAGCGCCGCGATCCGCGCTTCCCACTCCCTGCGGGCCGCGACGCCGCGCCGCCCCACCTCGCGCCAGGCGGCGAGGATATCGGCGGGGACGCTGAACGGCTCGGGGCCGATGCCGAGCTTTTCCTTCGCCGCCTTCAGCTCGTCGGCGCCCAGCGGCTCGCCATGGGCCTTCGAGGTGCCCGCCTTCTTCGGCGCGCCGTAGCCGATGACCGTCTTGCAGGCGATCAGCGTCGGCTTGCTCGACTTCCTGGCGCGTTCGATCGCCGCGGCGATGGCATCCGGATCGTGGCCGTCGATGCGTTCGGCACGCCAGCCGGCGGCCTGGAACCGTTTCACCTGGTCGACGCTGTCGGCGATCGACAGCGGGCCGTCGATGGAAATGTCGTTGTCGTCGAACAGCACGATCAGCTTGTTCAGCTTCCAATGCCCGGCCATGGCGATCGCTTCCTGCGACACGCCTTCCATGAGGTCGCCGTCGGAAGCGATCACATAGGTATAGTGGTCGACGGCCTTCTTGCCGAATTCGGCGGCCAGCATATTCTCGGCAAGCGCCATGCCGACCGAGGTCGCGATGCCCTGGCCAAGCGGGCCCGTGGTGGTTTCGACGCCGCGGGTGATGAAATTCTCCGGATGCCCCGGCGTCTTCGAGCCGAGCTGGCGGAACCGCTTGATCTCGTCGAGGGTCATTTCCGGCGCGCCGGTCAGGTAGAGCAGCGCATAGATCAGCATCGAGCCGTGGCCGGCCGAAAGCACGAAGCGGTCGCGGTCGGCCCAGCCGGGCTCGGCGGCGTCGAATTTCAGGAACCGGCTGAACAGCACCGTCGCGATGTCGGCCGTGCCCATGGGCATGCCGGGATGGCCCGACTTGGCTTGCTCGACGGCATCCATGGCCAAGGCGCGGATCGCATTGGCCATGTGCCGGAGTTTGTCTCGCGACGCGATTTCAGACGGCATTGGATCACGGCTCCTCGCCCCGCGCCCGACGATTTTGGCCCAACGGACGCGCGGCCGGTTGAAAAAGGCCCCGAAAGATCACCATTTCGGGGGGCAGGCGCGTGTCCTAGCAGCGGTGCGCCTTGAGTCAATGCCCTGCGTCAGGACAGTGCCACGCGTTTCGGCGCGTTCGGCTGCTTTCCGGGCCGAATGGCCGCAAAAAGCCGTTCAACCACCCTCCACACGGCCGATTTTCTTCACAGCCGCGATCAGCCGCGCCGAATCGGCGGCGACGAACCGGGCGAAATCCGGCGCGTCGAGATAGGCGGGCGGACTGCCGGCCTTGTCGAACACGGCCCGGACGGCGGGATCGGCCATGGTCTGGCGCATCGCCTCGCGCAGCCGCGCGAGCACCTCCGGCGGCACGCCGGCCGGCGCGAACAGGCCGGCCCAGATATAGAACTCGACATCGGCATAACCGAGTTCCTTGAAGGTCGGCGTATCCGGGAAGCTTGGCACCCGCTCGGCGCCGAAATTGGCGAGCACGCGCACCGTGCCGGCCTCGACCTGCGGCTTCAGCACGCCGGGCGCCGAGGCGAGCGCATGGATGTTGCCGGAGATCAGATCGGTCAGGGCTGGCCCCGCGCCGCGATAGGGAATGTGGTTCAGCCGGATGCCGGCATTGGTCGTGAACATTTCCATCGAGACGTGCAGCGTGCCGTAGGGGCCCGAGGATCCATAGGGGATCAGGCCCGGACGCGCCTTGGCATCCGCGACCAGTTCGGCGACGTCGCGCCAGGGCGCCTTGGCATGGACCGCCAGCACGGTCGGATCGGCCAGCACCCGGGCGACCGGCACGAGCTGATCCACCTCATATTGCACCGGCCGGCCCATCAGCCGGTCCGCCTCGGGCAGGACCGCGAGCGACGACAGGGTCATCAGCAGGGTGTGACCGTCGGGCTGCGCGCGCACCACCGCCGTATTGCCGATCGCTCCGCCGGCCCCGCCCCGGTTGTCGACGACAACCGGCCGGCCGAGGATGCGCTCGAGCGACTGGGCGACCGGGCGGGCGGCCAGATCGCCCTGCCCGCCCGGCGGAAACGGCACGACCATGCGGACGGTCTGCGATGGCCAGTCGGCCTGCGCACGGGCCGCTCCGGCCCTGGCAAACAGCGGAAAACCGGCCAAGCCGGCCATGACGTGACGGCGATCCATCAGGTCCCCCAACCCGTTGACGCGATCCGGCGGCCTCAGGCCACCGGGTTCTCCAGCCGGCCGATGCCGGCGATCTCGATGGCGACCACATCGCCGGCGGCGAGATATTTCGGCGGCGAGAAGCCAATGCCGACGCCAACCGGCGTACCGGTGGCGATCACGTCGCCAGGCTCGAGCGCGATCACCGACGAGATCGTTTCGATCAGCGTCGGAATGTCGAAGATGAGGTCGGCCACCACCGCGTCCTGGCGCAGTTCGCCATTGACCCAGGTCTTCAGCGTCATGCCGGCGGGATCAGCCACCGCGTCCGCGGTCAGAATCACCGGGCCCATCGGACAGAACGTGTCGATGCCCTTGCCGATCAGCCACTGCCGGTGCTTCTGCTGCAGCGTCCGCGCGGTGACGTCGTTGACGATCGTATAGCCGAAGACATGCTTCATCGCCTCAGCCTTGGCGATGCCCCGGCCGCCGGCGCCGATGACGACCGCGAGCTCGCCTTCGTAATCGACCGAAGCGGTCGGATCGAGCGACCCGAGAATGGTCTCGTCAGGCCCGATGACGGCACTGGGCGGCTTGGAAAACACGACAGGCGCCTCGGGCACGATTTCCTTGGCCGTCGAGTCGAAGCCGCTGCGGGCGAATTCCTTGGCGTGCTCGTGATAGTTCTTGCCGACGCAGAAGATATTGCGGCCCGGGCGCGGGATGGGCGCCAGCAGACGCACCGTCTCGCGCGCCACCGGGGCCTCCAGATGCGTCTCGATGCCGGCACTGAGCTTGGGCCAGGCGGCAATGGCGGCCAGCATGGAGGGCGCCGCGCCACTCGCAAGCGGCCGGACGGACGCGCCGTCCTCGCTCAAAATGGCGACACGCCGCTCGCCTTTGACTTCGATGGTCGCAAGCCGCACCGATATTCTCCTCAATCGATTGCAAGATGAGACAGGTGTTCTAGCGGGGAACGAGCGGCCTCGCCATGGCGCAGAACGCATCGCGGCGAGGCGCCGCAGGCAGGGCGATTCGCGACAGCGGCCGCAACGGCAGCGGGCGGACGAGGCCCGCGCCGGCCCGGCCGGACGATCCGGAAGACAAGCGATATGGCGGAGTTGCGCTGGTTCCGGTCATCGACCGTTGACGCTGTTTGACCCCCTCGCGTAGGGTCGGGCAGCACATTCACGGGCGTCGTCACCGTCGCTCACGGGCACATCGCACGGCAGGTTCGCGTTTGTCATCCACGGCCGACCCTTCGCGCCTCGAGGCGGCGGCTCACCGCCTGAAGTCAGCGCTCGCCGCGCTGGAGACGGCGGTGGCACGGCGGATCGAAGGCGATCTCAGCCCCGATGCCCTCACCCTGCAGCTCAACGCGGCACAGGCCGACAGAACGCGGCTCGCCGAAGAACTCGATCAATCGGCCGAGCGGATCGCTGCCCTCGAAGCCGCCAACCGGGACGTCGCCGCGCGTCTCGACCAGACGATGGATGCGATCCGTTCGGTCCTTGCGACCCACCAGCTTTAGACGCGGCAAGCGGGCTACGAGGCTTTGGCATGAGACCAGTCGGATCGGCACGGCCGGCGAGCGGGACGAATGGCGGCGGAGCGGCCGGCGCGTCGCCGGCGCGGCACGCGCTCCGGCCGGCACCGCGGAGACCAGAACCGGCCCGATCATGGCGGGCGCCCCGCTCCATTGCGTTTGGACCTTAAGCCCATGGCTCATGTCAATGTGACCATCAACGGCCGCCAGTTCCGCATGGCCTGCGACGACGGCCAGGAGGACCATCTGCACAACCTCGCAGCCGAGGTGAATGCCAAGGTCGAGCAGCTGAAGGGGGCCTTCGGAGAGATCGGCGATACCCGCCTCACCGTCATGGCCGCCATCATGACCGCCGACGAAGTCGTCGACATGCGCCGCCGGCTGGAGAGCGCGGAAGCCGAGCTCACCGAGCTGCGCGAAAGCCGCGGGCAGTTGCAGGCGCGCGCGGAAGCACGCGAAACCTCCATTGCCAGAGCGCTGGACGAGGCCGCTGCGACCATCGAGCGGGTCGTCGGCCAGCTCAATGCCTCGCCGCGCGCGGCGGGCTGAAGCGGCGCGACCCATGCGCCCGTAACCGCCGGTTCACCATCGCCCGCGGCGGCCTGCGGACAAGACCTCCGACATTCGCCCGGCGCTTCGACAGTGCTGTTGCACCGGCCCGCGCGGCCCTCTAGAGCCGATGCGGCCGCGTGGCGATTCGAGACTCGGCGGGAGCCTCGACGACACGGTTCTGCGCCTGAGGTCGACTTCGCCCCGGAGACGGCATGACCACGATGCAAGACAGCGCCGCCCCTCTGGAGCTCGATCTTGTCGAGGCCGGACCGGATCAGCCGCGGCAGCCGTGGGGCGTGTTCCTCACCCGCCCCGACAAGGGCAGCCGGGTGGAGCCGAAGCTGGAAGCGCGTGTCACCATGTATGCCGACCGCTCGCGTTTCTTCGTCACCTATCCGAACGGCCGCGAGGAGATCCTGTCGCCCAGCCAGTTCGTCGCGCTCGTGCTCGAATTGAAACGCTCCGGACGTTTCCTGTTCGACCGCAAAATGCGCTGAACGGCGCCGCGCCGCCCTTGCGGGCGGTTTTGCTTGTCCCCACATGGGTTTTCATGTATTGCCCCGGTCATCTGCGGGTCGGCTTCCGGCCGAGCCCGCCGGTGTGCCGGGCGGCCAGCCGTTCCGGGACAGGCCTTTCCAGGGTTTGTTTGTTCAGCGTCCACGCCGTGGCCCCCGACGGGCTGCCGCCTCAGGACGGAGCACGTTCCGGCACCGGCCGCGGCCCGCGAACCGATATCTCACCACCGTCACCCGTACGGGCTGCGCCCACTGAGCCGATTGCGGCCAGTGTCGGACGCGATGTCAGCCCCTCGTCCGACCCGGACGGAACCGACGGCTTTTTTTTCAACCCGGCGCAACAACGGGCTCGAGGACAGACACGTATGGCAAGCGCCACCAGCATGAACCCCACGCGCGACGATTTCGCCGCGCTGCTCGCCGAAAGCTTCGGCAAGACCGAAATGAACGAAGGTTCCGTCGTCAAGGGAACCGTGGTCGGGATCGAAAAGGATCTCGCCATCATCGATGTCGGCCTGAAGACCGAAGGCCGCGTCGCGCTGAAGGAATTCACCGGCCCGGGCCGCGAAGGCGAGATCAAGGTCGGCGACGTCGTCGAGGTCTATCTGGAGCGCGTCGAGAATGCGCTCGGCGAAGCCGTCATCTCGCGCGACAAGGCGCGCCGCGAGGAAAGCTGGGTCAAGCTGGAAAAGGCCTTCACGGCCAATGAGAAGGTCACCGGCACGATCTTCAACACGGTCAAGGGTGGCTACACCGTCGATCTCGACGGCGCCGTGGCCTTCCTGCCGCGCAGCCAGGTCGACATCCGTCCGATCCGCGACGTCGGCCCGCTGATGAATTCGCCGCAGCCGTTCCAGATCCTGAAGATGGACCGCCGTCGCGGCAATATCGTCGTGTCGCGCCGCACCGTGCTCGAGGAAACCCGCGCCGAGCAGCGTCACGAGCTCGTGCAGAACCTCGAAGAGGGCCAGATCATCGACGGCGTCGTCAAGAACATCACCGACTACGGTGCGTTCGTCGACCTCGGCGGCATCGACGGCCTGCTGCACGTCACCGACATTGCCTGGCGCCGCGTCAACCATCCCTCGGAGGTCCTTGCGATCGGCCAGACCGTCAAGGTCAAGATCGTCAAGATCAACCACGAGACGCACCGCATCTCGCTCGGCATGAAGCAGTTGCTCGACGATCCGTGGCAGGGCATCGAGGCCAAGTACCCGATCAATGCCAAGTTCAAGGGCCGGGTCACCAACATCACCGACTACGGCGCCTTCGTGGAGCTGGAGCCGGGCATCGAGGGCCTCATCCACGTCTCCGAGATGAGCTGGACCAAGAAGAACGTCCATCCGGGCAAGATCGTCTCCACCTCGCAGGAAGTGGAAGTGTCGATCCTGGAGGTCGATTCCTCCAAGCGGCGCATCTCGCTGGGCCTCAAGCAGACCTTGCAGAATCCGTGGGAAGCCTTCGTCGAGAAGTTCCCGATCGGCTCGATCGTCGAGGGCGAGGTCAAGAACAAAACCGAGTTCGGTCTGTTCCTGGGCCTGGAAGGCGACGTGGACGGCATGGTCCACCTCTCCGATCTCGACTGGAACCGTCCGGGCGAGCAGGTGATCGAGGAGTTCAAGAAGGGCGACGTGATCCGCGCCCAGGTCCTCGACGTCGACGTGGAGAAGGAGCGCATCTCGCTCGGCCTGAAGCAGGTCGGCGGCGATCCGTTCGCTGACGCCGGCGAGCTGCGCAAGGGTCAGATCGTGACCTGCGAAGTGATCGACGTGAAGGAAGGCGGCATCGACGTGAAGCTGACCGGCACCGATCTCTCGACCTTCGTGAAGCGGTCCGAGCTTGCCCGTGACCGCGCCGACCAGCGCCCCGAGCGCTTCGCCCCCGGCGAGAAGGTCGATGCCCGCGTCGTCATGTTCGACCGCAAGGCCCGCAAGGTCCAGGTGTCGATCAAGGCGCTGGAAGTGGCCGAGGAGAAGGAAGCCATGGCCCAGTACGGCTCGGCCGACTCGGGCGCCTCGCTCGGCGACATCCTCGGCGCCGCCCTCAAGGCGCGCGGCGAAAAGAAGTAATCCGGACGGGCCTGGCCCGACCGCCCTCACCAGGCCCCGCGCGGAGCGATCCGCGCGGGGTCTTTTTTTTGGCGCCTGCCCGCCGATCGGCCCACTGGCACGGCGATGGCGATGCGCCGATGATCGGCCTTCCTTTCAGGGAGGAGACGGATGGCCGCTGAACTCAGCCAGACCTTCAACGAGCGCGTGCATGTCGCGCTGGCCGACGGCGTCGCCGACGTCCGGCTCGCCCGGCCCGACAAGCTGAATGCACTCGATGGCGGCATGTTCGACGCGCTGGTCGCCGCGGGCGAAGCGCTGGCGCGCCAGCAAGGCCTCAGGGCCGTGGTGCTCTCGGGAGAAGGCAAAGGGTTCTGCGCCGGGCTCGACATGAGCCTGTTCCAGTCGATGGCCTCGGGCGGCAGCGTGCTGGGCGACCTCAGGGCGCGCAGCCACGGGCCGGCCAACCATGCCCAGCACGCGGTTCTCGTCTGGCGTTCGCTGCCCGTGCCGGTGATCGCCGCGGTGCACGGCGTCGCCCTCGGCGGCGGCCTGCAGATCGCGCTCGGCGCGGACCTGCGCTATGTCGCGCCGGATGCTCGCCTGTCGGTCCTGGAGGTCAAGTGGGGCCTGGTGCCGGACATGGCCGGCATGGCGCTGATGCGCCAACTCGCCCGCGCCGACGTCGTGCGCGAACTGACCCTCACGGGGCGGATCTTTTCGGGCACCGAGGCCCTGGCCCTCGGTTTCGCCACCGCCGTTCACGACGACCCGCATGCCGCCGCGCTCGCGACGGCGCGCGAGATCGCCGGACGAAGCCCTGATGCGGTCAGGGCCGCCAAGCGGCTTCTGAACCTGGCGGACGATGCCGGCCTCGCGGCCGTGCTGCAGGCCGAGTCCGACGAGCAGAGCGCTCTGATCGGCTCGGCCAACCAGATTGAAGCCGTGCTCGCCGGGGTGGCGAAGCGACCGACGGATTTTCGCGATCCGCCGGTCTGACCGGGCGGTGCGCCCGGCCTTCGCCAGGCGTCAGAGGCTCGCCATCACCCGGGCCACCGCATTGGAATAGGCGGTGCGGGTGCAGGACGAGGCGAGGCCGCGGTTGTGCAGGGCGGCGGCGCCCATGCTGGTGCCACAGCGCTGATAGGCGATCGCCAGGTGCCGCATGCCCCATTCGAGGCCGGCGCCGCAGGAATTCAGCGCCGAGATCGGTCCGGTATAGCCGAGGCCGCGAGCGGTCGCCGGCTTGATCTGCAGCGGGCCGAGCTCGCCATGGCGGCCGACGGCCTGGCAACGCAGGCGGCTCTCGACGCGCGCAACCGCCACGGCGAAGCGCGCCGGCACGCCATGACGAGCCGCGACTTCCGCCACCCGGCGGGCCACACCCGAGGTCATTTCGATGGTTTCGGCATTGCCGCGGACCCGCGTGGTGCGGATGGCGGGCGCCACCGCCGCAGGTTGGCGGGCGGTCGCCGTGCGGGCGGCGAACATGGCGGCCCAGGACATGTCCTGGCTGTAGACTTCACTGGCTTTGGTTGGACTGGAGATTGATGCGAAGGCTGCAATTGCTGCAAAAAAAGCCATGCGAGTTGAAAGGCGGCGAATAGCCGCGCTTTTAATGATCATGATTTCTTGTTTCCCAAGTAAAAGCCGGCGTGCCTTTTTGTTGACACAAGCAGCGGCATTCCCGTCATTCAACCCTGACGATCATTTCATTGACGCAGGGGCATGCATTGATCTGGTACGGGACCAAGGCGGCGGCTTATATTCACAAAAATTTTGCGACGCAATAAATTTATAGCCTGGCAGGGAACCGCGATTCGGGCGGCTCCTGCGGCAACGCCCAGCGTGGCCGTAGCCGGGACGGCCGATCCGGGCTAAACACGGCCGGCCACAGGAGCTGCCGCATGTCCAACCTCAAGGTCGCCATCGTCCCGGTCACGCCGTTCGAGCAGAACGCCTCGATCGTCTGGGACACGGAAACGATGAAGGCGGCGATCGTCGATCCCGGCGGCGACCTGCCGCGGCTGATCGCGGCGGCGAAGGAATTGAAGGTGACGCCGGAGAAGATCCTGATCACCCATGGCCATATCGATCATGCCGGCGGCGCGGCCGAACTCGCCGAGACGCTGAAGATCCCGGTCGAAGGCCCGCATATCGGCGACAAGGCGATGCTCGAAGGCCTGCCGGCCCAGGGCCAGAAGTTCGGCATCGACGGCGTGCGCAGCCTCACCCCCGACCGCTGGCTCGCGGAGGGCGACACGGTGACCGTCGGCAATCTGAGCTTCGACGTGCTGCATGTGCCCGGCCACGCGCCCGGTCACGTCGTCTTCGTGCATCAGCCGTCCGAATTCGCCCTCGTCGGCGACACCGTGTTCCAGGGTTCGGTCGGCCGGACCGACCTTCCCGGCGGCGACCACGCGCTGCTGATCAAGGGCATCAAGGAGAAGCTGCTGCCGCTCGGCGACGACTTCGCCGTCCTGCCCGGCCACGGCCCGGCCACCACGCTCGGTCGCGAGAAGGCGAGCAATCCGTTTCTGGTGTGAGCACGGCCGGTGGCGCCTTCCGGCGGGCCTGCGGCAAAGTCGCGCGGCCCCCGGCGAAGACCGCGTGATGGCCGTCTTGCCGCCGTGATTGTGTCATCCAAGGGTTGTATCGTCAGCTGCTATCCGCAGTTCCCCTCATGTTTCCAGACATTTCTCGACATATCGATGAAACAGTACATCTGGTACTTGCCAAGGGCGGGTGCGCAGGGGTCTTTTCGCGCCAGAACACTTGATCGGAACCGTCCTTGTTTCAGACCCTCGTGACTTTCGTCCGCGACCGCATCGGCTTCAAACGCGTCGTGCTTGCCGTGTCCCTGGCGATGCTCGCCGTGGCCGTCTACGTGCTGTTTCACAAGCTGAAGAACATCAACTGGTCGAAGGTTCTGACGGCCATCACCGAGATCGGCCCGAGCACGCTGATCGTCGCCGGCCTGTTCACGGCGGCCGCCTATCTGACGCTGACGGTCTACGACTATTTCGCCACCCGCACGATCGGGCGCGACGACATCCCCTATCCGGCCTGCGCCATCGGCTCCTTCACCAGCTATTCGATCGCCCACAATCTCGGCGCCACCGTCTTCACCGCCGCCGTGGTGCGCTACCTCGTCTATTCCCGCTACAAGATCACAGCGCCCGACGTCGTGAAGATCTGCTTCATTGCCGGCCTCACCTTCTGGCTCGGCAACGCCACGGTGCTCGGGCTCGGCTTCGTGCTGGAGCCGGAAGTGGTGACGCCGGTCGTGCAGGGCTTCGGCATTGGCGGCAGCACCGTCCAGATGGTCGGCTTCGGGATCCTCGCCGCGCTCGCCGGCTGGCTCATCTTCGTCAGCCAGCCGCGCCAGTTCGGCCGCGGCGCCTGGGTGATCAAGCTGCCCAATGCCAAGCTGACCGCCCTGCAGATGGTCATCGGCATTGTCGACCTGTCCTGCTGCGCCGCCATTCTCTATGTCCTGCTGATGGCCATGCCGCACGCGCCGGAAGCGAGCTTCCAGGCCGTGGCGGTCATCTTCTGCGCCTCGATGCTGCTCGGTTTCGCCACCCACGCCCCCGGCGCGGCCGGAGCCTTCGAAGCCACGCTGCTGATCGCCCTGCCGCCGCTCGGTTTCCGGCCGGAATCCGTCGTTGCGGCCTTCATCCTGTTCCGTCTCTACTATTTCATCGCGCCCTTCCTGCTGGCCCTGACGCTGCTTGCCGTGCGCGAGCTGACCAGCGGCAACCGCTCGCTCGATCATTTGAAGGAAAGCATGGCGGCGATCCGGGCGGCCGAAGCGAGCCAGGAAGCGGCCAAGCACGCGCCGAAGCCGGGGCCGGCCGAATAGCCGCCGGCAGGCAAGCCGGTAGCGGCCCCGCGCGCCAGCGGCTAGAAGGGCGGAGTTCACCTGCGCTATCGAGGTCGCCATGCCCCGTATCCTGGTCTTTGCCGGATCGATCCGCTCCGGCTCGTTCAATGCGCGACTGGCCGCCCTCGCCGCCGCCGAGCTCGCGCGGCTCGATGCCGAGGTCACGCATATCTCGCTCGCCGACTATCCGATGCCAATCTATGACGGCGACCTGGAGGCCGGTTCCGGCCAGCCGGACAATGCGCTGAAGCTGAAGCGCCTGTTCTGCGCCCATCAGGGCATTTTCATCGCCGGCCCGGAATACAATGCCGGCGTCACCCCGCTCCTGAAGAACACCATCGACTGGGTGAGCCGCGTGCGCGAGGCCGGCGAGCCGCCGCTGGCGGCCTACCGCAACCGCGTTTTCGCGCTTGGTTCGGCCTCGCCCGGCGGCTATGCGGGCATGCGCTCGCAGATCGCCACCCGTCAGTCGCTGGAGCTCGGCTGCGGCGCCCACATGATCCCGGAAACCTGCGCGGTGCCCGCCGCGCACCAGGCCTTCGACGAGGCCGGCAACCTGAAGGACGAGCGCGCCCGCGCGAGCCTGATCGCCTGCTGCAGGTCGTTGGTCGAGAAAGCGAAGGCCTATTCATGAAACCGACCAGCAACCAGGATCCACGCGCCAGGCTGTTCGTCGCCCTCGACCTGCCGGGCCTCGCCGAAGCCGAACGGCTGGTCGAGCGGCTCGGCGACACCGTCACCCACTACAAGATCGGCTATCGGCTGGGCTATGCCGACGGCATCGCCTTCGGCCGGACGCTGGCCGCCGCCGGCAAGACGATCTTTTTCGACCTGAAGCTGCACGACATCGACAATACGGTGCGCGAGGGCGTGGAATCGATCGCCCGGACCGGTGCCCACTACCTCACCGTGCATGCCTATCCGCAAACAATGAAGGCCGCCGCGGCCGGCCGCGCCGGCTCGCATCTCAAGCTGCTCGCCGTGACCATCCTCACCTCCTGGAACGACCTCGACTGCGCCGAGGCCGGCTATGCCGGTACGGTCGAAACCCTGGTGCGCAACCGCGCCAAGCAGGCGGTCGCCTGCGGCATGGACGGCATCGTCTGCTCGGCGCACGAGACGCGGCTGCTGCGTGTCGCGGGCATTCCCGAAGCGATCGAGCTGGTGACGCCGGGCATCCGGCCGGCGGGGGCTGCGACCGGCGACCAGAAGCGGGTGGTAACGCCGGCCGAGGCCATTTCGGGCGGCGCGGACCGCCTCGTCGTCGGGCGGCCGATCACCGCCGCCGCCGACCCCGCGGCATCGGCGCGGGCCATCCTTGACGAGATCGGCGTGGCGCTCGGCTGAACCTCGTGGCATGATCGGCATCGCCATCATGACTTGAACCCTGAGCCGGCGGCCACCATCTGGCCGACGGTGCGGACACGAGGCTATGAATGACGAGACCTGAAGACCGGCGCAGGCCGGGCCGTTTCCCAACGACCTTGACCGGCATTGTCGGACTGATCGGCGGTGCCTTCCTTGCGATCTTCATGTTCATCCAGCTCCGCTCGGCCTGGAACAACGGCGTGGTGCTGATCGGGCCCGCGGGGCCGAATGCATGGGATCTCGACTACGAGATCGAGCCGCTGAGCTATATCGTCGCCATGGCGGCGCTCTATCCCGCAGCCATCGTCTGCGGCGTCGGTATTGCGCTGGCCAGCTGGCTTCTGCTCACTGGCAGCCGCAAGGACGTGCGGCGCGACGAGTGAGCGCCCGCCTCATCCGCCGCGACGCGCGGCCTTGAGCGTCTGATAGATGCGGCTCATCGCGGCCTCCACCTGTGTGGCCTCGTCCGGCGGCGCACCCGCCATCATGACGTCGAGGACGCCGGTATGGGCGGCAAAGGCCCGCTCCGCCAGCGCCGTGCCGGCGTCCGTCAAGCCGAGGCGCCGGACGCGGCCATCGGCGGCGTCCTTCTCGCGAACAACGAAACCCCGCCGCTCCAGGTCGGGCAAGGTCATGCTGACCGCGCTCTTGCCGACCAGCAGCCGCTCGACCAGTTCGCTCTGCGTCAGCCCGGGATGCCAGGTGAGGTTGGCGAGAATGTCGTATTGCGACAGGCTGAGGCCGAGCGGCTCGAGCGCCGCCACCATGGCCGCCTCGCAGGCGCGCTGAGCCCTGATCACCGCGAGCCAGGCGGCAAATCCCGGAACGTCCCAGGGGCGGCGCGGGTCGCCGCCTTGCTTTTTGTTCAGCGTTGAACTAGTTTGTTCAGACATGAACTAATTGTACCCTGGGGTCCCGGACCGGGAAAGAGGCACCCATGAAGCGACTGGCCCTGACCGCCATGCGGACCGGCTTTCAGCTCGGCAGCGCCGTCGCCCCGCGCACCACCGGGCGGATCGCGCTCGGCCTGTTCCGCCGCCCGTTCGACCCGATGGGCCCCAATCCGCGCAAGGCGCAGGTGATCGAGACCGGCCGGGCCCGCTTCGCGGCGGCCGAGAGCCACCGCATCCGCTACGGCAGCGGCCATGTGCAGGCCTATCGCTTCTTGCCCGATCCGGCCCTGGACCGCGGCCAGACGATCGGCCTTGTCCATGGCTGGGCGAACCAGGCCTATTTCATGCGCGCTTTCGTCGACGGCCTGACCGCGGCCGGCTTCCGCGTGGTGGCGCTCGACCTGCCCGCCCACGGCGATTCAACCGGCCGTGAAACCGATCCGCTCGATGGCGCCCGCGCGCTGCAGGCCGTCGCAGCGGCGCTCGGCCCGTTCGACGGCCTGGTCGGCTATTCCTTCGGCGGCTCCGTCACCGCCTTCGCTCTCGAGGGACGGCGGCCGCTGACGGCCAGCCTTGCCGTCAAGCGCCTCGCGCTCGTCTCCGCTCCCGACGCGATCGTCGACATCACCCGCCGCTTCGGGGCCATGACGGGGCTCGGCAAGGCGGCGCAGTCGGCCTTCGAACAGGTCCTGACCAGGCGCAGCGGCCGTTCGGTCGACGAACTCAACGTCTCCAGGATCATCGGCAAGCTCGACCTGCCGATCCTCGTCGTACACGCCCGCGACGACCGCGAAATCCCCTTCAGCGATGCCGAAGCCCTGGCGCGGGCGAGCGCGACGACCCGTCTCCTGCCGGTCGACGGGCTCGGCCACCGCCGCATCCTCTATGCGCCCGAAGTCGTCTCGGCCGTCGCCGCCTTCATGCAAGGCCTGGAAAATCCTCGCTTTCCGCAGTGATCGGCGGCGCTTTCGGCAGGCCCATGGCCAAGCTGTCGCACGGGTGCGGCACGGCTTGAGCTTGCGCCGGGCTGTCGGCGGGGCTACCTGAACGACAGCCGGGCGGCGACGCCCAAGTTTCAGCGAGACGTCTTTCGACGAGACTTCGGAGCCCGCCATGCCGCTCGACACCGACGCCGTGCTCGATCGCCGCCAGTTGCGCCGCAAGCTGACCTTCTGGCGCGTGGCGGCCGGTCTGGTCGCGATCGCCGGACTGGCTGCCGTCGGCTTTTTTGGCGCCCGCAGCGCCGGTTATTTTTCCGCCCGCCATGTCGCCCGCATCGAAGTGAAGGGGCTGATCACCCAGAACGACGAGATGCGCCGGATGATCGAAGCAATCGGACGCGACGACAATGTCCGCGCGCTGGTGGTGAACATCGATTCGCCCGGCGGCACCGTGGCCGGATCCGAGGCGCTCTATCGCGCACTGCGCGAGGTTGCTGCCAAAAAGCCGACCGTCGCGGTGGTCGACGGCATGGCGGCATCCGGCGGCTATATCGCCGCGATCGCCACCGATCACATCGTGTCCCGCGAGACCTCGATCACCGGCTCGATCGGCGTCATCGTGCAGTTTCCCAATGTCGTACAGCTACTGCAGAATGTCGGCGTGAAGGTCGAGGCGGTCCGCTCGACGCCGCTGAAGGCGACCCCGAGCGGGCTGGAGCCGACGAGCCCGGAAGCGCTGGCGGCGCTGCGTGAGATCGTCACCGACAGCTATCAGTGGTTCCAGCGCCTCGTGAAGGAGCGCCGCGGCCTCGACGATGAACAGATGCGCGTGGCGTCCGACGGACGGGCCTTTTCCGGCGTCCGCGCCCGCGAGATGCGGCTGGTCGACACGATCGGCGGCGAGCCGGAAGCGCGCGGCTGGCTGGCCGACCGCGGCGTATCGCGGGACCTCGCCATCCGCACCTACCGGCCTGCCCGCCGCGGCTCGCTGCCCTTCGTCAATGCCGTGGCGGCAGCCGTGGTCGACGCCGTCGGCCTCAGCGATCTCGGCGAGCGGCTGCGCGCCTCGGCCATCGTGGCCGGCATCGAACGCTCGGCGCTTGACGGCCTCCTGGTCGTCTGGCAGCCTCCAACCCCATGATCCATTTCATGAAATTCAACCGGGGACGTGCCTTGCGCGCGCATCGTCGATGATCAAATCCGAACTCGTGCAGAAAATTGCCGAGCAGAACCCGCAGCTCTATCAGCGCGATGTCGAGAACATCGTCAATGCGATCCTCGACGAGATCGTGTCGGCGCTGGCGCGCGGTGACCGGGTCGAGCTGCGCGGCTTCGGGGCATTTTCGGTGAAAGCCCGTGCCGCCCGGGTCGGCCGCAACCCGCGCACCGGTGCGCATGTGGCGGTCGAGGACAAGGTCGTGCCCTTCTTCAAGACGGGCAAGGAAATGCGCGAGCGGCTGAACCGGGTTTAGCCGCGGAACCGGCTGAAAGGCGTCCGGCATGATCAAGAGCATCGTCAACTGGCTGGTCCTGGTGCCCGTCGCCATCGTGGTGGTGGTGCTGGCCGTGGCCAACCGGACGCCGGTCACCTTTTCGCTCGACCCGTTCTCGCGCGACATGGCCGCCGCGGCCGTGACCGTGCCGCTGTTCGTGCTGGTTCTGGCCGCCGTCGCGCTCGGCGTGCTGATCGGCGGCATCGTCTCCTGGTTCAAGCACGGCCCGCAGCGCCGGCTCGCGCGCAAGGCCGAGAGCGACCTCGCCGCCGCGCGGGCCGAGATCGAACGGCTGCGCGCGGAGATCGCCCGGACCGGCGGCACGCCGCCCGCCTCGCACGGCGGTCCCCTTTCCTTCTTCGGCCGCCCGGCCGCGTGAGCTGACATGCGCATCATTTCTGCCGCCGACATTGCCGGCCTCCTCACCCATTCCGCGCTGGTCGATGCCCTCGGCGAGGCCTTCAGCACCGAAATCAGCGTGCCGCTGCGCCACCATCACCGCATCCCGCAGGCCGATGGCTCGCCCGAGGCCATGCTGCTTCTCATGCCGGCCTGGACGGCCAGTGCCGGGCAGCAGTTCGTCGGCACCAAGATCGTTTCGGTCTACCCGGGCAACGGCGCTCGCAACCTGCCGGCGATCTACGGCAGCTACATCCTGTCGAGCGGCGAGACCGGCGCGCCGCTCGCCGTGCTCGACGGCACGGAACTGACCGCATGGCGCACGGCCTGCGCCAGCGCCCTCGCCGCCTGCTCGCTCGCCCGCAAGGATGCCGCCCGCCATGTGATGGTCGGCGCCGGTGCACTCGCCCCCCATCTCATCCGCGCCCATGCCGCGGTCCGGCCGATCCGCCATGTCGCCGTGTGGAACCGCTCGCGCGAACGGGCGGCTCACCTCGTCGAGGGGCTGAAAGGCACGCTGCCCGGCATCACGCTGACCGTCGCGAGCGATCTCGAAGGGGCCGTGCGCGAAGCCGACATCGTCTCCTGCGCCACCATCGCGACCAATCCCGTCGTTTCCGGCGAATGGCTGAAACCTGGAGCGCATCTCGATCTCGTCGGCGGCTACACGCCGTCGATGCGCGAGACGGACGATGCCGCCGTCCGGCGCGCCAGCCTGTTCGTCGACACCCGCACCGGCGGCCTCCACGAGGCCGGCGACATCGTCGATCCGATCCGGCGCGGCGTGATCACCGAGGCCGACGTCAAGGCCGACCTGTTCGATCTCTGCCGGGGCAAGCATCCCGGCCGGGTCGCCGACGACGAGATCACCCTGTTCAAGTCCGTCGGCACGGCGCTCGAAGATCTTGCCGCCGCCATGCTCGTCTGGCGCTCGCTCGACCGCTAGACGATGAGCGCGCGCGCCCGCATGTGCTATAGGGGCAAGGGTCCGGCCCTCCGCCAGCCGCGGTCCTTGCGGCTTGCCAGATGCCGGCGCCCCGGCTATGCGGCTGTCTCGATGACGCCGACCGACGACCCGACCGCGGATCATCCGGCCATGCCCATGCCTTGCGGCGGGGACTGGCGGCCGATCCGCCGATCGCCTGCCCCGGGAGCCTGAGATGCGCCGTATCGTCGTCACTGGACAGGGCCTCGTTTCGCCGCTCGGCTGCGGCGTCGATCTCGCCTGGTCGCGCCTCACGGCCGGCCGCTCGGGGATCCGCGCGCTGCCCGAGGCGATCGCGGCCCAGTTGCCGGCCAAGATTGCCGGCCTGGTTCCGGACCTCCAGCAGGATCCCGAAGGCGGGTTCGACCCGGACCGCGCGGCGCCGCCCAAGGACCAGCGCAAGATGGATCGCTTCATCCTGTTCTCGCTGCTGGCGGCGGAGGAGGCGATCAATCAGGCCGGCTGGGTTGCCGAAACGCCAGCGCAACAGCACCGTACCGCCACCATCATCGCCTCCGGCATCGGCGGCTTCCCAGCCATGGTCGAGGCGGTCAGGACCGTCGACACGCGCGGCGTGCGCCGGCTCTCGCCATTCACCGTGCCCTCCTTCCTGGTCAATCTCGCCGCCGGCCAGGTTTCGATCCGCCACGGCTTCAAGGGGCCGCTGGGGGCCCCGGTGACCGCCTGCGCGGCCAGCGTCCAGGCGATCGGCGATGCCGCGCGCATGATCCGCGCGGGCGAAGCCGACATCGCCCTGTGCGGCGGCAGCGAAGCCTGCGTCGACGTGGTCAGTCTCGGCAGCTTCGCCGCGGCGCGGGCACTCTCGACCAGTTTCAACGACACGCCGGAGCTTGCCTCGCGCCCGTTCGACAGTGATCGTGACGGTTTCGTCATGGGCGAAGGCGCCGGCATGCTGGTCATCGAGGCGCTCGATCACGCCCTTGCGCGCGGCGCGACACCGATCGCCGAGCTCGTCGGCTACGGCACGTCGGCCGACGCCTATCACATCACCTCCGGCCCGGAGGACGGCGACGGCGCGCGCCGCTCGATGGAGGCGGCGCTGGCGCAGGCCGGCCTCACGCCCGCCGACATCCAGCATCTCAATGCCCATGCCACCTCCACGCCGGTCGGCGACCAGGGCGAACTCGAAGCCATCAAGACGCTGTTCGGCCGCGACAGGCGCGTGGCGGTCACGTCGACCAAGTCGGCGACCGGCCACCTGCTCGGCGCGGCGGGCGGCCTGGAAGCGATCTTCACCATTCAGGCCCTGCGCACCCAGACGGTGCCGCCAACCCTCAACCTCCACAATCCCGATCCGGCCGCGGAAGGCGTCGACCTCGTCGCCCGCACTGCCCGCCCCATGTCGCTCACCCATGCCATGTCGAACGGCTTCGGTTTCGGCGGCGTCAATGCCAGCGTGATCTTCAAGCGCTGGACGTGAACCGCTAGGCGGGAGCCGGTCGCCACGGGGGATGGAAGCCCGCGCCGGGGGCACTGGCGCGCGCTCGCGGCAGTCTCTAAATAGCCGCATGCCCTTGCTGGTGAAGATCTGCGGGATCACGACGATGCCCGCCATGGAAACGGCGCTCGACGCCGGCGCCGACATGGTCGGGCTGGTGTTTTTCGAGAAGAGCCCGCGCAACGTCTCGCTCGCAACCGCCTGCACCCTGTCGGGCCGCACCTGCGGGCGGGCCGGCGTCGTGGCGCTGACCGTCGATCCGAGCGACGACTTTCTCGCCGACGTGATGGCCAATCTCAAGCCGGACCTCATCCAGCTTCACGGCGCCGAAACGCCCGAGCGGGTCGCCGACATCAGGCAGCGCTTCAAGGTCCGTACGATGAAGGCCATCGGCGTCGCCGAAGCCGCCGATCTCGCGGCCGTGCCGGCCTATGCCGCGGTTTCCGAGTTGATCCTGCTCGATGCCAAGCCGCCGAAGAACGACCACGCCCTGCCCGGCGGCAACGGCCTGACATTCGACTGGCGCCTGGTCGCCGGCCTTGACCCCGGACGCCCGGTCATGCTTTCCGGTGGCCTCGATCCCGCGAACGTCGCCGATGCGATCAAGCTGACCCGTCTTGGCGGCGTGGACGTCTCGTCCGGCGTGGAAAGCGCCCCCGGCGTCAAGGATCCGGTGAAGATCAGGGCCTTCGTGGCCGCCGCACGCCAGGCCGCGGCCGAAATGGCGGCCGGCGCAGGAGACAAGCGATGAACAGCCAAGTCAAACCGAATTCCTACCGATCCGGTCCCGACGACCGCGGACGGTTCGGCAATTACGGCGGCCGCTTCGTCGCGGAAACGCTGATGCCGCTGATCCTGGATCTCGAAAAGGCCTATGCCGAGGCCAAGGCCGATCCGGCCTTCGCGGCCGAGATGTCCGGCTATCTCAAGCACTATGTCGGCCGGCCGAGCCCGCTCTATTTCGCCGAGCGCCTGAGCGAACATCTGGGCGGCGCGCGCATCTATCTCAAGCGCGAAGAGCTGAACCATACCGGTTCGCACAAGGTGAACAATGTGCTGGGCCAGATCATGCTGGCGCGCCGGATGGGCAAGAAGCGCATCATCGCCGAGACCGGCGCCGGCCAGCACGGCGTTGCGACCGCCACGCTCTGCGCCCGTTTCGGCCTGCAATGCGTCGTCTATATGGGCGCCGTCGATGTCGAGCGGCAGGCCCCCAACGTGTTCCGCATGAAGATGCTGGGCGCAGAGGTCGTGCCGGTCCAGTCCGGCGCCCGCACGCTCAAGGACGCGATGAACGAGGCCCTGCGCGACTGGGTCACCAATGTCGGCGACACCTTCTACTGCATCGGCACCGTCGCCGGCCCGCATCCCTATCCGGGCATGGTGCGCGACTTCCAGTCGATCATCGGCAACGAGACGCGCAGCCAGATGCAGGAGGCGGAAGGGCGGCTGCCCGACAGCCTCATCGCCTGCATCGGCGGCGGCTCCAACGCGATCGGCCTGTTCCACCCCTTCCTCGACGATCCCTCCGTCGAGATCTACGGCGTGGAAGCGGCCGGGCACGGCCTGACCAACCTGCACGCGGCATCGATCGCCGGCGGCCGGCCCGGCGTCCTGCATGGCAACCGCACTTATCTCCTGATGGATGAGGACGGCCAGATCCAGGAGGCTCATTCCATCTCCGCGGGCCTCGACTATCCCGGCATCGGGCCGGAACATGCCTGGCTCAACGATACCGGGCGCGTCACCTATCTCTCGGCGACCGACGAGGAGGCGCTCGCCGCCTTCCAGCTCCTGTCGAAGATCGAAGGCATCATTCCTGCGCTCGAATCCGCCCATGCGCTGGCCAAGGTCGCCGAGCTCGCGCCGCAAAAGCCGCGCGACCATCTGATGGTCGTCAATCTCTCCGGTCGCGGCGACAAGGACGTCCCGCAGGTCGCCGAAATTCTGGGAACCAAGCTGTGAGCACCCGCCTCGACACCCGTTTCGCCGATCTCGCGCGCGAGGGCCGCGCCGGCCTCGTCACCTATGTGATGGCTGGCGATCCCGACCGGGAAAGCGCACGCGCCATCCTCAAGGCCCTGCCGGCGGCCGGCGCCGACGTGATCGAATTCGGCATGCCCTTCACCGATCCGATGGCCGATGGGCCCGCCGTGCAGGCCGCGGGCCTGCGTTCGCTCGCCGGCGGCCAGACGCTGAAGAAGACGCTCGAGGACATCGCCTGGTTCCGCCAGGCCGACCAGACCACGCCGATCGTGCTGATGGGCTACTACAATCCGATCTATATCTACGGTGTCGAAGCCTTTCTCGCCGATGCCAGGGCCGCCGGCATCGACGGGCTGATCGTCGTCGACCTGCCGCCGGAAGAAGATGACGAGCTCTGCCTGCCGGCGCTGAAGGCCGGCCTCAACTTCATCCGCCTGGCGACCCCGACGACCGACGACAAGCGCCTGCCGACCGTGCTGAACAACACGTCGGGCTTCGTCTACTACGTCTCGATCACCGGCATTACCGGCATGGCGACGCCGAACTTCGACCAGACGGCGCAGGCCGTCGCCCGGATCAAGCGCCATACCGCACTTCCCGTGGCGGTCGGCTTCGGCGTCAAGAATGCCGACCATGCCGCGGCGGTCGCCCGGAGCGCCGATGCCGTGGTCGTCGGCTCGGCCATCGTCGATACCGTCAAGGCCTCGCTCGACGGCGCCGGCAAGGCGGGACCGCGGACCACCGAGGCCGTCGCCGAGCTCGTCGCGGCGCTGGCCGCCGGCGTGCGCGGCGCCCGGCGCGCCGCCGAATAGCCGCAGCCGGAAGCGGCGCCGCCTCGCGGACGCCGCACCGCCCTCCTATATTGGTGCCGCCCACCGCCCGTGGCGGCCGTCTGGCCGGAACAACAAGGTATCGGACCCTGCCATGAACTGGATCACCGACGTCCTTCCCCCCAAGATCCGCTCCTTCCTGAAGCGCGATACGCCGGAAAACCTCTGGATCAAGTGCCCGGAAACCGGCCAGATGGTGTTTCACAAGGACCTGGAGAGCAATCTCTTCGTCATCCCGGGCTCGGGCGTTCATATGCGCATGGGCTCGACGGCGCGGCTGAAGTCGGTCTTCGACAATGGCACTTGGTTCGACGTGCCGCTGCCCGAGGTCGCGCTCGATCCGTTGAAGTTCCGCGACGAGAAACGCTACGTCGACCGCATCAAGGATGCCCGGGCGAAGACCGGCATGAACGATGCGATCAAGGTCGGCTACGGCAAGCTCGAAGGCCTCGCGGTCACGGTCGCCGTGCAGGACATGGACTTCATGGCCGGCTCGCTCGGCACCGCTGCAGGCGAAGCCATCGTCAAGGGCATGATGACCGCCGTCGAGAAGAACACGCCCTTCATCATCTTCACCGCGTCGGGCGGCGCGCGCATGCAGGAAGGCATCCTGTCGCTGATGCAGATGCCGCGCACGACGGTGGCGGTGCAGGCGCTGCGGGACGCCAAGCTCCCCTATATCGTGGTGCTGACCAATCCGACCACCGGCGGCGTCACCGCGAGCTATGCCATGCTCGGCGATGTGCATCTTGCCGAGCCCGGCGCGCTGATCGGGTTCGCCGGTCCGCGCGTGATCGAGCAGACCATCCGCGAGAAGCTGCCCGAAGGCTTCCAGCGCTCGGAATATCTCAAGGATCACGGCATGGTGGACATGGTCGTGCACCGGCACGACCTCCGCGCGACGCTCGCCCGCCTGTGCCGGGTGCTGACCAAGGCGGCGCCCGCCGGCGAAGCCGAGGCCGCCTGATACGATTGCCGCCGCCGGAACGCGCCAGCAGAGCGCCGGCGGCTGAACCCCAGTCCGTCCAGGACGGCGCATCCGGCCCGCGAGCATGCCCGCCATGACCCCCATCGACGCCATCCTGGAACGGCTGACCAAGCTGCATCCGAAGCTGATCGACATGTCGCTCGACCGGATGCACCGCGTGCTGAAGGCGCTCGGCAATCCCGAGCAGCACCTGCCGCCGGTGATTCACGTGGCCGGGACCAATGGCAAGGGGTCGACCACCGCCTTCGCCCGCGCCCTCCTCGAGGCCTCCGGGCGCACGGTGCACGTCTATACCTCGCCGCATCTGGTGCGCTTTCACGAGCGCTACCGCATCGGCCGCCCTGGCGGAGGGCGGATCGTCGACGACGAGACCCTCGCCGCGGTCTTGCTGGAGGTTGAGCGGCTGAACGGCGGCGAGCCGATCACCCAGTTCGAGATCACTGCCGCGGCCGGCTTTCTCCTGTTCGCGCGCAATCCGGCCGATGCCGTGATCCTGGAGGTCGGCATGGGCGGCCGACTCGACGCGACCAACGTCATCACCAGGCCGGCCGTCACCGTCATCACGCCGGTCTCGATGGACCATGCCGACTATCTCGGCGACACCGTCGCCAAGATCGCGGGCGAGAAAGCGGGCATCCTGAAGCGCGGCCGGCCCTGCGTCGTGGCGCGGCAGACGCCGGAAGCGCTCGCCGTCATCGAAGCCATGGCGGCAAGCCAGCGTGCCAGGCTCCTGGTCTCCGGCCTCGACTGGTCCTCCCGCGAGGAGAACGGCCGGTTCGTCTACCAGGACGAGGACGGCCTGATCGACGCTGCCCCGCCGAAGCTGATCGGCGCCCACCAGTTCGAAAATGCCGGCACGGCGATCGCCGCTGTGAAGACCGCGGGCTTCTCGCTCAGCGCCGCGGACATCGAACGTGGCCTGACCACCGTGGAGTGGCCGGCGCGGCTGCAGAATCTGACCAAGGGCCGGATCGCCAAGGTCCTGCCGCCGCAGTGCGAGGTCTGGCTCGACGGCGGCCACAATCCCGGCGGTGGCGAGGTGCTGAGCGAAGCGGTCAGGCGCATGGCCGCCCGCGATCCCCGGCCGCTGGTGATGATCATCGGCATGATGTCCACCAAGGACCCGCGCGGCTTCCTGGCGCACTTCACCGGGCTGAACCCCACCGTGTTCACCGTACCGTTCAGCCATCCGGCCGCGCTGACGGCCGGCGACCTTGCCGAGGCGGCCCGATCGATCGGGCTCGATGCGACCGCGACCGGTAGCCTGGCCGAAGCCCTCGCCGCCGTTTCCGCCCGTCCCGCGACACCGGTACCGCCACGCGTGCTGATCACCGGCTCGCTCTATCTCGCCGGCGATGTCCTCGCGGAGGACGGCTGGCAGCCCCACTGACGGCCCGCCCGATCCGGCCTGCGCCTCGTCGCGCAGGGCTCCCAAGAAAAATGTTGGAAACAAAGGACCGGTAGCCCGTCCTTGGCCCTGCGCCGCGCCGCTGACGGCGCACAGACCGGGAGATTGAGCATGCCACGACGCAGATGCCTGGGCGGCCTGGCGGCCGTGGTCATCCTCATGACCGCGGTAACGGCCCAGGCCGAAGTCTCTCCTGGGGCGGTCTCGACCTTCAATGCGAACCATGCGCAGTTCGAAGCGCTGCTCGCCGAAACGCGTGCGCGCGGCACGCTGCCACGCCTTTCCGAGCCACAGGAGGCGCCGGTCCTCAATCGCCTCTGGGACGTCGGCATGCTGTTCCGTCGCCCGCCCTACACGCTCGACGATCTCTCGCCGCTGCTCGACGTCATGGAAAAGCAGCATATGGTGCTGCGCACCTATCTGACGCATGCCAGCGACCCTCAGGCCCGCCCCAATCTCGCGCTCAACTTCGTGGCCTTCCAGGATGAAGTGTCACAGGCGCTCGCCGCCCAGATCAACGGCTGGGGCGCGGTCATCGCCGCGCGCAACGACATGCTGCGCTATCCCTCGCCCGAGACCCTTGCAGCCGATGACCAAGCCAAGCTCAGGGACTTCCGCACCAGTGTCCTCGAGGTGATCGGCCGCGCGGTCCTGCTGCTGCGGGTGCCGGAGATCCGGCCCCCCGCCCAGGCGACCATCGCCGCGGCCCTGGGCGAGAATGCCGATGCGATCGCCGGACTGATGACCCGCCGCGACCGGACCATGCTGGACACGGCCATGGAAGCCGCGCTGCCGGCGCTGCCGGCGGAAGCCCAAAGACCTGCGAGGCTCTTCATGGGTGCGATGCGCGAGAGCCCCTGCCGCGGCCTGTGTGCGCTCAACTGACGAAGGTACGGGCGCTTCCTGCAACCAAAAGTAGCTGGACCTTCCGGTGTGTTGCCGCCACGGTCCGGTTCGTCGCTCCACCGCAGGGACGACAGTTCGCCGAAGGACGACATTCATGCCTCGATGGGTTGCGACCGCCCTTCTCGCCGCAATGACCGCCTTCGGGGCTGGCGCTCCGATGCGGGCGGAGGTCCCCGCATCGGCCCTGGCCGAACTCGGCGGCGCCTCGGCCGCCTTCGATACATTGGTGCGCGAAGCGCGCCAGCGCGGAACCCTGCCGCGCCTGTCGGCTCCGGGCGATGCCGCCGTTCTCGAGCGCCTCTGGGACGCGGGCGCCCTGCTCGGCCGGCCTCCCTATAGCGCTGCCGACGTGCCACGGCTCCTCGCCATCGTCGAGCGCCAGAGCAGCATCATCAAGACCTATGCCCTGTTCAGCGCCGATCCGGCGGCGGCGCCCGATACTGCACGGAACGCCGCGACATTCCAGGATGAAATCGCGCGGGCACAAGCCTTTCTCATCATGGTCTTCGGGGCTGCCGCGCCGGCCCTGAACGACCTCATCAGCCGTCTTCCACCCGGCCAGTTCGACGAAGCGCGCAAACAGGGCCTGCGCCAGATGCGGCTTGGCATTCTCGAATATGTCAGCGGCATCGTCCTCGCCCTGCGGAGCCCTGCCCTGTCGCCGGCAAACCGGCAGCGCATCACACAGGCCTTCGCTGACAACGGGGCGGCCCTCGCCGCCCTCGTGAACGGGGACGACCGGACGGCCCTGAGCGCGGCGATGATCACGGCCCTCCCCGCGCTGACGGGAGAAGCCCAGGCATCGGCCAAACGGTTCATCGCTGCGATGCGGGAGACCCCGTGCGAGGGGCTGTGCGCGCTCCGCTAGCTGTGGAGTCTGAGGAGGTTGTTCATCGCCCGTGAGAGCCCGAAGGTGGTCGTTGCGACACGAAGCACCGCAGGGCACGAGGATGAACAACCCGCACAAGAATGCGCGAACGACGCCGCTTGGTCGAGCGGAGATGATCCGGCGGATCGTAGGAGACGGCCGGCCTGTCGGCGAAGTGGCGGCCGGCTTCGGGGTCAGCGAGCGAACCGCCCGCAAATGGCTGTCGCGATGGCGGAGCGATGGAGAAGCCGGGCTGCAGAACCGCTCGTCCCGGCCCCATGCGTCCCGATCGGCGACGAGCGCGTTCTGGCCCGGGCTGGCGGCCAAGCTGCGCCGCGAGTACCGGTTGACGGGTGAGGAGATTGCGTCCCGCCTCGGACTGGCGCGATCGACGGTTGCCGGCTGGCTGACGCGGATGGGGCTCGGCCGGCTGTCCGCGCTTGATCCGAAGGAGCCGGTGCGGCGCTATCAACGCGAGCGTCCCGGCGAGCTGCTTCATCTCGACATCAAGCGGCTGGCCCGCTTTGAAGGCGTCGGCCACCGCATCACCGGCAACCGGCGTGGCGCCAGCCAGGGGCTTGGCTACGACTTCCTGCATGTCGCCATCGACGATGCGACCCGGCTCGCCTATGTCGAGGTGCTGCCCGACGAGCGGCGGTGGTCGACCACCGGGTTCCTCGTGCGGGCGCTGCGCTGGTTCAAGGAGCGGGGCGTCAGCGTGCAAAGAGTGATGACCGACAACGGCTCGGGATACATCGCCAGGCTCTTCCGCAAAGCGTTGAGGATGCTCGCCATCCGGCACATCCGCACCCGACCCTACACCCCGAAGACGAACGGCAAGGCAGAGCGCTTCATTCAGACCATGCTCAGGGAATGGGCCTATGCCATCCCGTTCCCCTCTTCCGCCCGCCGGACCGCAGATCTCACGCGATGGCTGGCCTGGTACAACCAGCACCGGCCGCATGCTAGCCTCGCACGACGATCACCGGCTCAAGCTCTCGCCGGAACAACCTGACCAGAACTCACACCTAGCCACCGGCGGGGCGCCTGCGCGCCGCCGCCGCCAGCAGCACGACCGCAATCATCCCGGCCAGCCCGGCCCATAGCATGGCCATCTGGAAACCGCCTGCGACCGCCGCTCCCGCCATGGCCTGGAAGCGGCCGGGGTCGACGGCGAGGCCCTTGGCAACCTCGTGGCGGACGAGCGCGAGGCTGGCCACATCAGCCGCATCGGCAATGCCGGCGCGCTCAAGCGTTGCCGTCAGAAGCCCCACCGCCTTCAGCGTCATGACCGTGCCCAGCAGGGCCACCCCGACGGTCATGCCGGCCTGACGCAGCGCATTCATCGTCGCCGACGCCATGCCGGAGCGCTGGCGGGGCACGGATTGCATGATCATCGCGCCGGTTGCCGGGACGGCGAGCCCCATGCCGACGCCGAGCCCCGCCAGAAGCAGCGCGAGCACGAGATACGGCGTAACTTCCGTGATGGTCGCCATGCCCAGCATGGCGAGCCCGACCAGCGCATAGCCGAGCATCATCAGCCGGGCGACGCCGTGGCGCGCGGCGAGCCGGCCGAACAGGGCGGAGACGCCGGCCATCAGGACGAATTGCGGCGCCATGCCCCAGCCGGCGGCGGTCGCGCTCCAGCCCTGGGCGCGCTGCAGGAGCAGCGAAATGAAGAACAGGCTGCTGTAGCCGGCAAATCCGAGAATGAACGAGGCGACATTGGTAGCGGCAAAGCCCGGGTCGCGGAACAGATCGAGCGGCAGGAGCGGCCTTGCCGCCCTCGTCTCGACCGTGACGAAACCCATGAAGGCCAGGAGGCCCGCCGCGAGGGCGACCCATGTGGCCGTGCCGGTCCAGCCTGCGCTGCCTGCGGTGATCAGGCCGTAGGTCACGAGGCCAAGCACGGCCATGCTGAGCACCTGTCCGGCCGGATCGAGCGCGGCATGGTCGGGATCGGCACTCTCGGCAATGCCGGCAAGGCCGCAGGCGAGCGCGACGAGGCCCAGCGGCAGGTTGATCAGGAAGATGCTCGGCCAGCCCCAGTGGTCGACGAGGAGCCCGCCGAGGATCGGGCCCAGAACCAGCGAGATCGCGCTGAACGAGGACCAGCCGCCAATCACATGCGCCCGCTCGGCAGGCTCAGGAAAGGCCTGGGTCAGGATCGACAGCGCACCCGGAATAAGAAAGGCGCCGGCGATCCCCTGGATCGCACAGCCGGCCACCAGCACCAGAAGGCTCGGCGCGGCGGCGCAGACCACGGAGCCGGCCATGAAGATGACGACACCGGCGAGCCATGAGCGCTTGCGGCCGTAGCGATCGCCGATCGGTCCGGCCGATAGCATGAAGGCGGACAAGCACAGGGCATAGGCGCCGACCACCCATTGCAGGCCCGCAAGGTCGGTGTGCAGCGCGGTCTGGATCGATGGCAGGGCGACGCTGACGATCGAAATGTCGAGCGCCGCCATGAAGGTGCCGAGATAGACGGCAGCGACCAGCAGGAAGCGGTTGGCTTGGGTCATGACGGTTCCGCGAGAAGGGCTACGGGCGCCTGGATAGGCTTTGACCGACCGTCAGTCAATTGAGTCGATGTAGTTGAGATCGATTGTAAATCATGGCACCAGGGAGATGGCCCAACCGAGCCGGGCGCGATGACGGAGCGGCGATGATCAGGCAGAACCGGGGGGTAAAGCGCGACAGGGCGGCCGTTCCGCGCACCAAGCCGGCCGAGGAGCGCCGCGACGACCTGATGGACGCGGCCGCGCGGCTGTTCATCGCGCAGGGCGTGGAGGCGACGACCGTCGACGACATCGTGGCGGCGGCAGGCGTCGCCAAGGGCACCTATTATCACTACTTCCCGGCGAAGACGGATGTCGTGCTGGCCTTGCGCGACCGGTTCACCGCGGGGTTTCTCAGCCGCGTCGCGGCGGCCCTCGCGGCCGTGCCTGCGGAACCCGCGGATGCGCGGCTGACGGCCTGGATCCGGGCCGCGGTTGCGACCTATCTCGACAATGTTGCCCTGCATGACGTCGTCTTTCACGACTTTCGCCACGACAACCGGCGCTCGCGCGAGAAGGACACCGTGCTGGACCAGTTGCAGGCCCTGCTGATGGCCGGCCAGGATACCGGCTCCTGGCGGCTCGGCGATGCGCGCGCGACGGCGATCGTCCTGTTCGAAGGCATGCACGGCGTCGTGGACGATGCCATCGCACGCGCCGCCGTCGAACGCCGGCCCGTCGATCGCGCCGCCATAGCCGAGACGCTCGCCAGCCTGTTCCTGCCCATGCTCGGGCAGCCGGGCACCGGCAGACCCCGCCCCTGACACAGCGGCCTTGCGCGAGGGCGGGACGCGTGCGCTGATCCCGCCATGCGCCCAGCCCTCGTTCCCATCCTGCTGCTTGCCCTGCTGTCGCCGGCGGCCGCTGTCGAACCCTTCACATCCCAGGAGTTGGTTGCCGTCGACCGCCTGTGCCGGACGACCGCAGCCCAGCCGCCCTCCCCGCTCGCCATCGAGATCGCGGCGACCGCCGCGCGCGAGCACGAAGCGTTCGGCGGCCATGTCATCGATCGGGACGGCCGCTTCCTGCGTTTCGGCGCCGTCGAAGCCGAGGCCTTCCGGAACGATCCTGCGGGCCGCGGCGTGCCTTGGCGCCAGGTGATGCGCTACTGGCAGACCCTCGGTTCCCTGGACGGCCTGCCGCTCGAGGTCCGGCGCTTTCCCGGCCTGATCGACAACCCCACGGCGACGACGGCCGGCGTCGCCGTGCCGCTGGCCAGCCTGAGGGAGGTTGCGAGCCAGGCCGGGGTTTCGACGGAGGAGCGCGAGGCCATGCTGCAATCGGCGATCCGCGCCGCCCTCGTTGACGTGCCGTGGTCGGCGGCCTTCGCATCCCATGTCGCGCTGACCGCCGGCGTGGTGCGCTCGCGCTTCGCCGCGAGCCAGGCCCATGTCGACTATGTCGCCGAGGCTGCCGGCCGCTCGCGCGAGGAGGCCGCCGGGCACGCGGCGACGGCCTTCTATCGCGCCTGCGACCCGCGCCGCACGCCAATGCGTCCGGGCGATCTCATCTGCAACCATCGGCACTCGCCGGCGGAGATCGCCGCGCTCGGTCTTTCCGGCGGCCTGTTCGCAAGTCTTGCAGGCGCTCTCGCGCGCGGCGACCGGCCGGTCTGGAACCTGCATTGCGACATCGTGATCGGCCTCGACCGCCCGGGGCGCGTCGCGACGATCATCGGCGGCAATGTGCTGCAATCGGTCACGCGGCGCGGCCTGCGCACCGATCGGCGGGGCGCGCTGGCGCCGGCGAGGCCGCATCCCGCCTGTCTGGACAATGCCGAGCCCGGTCCGGTCTGCCGCCCGGAGGCCGCCGCCTGGTTCGTGCTGCTGCAATCGGTCGACGCGCCGATGCCGTGACGGTCAGGCTGCGCAGGCGGCCAGCCGGTGGTTGTCCGGCCGAACCGGAGGCACGATCGCCGATGCGCTCACCACCTGGTCGCGGCCGCGCGCCTTGGCTTCATAAAGGCATTCGTCGGCCCGCCGCATGATGAGGTCGGGCCTCGCCCCCTCGGCCACCATGGTAAAGGCGCCGACGCTGACAGTCACTCGCCCCTTGGGGCTCGACCTGTGCGGCACGGCAAGCCGCGCCACCGCCGCGCGGATCTCCTCGGCAACGGCGGCGGCACCGGCCGCATCGGCCGCCGGCACCAGCACGACGAACTCCTCGCCGCCGTAGCGGCTGACGAAATCCTGCCGATCCGGGCTGACGCCGACCAGCGCCAGCCCCACCGCGCGGAGGCAGAGATCGCCGACCTGATGGCCATAGGTGTCGTTGTAGCTCTTGAACCAGTCGATATCGATCATGATCACCGAAATCGCCTGGCCCGTTCGGCTGGCGAGCCGCCATTGATCGGCAAGCTGCTCGTCGAAATGGCGCCGGTTGAAAAGCTGCGTCAGCCCATCGCGTTCGGCGAGGCGGCGGAGCACCTCGTTGGCCCTGGCGGCATTGAGATAGAGCGTCGTGATCTCCAGGCAGAGCGCGGCGAGCACCGCGACCGAAGCCGTCAGGCCGAAGACCTTGGCGGCATACCAGCCGGCCGAATATTGCGGGCCGCCATAAAAGCTCAGCCAGATGTCGAGGCAGGTCGCCCCCAGGCCGACGGCGAGGCCGACATCCTCCGCCGTGCGCGCCCGCTGGACGGACAGGACGAAGCCGGCGAGACCCAGCGCCAGCAGCGATACCGGCACCAGCTTCAGGGCCGGCGAGCCGAAGGCGACGCCGTCGACGAAGATGTCGGGCAGATGCCCTGCCCCCAGCGTCACACCGACGACGGCGGCGACAGCGACGGCGAACGTACCGAGGAGGATCGGCCCGGCGCGATAGTGCTCCGCGTCGGACCGGGTCAGGTACCAGACAGCGGCAAGCCCGAAGCCGTAGTGCCAGACGATCCAGAGATAGATCGCACTCATGCGGTTGCCAATGATCGAGCCGCCGACGATGGCATCGGGAAAGCTGAAGATCGCCGGCATCATCATGAGCACGACGAAAATATAGGCCGCGGCGAGGATGTTGAGCCGGCTCTGGCCGCTGGCGGTCGCCTTGCACAGGAACAGCGTCGCGAGCAGCGCGTTGAGCACCACCATGGTCACGCCATAGGCCAGCATGAAGGCCGGCAGCCGGCTGACCGGCCGGGCCGCCAATGGCATGACCAGCGCGCCGATGGCGAAGACGAGCGCGAGAGCGCCAAGGCTCCAGGTCAGACGAGCGCGCGGCGCCGCCTGGATCCGAATGGCCGATGCCTTGAGAAAATCCATGGTGCGCCCGTGCCGCCAGCGGACCGTATTTCACGGCGCACGCGCTAAAATTTCCTCAACGTTTTCGGTGTCCTGCCCTTTTTCTACCGCAAGGGAAGCGAGGGCCGGCGATCGACCAGCAGCATGCAGGCCCAGGCGCCGATCGCCGCGGCCAGAATCAGGGCCACCATGGGCGTCGCGCTGACATGAAGGCCGACCAGGCTGCCGGCGAGCTGCGCCGCCACCGCGCCGAGGCCCATCTGGGCGAAGCCGACAAGCCCCGAGGACGAGCCGGCGGCCTGCGGATTGATGCTGACCGCCCCGGCCACCGCGCCGGGCAATTGCAGGCCATTGGCAAAGGCGATGCCCGCCTGGGGCAGGAACAGCATGGCGGGATGGGTCATCAGGCCGGTCAGGGCGATGCCGAACTGGATGAGCGCCGCGCCGATCATCAGGACGCAGCCCCAGGCGATCAGCCGGTCTCCGCCGAAGCGCATGGAATAGCGGCCGGACACGGCATTGCCGATCATGTAGCCCGCGGCATTGGCGATGAACCAGAGCCCGTAGGTGGTCGAGCTTTCGCCCATGACACTGACCACGACATGCGGCGCGCCGCCGACAAAGGCGAAAAACGTGACCGAGGACACCGCGCCGATGCCGAGATAGCCCAGAAAATTGCGGTCGGCGAGGAGATGGCGGGCGTCACGCAGGATCTCGCCCGCGGAAGGCGAGGCCGCGCCGGCGCGCGTTTCCGGCAGGCCGACGATGGTCGCTGCGAGGGCCAGCCCGGTAATGACGGCGGTTGCCACGAAGATCCAGCGCCAACCGACGGTCTCGTTGAGCACCCCGCCCATCGAAGGCGCGACCATGGGGGCGACCATCATGGCCATGGTGACCCAGCCGATCATGGAGGCGGAGCGGTCGCGATCAAACACGTCACGGATCACCGCCCGGCCAACGACGAGCCCCGCGGAAGCGCCGAGCGACTGCAGCACCCGCGCCGCGATCAGCCAGCCGATGCTGGCGGCTGCCGCCGCGGCGAGGCTCATCACCGTCGTCAGCACCAGCGCGCCGATGATGACGGGACGCCGGCCGTAGCGGTCGGACAGAGGCCCATGCAGCAGTTGCGCGCAGGCCATGCCGGCGAGGTAGAGCGTGACGGTGAGTTGGACGAGGCCCGGATCGGCATCGAAATAGCGGGCGAGAGCCGGCACGGCCGGCAGCGGCAGGTTGAGAGCGATCGGGCCGATCGCCGTCAGGATCACCAGGAGCGGCACCAGGATGCGCGGAGACAGGCGGGGATCGGACATGGACTGCTCCGCATCGAGACGGATCATGTCGCCCGCAAGGCGTCGGAGGTCAAGCCGCGGGGCCGCCGGGCGGCCATGCGGCCGACCTCGGTCACTGCGCCGCGCTGACGCCGGCCGCGCGGATGACCCTGCCCCATTTGGCGACCTCGCGCTCGAGCTGCGCGCGCGCGTCGGCCGGCCCGCGCCGGCCGCGCGGATAGACCACCGTGCCGAGTTCATCGAACCGGGCGAGGATCAGCGGATCCTCAAGCGCCTTTTCCAATGCGGCGTGAAGTGCCTCGACCACCGGCTCGGGCGTGCCGCGCGGCGCATACATCGCGTGCCAGACCGTCACGTCGAAACCCTGCAGGCCGGCCTCCTGCAAGGTCGGGATCTCCGCGAGCTGCTGGACCCTCTCCGGCACCGTGACGGCGTGGGCGCGGATCCGGCCACCGCGGATCTGGGGAATGGAATTGGTGGTCTGGTCGCACATCATGTCGATCTGGCCGCCGACGAGATCGTTCATGGCCGGACCGGCACCGCGATAGGGAATTTCGTTGACTTTCACGCCGAGCATCGCCTGCAGCAGCATGATGCACAGATGCGAGCCCGCGCCGACGCCCGAATGCCCCATCCGAACGTTCTCGCGGTTAGTCCTGATATAGGCAAGCAATGCGGCGATGTCGCGCGGCGGCAGATCCGGCTTGGAGACGATCACATAGGGGCCGGAATTGACGAGGCCGATCGGCGCGAAATCGGCCAGCGTATCGTAACTCAGGCGCGGATAGAGCGTCGCTCCCGCGGCGAGTGCCAGGTGGTGGATCAGCAGCGTATAGCCGTCGGGCGTCGCCCGCGCGACGCGGCTCGCCGCCACCGTGCCGCCCGCTCCGGCCGCGTTCTCGACGATGACCTGCTGGCCGAGGGTCTGTGACATCGACTGGCCGACGAGGCGGGCGAAGACGTCGGTCGAGCCACCGGCCGCGAAGGGCACGATCAGGGTGATCGGCCGCTCCGGATAGCTGCCGGCACGGGCCGGCGCGCCTGCAATCATCGCCGCGACGAGCGCGGCGGCCAGACAACGCAACATCCGATCCTCCCAACGGCAGAGCGCCGGGCCCTTCTTCGAGGGCCTGGCGCCGATGCTGCGTCATGGGACGCGATCTGTCACGGGGTCAGTTGGCGACGATCCCGGCCTCGCGGATGACCCGGCCCCATTTGGCGACCTCGCTTTCGAGTTGAGCCCGCGCCTCGGCCGCTCCGCGCCGTCCCTCGGGATAGGGCGTCGTGCCGAGATCGGCGAAGCGGGCGAGCACCTGCGGATCCTTCAACGCCGCCTCCAGCGCCGCGCCAAGCTTGACGAGCGCCGGCGCCGGCGTTCCCCGCGGCGCATAGAGGGCGTGCCAGATGGTGATCTCGAAACCGGGCAGGCCCGCCTGCTGCAGCGTCGGCAGGTCGGGCAGTTGCGCGACGCGCTCGGCGGAGGTCACGGCGTAGGACCTGACCCGGTTGCCCTGGATCTGCGGCATCGAATTGGTCGTCTGGTCGCACAGGACATCGACCTGGCCGGCGAGGAGATCGTTCATCGCCGGGCCGGTGCCGCGATAAGGGATCTCGTTGACCTTCACCTGCAGCGCCGACTGGAGAAGCATGTTGCACAGATGCGCGCCCGAGCCGATGCCGGCATGGGCCAGCGAGACGCTGCGTCCATTGGCTTTCAGATAGGCCAGCAGCTCGGCGATGTTGCGCGGCGGCAGGTCGAGCTTCGAGATCATCACGAAGGGCCCCTGATTGACGAGGCCGATCGGCGCGAAGTCCTTCAGCGTGTCATAGGGCAGGTTCGGATAGAGCGTCGCACCCGCCGCCAGGGCCACGTGATGGATCAGGATGGTGTAGCCGTCGGCCGGCGCACGCGCCGCGCGCGCGGCGCCGGTCGTGCCGCCGGCGCCGCCGACATTCTCGATGATGACGGTCTGGCCGAGCGTGCGCGACATCGACTGACCGATGAGACGGCCCAGCACGTCCGACGGTCCGCCGGCGGCAAAGGGCACGATCATGGTGACGGGGCGGTCCGGATAGGTCTCGGCCGCAGCGGGCGACAGTAGACCGGTCAGGGCGGCCAGGGTGGCGCCCAGAACAGCGCGGCATGACGCGCCGATCATTTCACGACAAAGCATTCCTTCCTCCAAAAACTTGGACGGTATTGTCTTGCGTGAATGTCCGGCCCGTCGATCCGGCACTCATCGTAGATCCGATAGATAATGAAAGCTGTCGGATCGGCATAAAGAGACACGCCATTCTACGGGCGCGCCCTGAACGTCCGCGGCAATGCGGTCGATCAACAGAACCGGCGCGCCGGGATCGAGGCCGAGAAGGGCCGCATCCTCCGCCGGGCAGGCGATCGCCTTGAGACTTTCGGTGGCGCGCGCGACCGGCACGCCGTAGCGACCGGCATAGAGGCCATAGAGATTGTTCGGCATGGGCTCCTCGCGCTCGAGCCCGGGAAAGCGCGCCGCCGGTACGACGATCGCCTCGGAAATGGCCTTTTCGCCGCCGAGCGAGCGCACTCGCCGGATCGACACGACCGAGGCCCCGGCCCCGAGCGCCAGCTTCGCCCGCATGGTGGCGTCGGCGCGCTGGCGCGCCACCGCATGGACCTCGCTGTCCGGAAAGACGCGCGCACCGCCGTCGCGCGACAGCTTGAAGAACTGGAACAGCACCCGGTCCTCATCGTGGGACGCGACGAAGGTGCCGCGGCCCTGGCGACGCACGAGGAGGTTCTCGGCCGTCATCTCGTCCAGCGCCTTGCGCACGGTGCCCTGGCTCACCGCCAGTTCATGAGCGATCTGGAATTCGCTCGGGATGATCTGCCCGGTCTGCCAGCGGCCGTCGGCGATACGCCTGACCAGCATGTCCTTGACCTGCCGATAGAGCGGCCGAAAGCCGACGACATCGCCGTCGCCACCGTCGCGCTCGTCCCGTTCGTGAGCCATCGGCCTGCCTCGCTTCCGTTGACACTGTATCTGCTCTTATGTCTTATACAAGACCTATGCGCGAAGAGCGCGACAGCGGCGAGGAAGGCTGGCAATGGCAGGCACAACGGGCGCCCCCCATCTCCTGGTGCACGAAAAGAAAGACACGGTCGGCGTGGTCGTCGTGGAAGGCCTGAAGGCCGGTACCGACATGCTCGCCGTGGTCACTCACGACAATTCGGATTTCCGCATCACTGCGAAGCAGGACATTCCGATCGGCCACAAGGTGGCGCTGAAGAACATCAAGAAGGGCGACACGATCTGGAAGTACGGCCAGGACATCGGCAAGGCCGTCGCCGACATCAAGGCCGGCGAACACGCCCACGTGCACAACATCAAGACCAAGCGCTGGTGAGGACTTAAAGACATGTCGCTGATGGTGGCGAATTTCGAACTCGT
The DNA here is from genome assembly GCA_000751295.2 of bacterium YEK0313. NCBI lineage: Bacteria > bacterium YEK0313. The sequence goes on from CCMO02000001.1 coordinate 96,827, forward strand.
CCAGCGCAAGCTGAAATCGGTCAAGGGCCGCAGGATCGACGCCGAGGGCTTCAAGGCTCCGGTGGTCAAGCGCCCGAGCGGCCGCTCGCTCGACAGCTTCATGGGCTGGCGCCGCGAGAACGGCCGGGTCGGCGTGCGCAATCACGTCCTGCTGCTGCCGCTCGACGATCTCTCCAACGCCGCCTGCGAGGCGGTCGCCAACAATATCAAGGGCACGCTCGCCATTCCGCACGCCTATGGGCGCCTGCAGTTCGGCGAGGACCTGGACCTGCATTTCCGCACTCTCATCGGCACGGGCGCCAATCCGAACGTCGCCGCCGTGGTGGTGATCGGCATCGAGGACCAGTGGACCAAGCGCGTGGTCGACGGCATCGCCAGGACCGGCAAGCCGGTCGTCGGCTTCGGCATCGAAGGCCATGGCGACATCGCCACCATCGCCAAGGCGAGCTATGTCGCCAAGGAGTTCGTGCAGTGGGCCACCGAGCTCGCCCGCGAGAAATGCGCCATCGAGGAATTGTGGGTCTCGACCAAGTGCGGCGAGAGCGACACCACGACCGGCCTGTCGTCCTGCCCGACCGTCGGCAACATGTACGACAAGCTGATCCCGCGCGGCATCTATGGCGTGTTCGGCGAGACCTCCGAAATTACCGGCGCGGAACATCTGTGCAAGGCCCGCGCGGCGACGCCCGAGGTCGGCGAGCGCTGGTACAAGATGTGGAAGGCCTATCAGGACGACGTCATCGAAGCGCACAAGACCGACGATCTGTCCGACAGCCAGCCGACCAAGGGCAATATTGCCGGCGGCCTGACGACGATCGAGGAAAAGGCCCTGGGCAATCTCGAGAAGATCGGCCGTGAATGCCGCTACATCGACATTCTGCAGCCGGCCGAGACGCCGGCGAGCGGCGCCGGCCTCTATTATATGGACACGTCCTCGGCGGCGGCCGAATGCGTGACGTTGATGGCCGCCGGCGGCTATGTCATCCACACCTTCCCGACCGGCCAGGGCAATGTCATCGGCAATCCGATCGTGCCGGTGATCAAGATCTCGGGCAATCCGAAAACCATCCGGACCATGCCCGAACATATCGACGTGGACGTGTCGGGTGTGCTGAAACGGACCATGACGATCCCGCAGGCCGGCGACGCCCTGATCGAGAACATCGTCCGCACGGCGAACGGCCGCCTGACCGCAGCCGAGGCGCTGGGCCATCGCGAGTTCTCGATGACCAAGCTCTATCGCTCGGCCTGATCATTCCCTGTTCCGGCGCGCCGCCCGGCGCGCCGGACTGCCCCGATGGCAGCCATGGCCGCAATGCCGCTCACCCTCGTCGCGCCGAGCCTCGACAAGGTCGAAGGCTATGTCGATGCCCTGCGCCAGGGCTGGTCTCCGAACAATCTGCGCGACGTCAGCGCCGAGCAGATCAACGCCTATGAGGCCGACCCGGCAGCCTTCGTGGCGAGCCTGACCAGCCGCGAGGGACTGATCCTGCTGCCGGACGGATCGCGCGTGCCGAAGCTGCCGTTCATTGCGCGCTGGCTGTGGGACGGTGAATTTGCCGGTGTCATTTCCCTGCGCTGGCAGGAGGGCTCCGATGCCCTGCCCGCCCACGTCTCCGGCCATGTCGGCTATGCGGTCGTGCCATGGAAACGCCGGCGCGGCTATGCCCGCGCGGCGCTCGCCGCGATCCTGCCGGAAGCGCGCAGCGTCGGCCTCGACCAGGTCACGCTGACCTGCGATCCCGACAATGCCGCCTCGATCGGCGTGATCGAGGCCAATGGCGGCCTCCTCGCCGCGCACATCGACGCCTCGCTCCATGGCGACGGCCCGAAGCTGGTCTATGCGATCCGGCTTGGGCCCATTCTCGACACGGAACGGCTCGTGCTCAATCCGATCGGGTCCGGCGATTTCGATCAGCTCGCGCGCCTCAACGCCGACCCCGAGGCCGGCGGCCGGCTGAAGCACGGCGTCCTCGATGCGGCGGCGACACGCGATCAACTCGACGGCTATCGGCGCATCTGGGTCGACCACGGCCATGGCATGTTCGCGATGCGCCGCCGCGACACCGACGCCTTTGTCGGCATAGCCGGCCTCTGGCAGCACGACGACGGCCTCGGCCTGGCCCTGCGCTATGCGGTCATGCCTGAACAGCGCGGCCAGGGCTTTACGCTGGAGGCCATGCGCGCCGTGCTCGACTTCGCTGCCCGGCGCGATCTCGGCCCGGTCGTCGCGGTCACCCGCGAGACCAACGCCGCGTCGCGCAGGATACTCGACGCGCTCGGCTTCAGCCTGCGCGAGGTGCGCCAGCACGACGACCGGCGCTCCCTCGTCTATGCGCAACCCGCCGCACCAGACGCCACGGCGCAGCCGCGCAGGCAGGACCCTTCATGACGCTCGTTTCTCCCGCCGCCGCACGCCCCCTGCTGCCCGGCGTGGCGCTCGCCTCCGCCGTCTCGATCGCCGCCGTGTTCGCCGAGCCACTGGTCCGGTCGGCAAGCGGCGGACGGCTCGCCCTGCCCGGAATGGTCATCGCGCTGATCATCGGCATCGCCCTGCACGGTCTCGCCGCGCGGCCGCTGTTCGAACCCGGCCTGACCTTCGCGGTGAAGAAGCTGCTGCGCTGGGCGATCGGCCTGCTGGGGCTGCGGGTCGCGCTGGGCGACATTGTCGGACTCGGTGCCGGCACGCTGGTGCTCGTCGTCACCGCCATGGCGGTCACCATCGCGACCGGCATCTGGCTCGCCCGCCGGGTCGGAGCCCATGACGGCTACGGTGCTCTCGCAGGCGCCGCGACCGCGGTCTGCGGCGCCTCGGCCGCCCTCGCCACCACCACGGTGCTGCCGCACTACCAGGCGCGCGCCGCCGACACCGCCTTCACCGTCGTCGCCGCCAACGCCCTGTCGACGCTGGTCATGCTCGCCTATCCACCGCTCGCCATCCTGATCGGCTTCGACGCGACCAAGACCGGCATCCTTCTCGGCGCCACCATCCACGACATGGCGCAGGTGGTCGGCGCCGGCTATGCCGTGTCCGATCCGGTCGGCAATACGGCGGTGGTGGTCAAGCTGTTCAGGGTATTCCTGCTGCTGCCCGTCGTGCTCGTCATCGGCTGGTGGTTCATGCGCCGGGGGGAAACGGCCCACGAGGCCAAGGTGCCCGTGCCGGTCTTCGCGCTGGTCTTCCTCGCGCTCGTGGTCGTCAATTCGATCCTGCCGAACACCGCCCTCGCCGCCCCCTATGCGCAGGTCAAGGGCTGGCTCGTCGCCATCTCCAATGCCGGCCTTCTGATCGCCATCGCCGCGCTCGGCCTCGGCACGTCGATCACCGCCATCCTGTCGATCGGCTGGCGCCATGTCGCCGTCTTCATCGGCACCACCGTCACCATCCTGGCCGTCGTCATTGCCGGCCTTCTGATCAGCTAGCGCGAGCGGACATGACCGATATCGTCATCAGCGAGTTCATGGACGAGGCGGCCGTGGCCGAGCTCGCGTACCGGCACACGGTCATCTACGACAAGACACTCGTCGACAGGCCGGAGGAACTGCTGCGCCATGCCGCCGCCGCCCGGGCGCTGATCGTGCGCAACCGCACCCAGGTGCGCGGCGCGCTGCTCGAAGCAGGCCGCCGGCTCGTAGCCATCGGAAGGCTCGGCGTCGGGCTCGACAATATCGATGTCGCCGCCTGCAAGGCGCGCGGCATCGCGGTGCTGCCGGCAACCGGCGCCAACGATATCGCGGTTGCCGAATGGGCCGTGACGACCATCCTGATGCTGCTGCGCGGCGCCTATGGCGCCAGCGCCGAGGTGGCCGGCGGCGCCTGGCCGCGCGAGCGGCTGATGGGCCGGGAGGTCTACGGCAAGACACTGGGGCTCGTCGGTTTCGGCGCGATCGCCCGCGAGACCGCGGCACGTGCGCGCGCCTTCGGCATGACGGTCATGGCCGCCGATCCCTTCGTCGCCGACGGTGATCCGGCCTGGCGGGCTCACGGCGTCGCCAAGGTCGGGCTCGACACGCTCGTCGCTTCCGCCGATGCGGTCAGCCTGCATGTGCCGCTGACCGAGGAGACCCGCGCCCTCTTCGACGCGGCGCGGCTCGCGGCCATGAAACCCGGCTCGGTTCTGGTCAATGCCGCACGCGGCGGAGTGGTCGACGAAGCGGCGCTGGCAGCCGCGCTCGCGGACGGCCATCTCGCCGGCGCCGCGCTGGACGTATTCGACTTCGAACCCCTGAAGGCGGGCTCGCCGCTCGCCGGCGCGCCCAATCTCATCCTGACGCCGCATATTGCCGGCGTGACCGCCGAGAGCAATGTGCGGGTCTCCGCGGTCACGGCGGCGAATGTCCTCAAGGCTCTCGAGGAGCGCCCGTCATGAACCGCGTGTCCATCGAGGCCGCCGAGGTCTATGTCGCCCGCATCTTCCAAGGCCACGGCACCTCCGCGCTCGCCTCTGCCGCCGTCGCACGGGCGCTGGTCGGCGCCGAGGCCGATGGCCTCAAGGGTCATGGCCTGTCGCGCATCCCGACCTATCTCGGCATGCTTGCCGCCGGCAAGATCCGCGGCGATGCCGTGCCGACCGCGAGGCGAATCCGCCCGGCGACGCTGATGATCGACGCCGCCGACGGCTTCGCCTATCCGGCCATCGATCTTGCCTGCGCCGAGCTTGCCGTCATCGCGCGCGAGACCGGCATCGCCGCGGCGGCGATCACCCGCTCCAACCATGCAGGGGCGCTCGGCCACCATGTCGAGCGTCTCGCCGAACAGGGCCTGATCGCACTGTTCTTCGCCAATACGCCGGAAGCGATCGCGCCGGCGGGCGGCACCCGCGCCGTCTACGGCACCAATCCCATAGCCTTCGCCGCGCCGCTGCCGGGGCGCCCGCCGATTGTGGTCGACCTCGCGCTCTCCACCGTCGCACGCGGCAATATCGTCGCCGCCAGGCAGAAGGGCGAGGCGATCCCGGAAGGCTGGGCGCTGGATGCCGAGGGCCGGCCGACCACCGATGCCGGAGAGGCGCTGAAGGGGACCATGGTGGCGCTCGGCGGGGCCAAGGGGACGGCGCTCGCGCTCATGGTGGAGGTGCTGGCGGCCGCCCTGACCAGCGCCCACCTGTCCATGGAAGCCTCCTCCTTCCTTGACGACAAGGGCCCTCCGCCCGGAACCGGGCAGACGATCCTCGCCATCGATCCGGCCGGCTTCGGCCATGCCGCGTTCGGCGAGCGCATGACGGCGCTTGCCGCAGCCAGCGAGGCGCAGCCCGGCGCGCGGCTCCCCGGCCAGCGGCGCCTGGCGCTGCGTGCCGCCGCAGCTGGCAGCGGCATTGTCCTTCCCGACGATCTGGTCGCGCGTTTTGGTGCTATAGGGTAATCCGGCCGGGCGATGCGATCACGGCTTCATCGGTCAAACCCGGCCCTGTCCGAGGAGTTGAGATGACCAAAGCCTTTGCCAACGACCTGAAGAGCAATACCCGCAACGCCATGATCGCCCTGCTCAACAAGCGGCTGGCCGATGCGGTCGATCTGAAGCTGGCGATCAAACAGGCCCACTGGAACGTCAAGGGCCCCGGCTTCATTGCCGTCCACGAACTGTTCGACGCGGTGGCCGCCCGCATCGAGGATCATGGCGACACGCTGGCCGAGCGCATCGTGCAGCTCGGCGGCATCGCCGCTGGCACGACGCAGGCGACGGCGGCGGCCACCTCGCTGGCCGCCTATCCGCTGGAGGCCAGCGCGCAGGCCGACCATCTCAAGGCGGTGAGCGACCGGCTCGGCGCTTTCGCCAAATCCTGCCGCGAAGGCATCGACGAGGCCGATACGGCGGGCGATGCGGTCACCGCCGACATCTTCACGAGCGTCGCCAGGGCGGTCGACAAGGACCATTGGTTCGTCGGCGCCCACCTCGCCTGAACTGCGGCCTCGAAACAGCACGGCCCGAGCCTTGCAGCCCGGGCCGTCTTCGCGTGAACAGGCGCTCAGGCGATCTTGATCACCAGCTTGCCGAAATTGCGGCCTTTGAGCAGGCCGATGAAGGCCTCCGGCGCATTGTCGAGCCCTTCGACGACATCCTCGCGATACTTGACCTTGCCGTCGCGTATCCAGGCCGACATGTCGGTGAAGAAATCCTTCGCCTGATCGGCGAAGTCGCGCACGATGAAGCCGCGGAAATTCAGGCGCTTGGTCAGGATGTCACGCAGGATCAGGGGCGTGCGGTCGGGCCCGTCGGGCAGGCTGGTGGCATTGTACTGCGCGATGACGCCGCAGACCGGCACCCGGGCGAAGAAGTTGAGCAGCGGGAAGACCGCGTCGAAAACCGCCCCGCCGACATTCTCGAAATAGACGTCGATGCCATCGGGGCAGGCCGCCTTCAGGTCCGCCGCGAAGGTTGGCGAGCGGTGGTCGACCGCCACGTCGAAACCGAACTCCTCGATCAGCGCCCGGCACTTGTCGGCGCCGCCGGCAATGCCGACCGCGCGCGCACCCTTGATCTTGGCGATCTGGCCCACCGCCGAGCCGACAGGACCGGTCGCCGCGGCAACCACCACAGTCTCGCCGGCCTTCGGCTGGCCGATGGTCAAGAGCCCGGTATAGGCCGTCATGCCGGGCATGCCGAGCACGCCGAGCGCTGTCGAGATCGGCGCGGCCGATGGGTCGATCTTGCGCAGCGTCTTGGCGTCGGCGACAGCATGGGACTGCCAGCCCGAATGCGACAGGACGATGTCACCGACGCGAAAACGGTCGCTGCGGCTCTCCACCACCTCGCCGACGGTGCCACCTTCCATCACGCCGCCGATCTCGACGGGCGCGGCATAAGACTTGGCATCGCTCATCCGGCCGCGCATATAGGGGTCGAGCGAGAGATAGCGGATCTTGAGAACCACCTCGCCTTCGCCCGGCGCCGCGACCGGCGCCTCCTCGATGCGAAAGTCGGAGGGCTTCGGTTCACCATGCGGACGGGCGGCGAGAACAATGCGGCGGCTAACGAGACTGGTCATCGGACGGCTCCCAGGGGAACGAGGTATCGCGTGAAGTGCTAGCCTGGATTTGCCATTCCGGCTATGCCACGACCGCAGCGCGACACGCTGCGTAACGCACGAAACAACGGCAAGTTCCCGCCGTAGAACGCATATGTTCTATTCGCCAGAAGCGCGTGCCGAACCCTGCAACACTGCTTATCCGCCGACCAGCCCATCAATGCCGCGTGTTGCTTCAATATCTGAGAAATTTCAACTGATTGACGCAAGAATTAAGCGAGGAAACAACGTCCCTCGACCAAATAGGCCATACGGAAATTAACGCGATGGGGTTGACGGCAACGGCAAGTTACAGCATTTAAAGCAAACATCGTCGTGATAGCGCTGCGCCGCCTTTGTTAGTTCCCGGGCGTCGATAACCGGAGATCGGTGCGACAACGAGTCTGATCCGCCCCGGCGCGCGGCTCATGACCTCCAGACTGGGGACCGTAGAGACGGTATTTCCGGTAGACTTGAAAGACACATCTTCTTGAACTCCTCTGATTTCGTTTCGCTCGGCCTTGCCGAGCCGCTCTTGCATTCTCTGAAGGATCACGGCTTTACCCGCCCGACGCCGATCCAGGCGAAAGCTATTCCTCACCTCCTCGAGGACCACGACCTGATCGGCATCGCGCAGACCGGCACCGGCAAGACCGCCGCCTTCAGCCTGCCCATCCTGCAGCACCTCAGCGAAGAGACGAGCCGCCTGCCGGCCAAGGGCGTACGTGCCCTGATCCTCGCGCCCACCCGCGAGTTGGCCCTGCAGATCGGCGATACCATCGCCAAGCTGTCCCGCCGGACCAAGCTGCGCCACACCGTCATTTTCGGCGGCGTCGGCCAGAACCCGCAGGTTCAGGCCCTGGCGCGCGGCATCGATATCCTGGTCGCGACCCCCGGCCGGCTCATCGACCTGTCGAACCAGGGCGCGGTGCGGCTCGATACCGTCACCCATCTTGTCCTCGACGAAGCCGACCGCATGCTCGACATGGGCTTCATCCATGACGTGATGAAGATCATCAACAAGCTGCCCGAGCAGCGCCAGTCGATGCTGTTCTCGGCGACCATGCCGAAAGAGGTCGCCAAGCTCGCCCGCACCATCCTGTGGGAGCCGGTAAGCGTTGAGGTGACCCCGGAAGTCGTGACTGTCGAGGCGATCGAACAGCATGTCTACCACGTGTCGACCGCCGACAAGCGGGCACTGCTGGAGAGCCTGCTGAAGGATCCCGGCCTCGCCCGCGTCGTGGTGTTCACCCGCACCAAGCACGGGGCCAATCGCCTGGCCGGCCAGCTCGCCAAGGCGGGCATCGCGACCGATGCGATTCATGGCAACAAGAGCCAGAATGCACGCCAGCGCGCGCTGGCCCAGTTCAAGGCCGGCGACGTGCGCGTGCTGGTGGCGACCGATCTGTTCGCCCGCGGCATCGACGTCGCCGAGATCACCCATGTGGTGAATTTCGACCTGCCCAACGAACCGGAAAGCTACGTCCACCGTATCGGCCGCACCGGCCGTGCAGGCCGGGCTGGCATTGCCTACGCTTTCTGCGATCCTTCCGAGCGCAGCTACCTGACCGCCATCGAAAGGCTGACGCGTGTACCGCTGACGGTGGTGCCGCATGCATCGCAGGCCCAGCGGCGCGACCCGCGCCCCGTGGCCAACCAAGCTCGTCCGCAGCCCAAACGCCGGGCTGCCTGACACCCCATCCCTCCACCGCCAAACATGAGGAGCTTCCATGGCGACCGGGACTGTAAAGTGGTTCAACCCCCAGAAAGGCTACGGCTTCATCCAGCCCGCCGACGGCGGCAAGGACGTGTTCGTGCACATTTCCGCCGTGCAGCGCGCCGGTCTCAACGACCTGCGTGAAGGCGAGAAGGTGTCGTACGAGCTCGCCACCGACCGCCGCACCGGCAAGCAGTCGGCAGACGACCTGAAACTCGACTGACGCAAACGACTGATTTGGGCTCGAAGCGACACGTGTGAAACAGCGTCGCTGTCCTCAGGCGATCCGGCGGGGTCGCCTCGTGTGGCAGCGGCCTGACAATTCAGACCTTTGGCCTTGCATCAATGGACCGTCGCGGTGGCACTTGCGAGCCCCGCGCCGATCTGTTCCAGAACGACGATTTCCGGATCCTCGTCGGCCCGCGCCGAGGAGACCGAAAGAATGATCACCCCCGGCCGTTTCCGGGCAACGAATTTGGCGACGACCTGCGCCTGTTCGTAGGTATCGAGGTAATGAACATCCTCGGCCACCATGCGAGACCCCCGCTGGACGAAGGGCACGACGGCAAAATTCCGCTGGGGCATGGCCTGCTCCCCCTGAGATGACAGGGGAGAGTATAAGCCCGAAGCCGAGCGGCTGTGATCGGGCATCTCCCCATCGTGTCATTCCCTATACGCGCCGCATGCAGGGCTTGCGCCCGGCAGCACTTATCGCGGCCGGCGGGGCTGGCCCTGTCTCGAAGCGACCCCGGCCAGCGCCTTCCAGCAGCCGTCGGCCGCCTACCGCGCCGGGCCGGAAGCGAAGCGGACGCCGGATGTCCGGCGTCCTCGCCGCGACCGTATCAAAGGGCGTGGCGCGCCTTCCATTCATGCATCGCCTGCGCGTCGCGCGGCGTGATGTCGGGATAGGCGGGATCGGCGGTCTCCGGGTCGAAATATTTCCAGCTCCGGGCGCATTTGACGCCCGGCGCCTTGACCGGCACGACCGCGACGCCCTTCACCTCGTCGAGGCGGAAGGCGTCCGCCGGCCCCTCGCCCGCTGCGATGGTCGCGCCGGAAGTGATCGCGACCTCGGCCATGTCGATGCCTTCGAGGGCGGCGGCGAGATCGGCATCGGCCACGTGGATGACCGGCGCCGCTTCCAGCGACGATCCGAGCCGCTTGGCTGCCCGCTCGACCTCAAGCGCGCCGGTGACGACGCGCCGGACCTTGCGGATCTTGTCCCATCTCGCCGCCAGGTCCGGCGCGAGCCAGGCCGGGTCGGCGGCATAGAAGCCTGCGAGATGAACGCTGCCCTCGCGGCCATAGCGCTCCCACCAGGCCTCTTCCGTGGTGAAGGAAAGGATCGGCGCGAGCCAGGTCGCGACCGCGCGGAACAGTTCCTCGATGACCGCAAGGGCCGTCCGGCGCACCGGCGAGGAATAGGGATCGCAGTAGAGCGTGTCCTTGCGCACGTCGAAATAGAAGGCCGAGAGATCGACCGTCATGAAGTGGCTCAGCAGCGCGAAGACCTTCTTGTAGTCGTAGGCGCGATAGGCCTCGTGCACCGCCGGCGACAGTTCGGCGAGCCGGTGCAGCATCAGCTGCTCCAGCTCCGGGATACCGCTTGCCGGCAGAGGCGCGCCGTCGTGATGCTTCAGGGCGCCCAGCATCCAGCGGATCGTGTTGCGCAGCTTGCGATAGGTGTCCGAGGTGGTCTGCAGGATCTCCTTGCCGATGCGCAGATCGTCGGAATAGTCGGAGGCCGCGACCCACAGCCTCAGGATGTCCGCGCCGGACTGCTTGATGACGTCCTGCGGCGCCACGGTATTGCCGAGCGACTTGGACATCTTGCGGCCGTCGCCGTCCAGCACGAAGCCGTGCGTCAACACGACGTCGTAGGGCGCCCGACCGCGCGTGCCGCAGCTTTCCAGAAGCGAGGAGTGGAACCAGCCGCGATGCTGGTCCGAGCCTTCCAGATACATGACCGTGTCGTTGCCGCCGTCGACCTTGCGCTTCAGCCCGGCGAAGTTCGGGAAGGCCTGCGGATCCTCGAGCGTGAAGGCGTGGGTGGAACCGGAATCGAACCAGACGTCGAGCACGTCGTCGATCTTGTCCCAATCCTTCGGATCATATTCGGGCTGGAGGAAGCGCGCGCCGTCGGCCGAAGCGAACCAGGCATCCGCGCCCTCCTGCGTGAAGGCGTCGCGGATGCGGTGGTTGACGACCTCGTCCTTCAGGATCTCGTTCGTGCCCTTCCTGACGAAGACGGCGATCGGCACGCCCCAGGCACGCTGGCGCGAGACCACCCAGTCCGGGCGGTTCTCGATCATGCCGTTGATGCGGTTCTCGCCCGAGGCCGGCACCCATTCGGTGTCGCGGATCGCCTTCAGCGCGCGCTCGCGCAGCGTCGTGCCGTCCGCATAGGGCTTGTCCATCGCAATGAACCATTGCGGCGTGTTGCGGAAGATCACCGGCTTCTTCGAGCGCCAGGAATGCGGATAGGTATGCTTCAGCCGGCCGCGCGCGACGAGCCGGCCGGCCGCGGCAAGCGCCTCGATCACGGCGCCGTTGGCATCGCCCTTGTCGCCCTTGTCGGTGATCACCTGGCGCCCGGTGAAGCCCGGCGCCTCTTGCGTGAAGCGGCCATCGCCATCGACGGTATAGGGAATCGCCGTGTCGATGCCGCGCGCGGCAAGCGCCCGGCCATTGGCCATCCAGATGTCGAAGTCCTCCCGGCCATGGCCGGGAGCGGTATGGACGAAGCCGGTGCCGGCATCGTCGGTGACATGATCGCCGTCGAGCATCGGCACGTCGAAATCGTAGCCCTGGCCGCGCAGCGGGTGGGCCGCGGTATAGCCGGCAAGCTCGGCCGCGGCGACATCGCGCAGCCGCGCGAAACCCTCGACCTTGGCTGCCTTGAACATGTCGGCGGCGAGCTTGTCGGCGACGACATATTTGGCGCCGACCCTTGCCCAATTCGTCTCCGGCGCGGCCGTGACCTCATAGAGGCCGTAGGCGACACGCTTCGAATAGGAAATCGCCCGGTTGCCGGGGATGGTCCAGGGCGTGGTCGTCCAGATGACCACGGCGAAATCCTGGCCGAGGACCGGGAAGGCGGCGAAGATCGTGTCGCTCTGGTAGTCGTGATATTCGACCTCGGCCTCGGCCAGCGCCGTGCGCTCGACCACCGACCACATGACCGGCTTGGACCCGCGATAGAGCTGGCCGTCGGCCGCGAACTTCATCAGTTCGGTGGCGATCTGCGCCTCCGCCGCGAAGCTCATGGTCTGGTAGGGATGATCCCAGTCGCCGATCACGCCGAGCCGCTTGAACTCGCCGCGCTGGACGTCGAGCCAATGGCTGGCGAAAGCCCGGCACTCCTTGCGGAACTCGACGATGGGCACGTCGTCCTTGTTCAAGCCCTTGGCCCGGTACTGCTCCTCGATCTTCCACTCGATCGGCAGGCCGTGGCAGTCCCAGCCGGGGACATAGTCGCTGTCGAAGCCCGCCATCTGCTGCGACTTCGTGACCATGTCCTTCAGGATCTTGTTGAGGGCGTGGCCGATATGGAGGTGGCCGTTGGCATAGGGCGGGCCGTCATGCAGCACGAAGCGCGCACGTCCCCTCGCCTCGCGCCTCAGCCGGCCATAGAGGTCCATCGCCTCCCAGGCCTTGAGGATCTCGGGCTCCTTCTCCGGCAGGCCGGCGCGCATCGGAAAGGCCGTCTCGGGCAGCAGCAGCGTCTTCGAATAGTCAAAGGGTTCGGACATCGGTCTCGACCGGATCAAGCGGCGGCCAGCGCCGCGCGTGGAAAAGGCGTTCGTCTTGGCTGAAAGAACCCGGACCTCCGGGCGCGCGTCACCGCGGCCTTGGGGAGGCCGGGCCGGTAATTCGCGAGGCGGCCGATGCCGCAGGGCGCAGACGACGGAGCATGCGGTCTCTTAAGGGGAAGAGGGCAGCCATGGCAAGCGCTTCGCGCGGCGACCGCCGGACGCCCGCTGGCGGCGAGCGCCGTCCCCGCCCCCAAAAAGACGAGGCGGCCCGAAGGCCGCCTCGTCCCGATCATCGTATCGTCGCGCCTATTCGGCGGCCGCGGCGTAGGGCGCCGGGGCGGTCCAGCGCAGCACCGGATTGCGCGCGGCCCGCGTCTCGTCGAGACGCCGGCGCGGAGCATGGTAGGGAGCTCCCTTGAACCGCTCGACCTCGCCCTTGACCGCGCTCATGGCGAGATCGCGCAGGGTGGCGATGAACAGGTCGAGGGAGGCCTTCGATTCCGATTCGGTCGGCTCGATCAGCATGGCGCCGTGGACGACAAGCGGGAAATACATGGTCATCGGGTGGTAGCCCTCGTCGATCATCGCCTTGGCGAAATCGAGCGTGGTGACGCCGGTGTCCTTCAGCCAGGTATCGTCGAACAGCGCCTCGTGCATGCAGGGCTGATCGCCGAAGGGCAGGCTCATCAGGTCCGACAGGCTGGCCCTGATGTAATTGGCATTGAGCACGGCGTCTTCGGAGGCCTGCTTCATGCCATCGGCGCCGTGCGACAGCATATAGGCGAGCGCCCGCACGAACATGCCCATCTGGCCGTGGAAGGCGGTCATGCGGCCGAACGGCTTCTCGCCCTTGGCGATGCCGCTCGCTTCCTCGACCAGCTCGAAACGCTCGCCGGCATGGACGAAGGGATAGGGCACGAAGGCGGCGAGCCGCTCCGACAGCACCACCGGACCGGCACCCGGGCCACCGCCGCCATGAGGCGTCGAGAAGGTCTTGTGCAGGTTGATGTGCATGGCGTCGACGCCGAGGTCGCCGGGCCGCGCCTTGCCGACGATGGCGTTGAAATTCGCGCCGTCGCAGTAGAAATAGGCGCCTGCCTCGTGGATCGCGGCCGCGATCTCGACGATCTCCTTCTCGAAGATGCCGCAGGTATTCGGGTTGGTCAGCATGATCGCGGCGACGTCGGGCGTCAGCGCCGCCTTGACGTCGGCGACGTGCACCGTGCCGTCGGCCTGGGCCGGCACCGCCTTCACCTCGAAGCCGATGAGCGCGGCGGTCGCCGGATTGGTGCCGTGCGCCGATTCCGGCACCAGCACGATCTTGCGGTGGCCCTCGCCCCTGGCCTCGAGCGCGGCCTTGATCGCCATCATGCCGCACAGTTCGCCGTGCGCGCCCGCCTTCGGGCTCATGGCGACCGCCGGCATGCCGGTCAGTTCCTTCAGATAGTGCGCGAGCCGGTCGATCAGTTCGAGCGCGCCCTGCACGGTCGACTGGGGCTGCAGCGGATGGACGTCGCCGAGCCCCGGCAGACGTGCCATCTTCTCGTTGAGGCGCGGATTGTGCTTCATCGTGCAGGAGCCGAGCGAGAAGAGCCCGGTGTCGATGCCGAAATTCTTCTGGCTGAGCCGCACGTAGTGACGCATCGTCTCCGGCTCGGACAGGCCGACGAGGCCGATCGCGCCCTCGCGCGCAAGGCCGCCGAGGCGAGACGTGGCGGCTTTCGGCTCGGGCAGGTCGACGCCGGTGGTCTCGGCGCGGCCGATTTCGAACAGCAGCGGCTCTTCGATCTCCAAGCCGTAATTGCCGGTGAAGGTCGGATGGGCTTGGGCCGAGGCGTCGCCTGCGGCGGTGGGGCGGCCCTGACGGTTCATCATGATCTCGCGTCCTTCAATTCGACGGCCGAATGGGGTTCGCCTGGCAGGGATGCCGGCATATTGGATTGCTCATCTCGCCGCGGCGGCCGCAGCGCCGGTCCAGCACCGTCCTCATGCCAGCGCCGCCTGAAGCGCCGCAACGAAGGCCGCGCGGTCCTCGTCGGTGTTCACTTCGGTGCTGGCGACGATGATCAGGTCCTTCTCGGCCTTGTCCGAGGGCCAGAGCCGCGAGGCCGGCACGCCGGCGAGCACACCCTTCGCCGCCATCTTTTCGACGACCGCAGCGGCATCGCCAGCAACCCGGATGGTGAATTCGTTGAAGAAGCTCTTGTTGAGAAGCTGGACGCCCTTCACCCCGTCCAGCCGGTCCGCGAGATCGCAGGCATTGGCGTGATTGGTCGCAGCAAGGCGCCTGAGGCCCGCCTCGCCGAGCAGGCTGAGGTGGATGGTGAAGGCAAGGCACATCAACCCGGAATTGGTGCAGATGTTGGAGGTCGCCTTCTCCCGGCGGATATGCTGCTCGCGCGTCGACAGGGTCAGAACGAAACCGCGCCGGCCTTCGGCATCGACGGTCTCGCCGCAGAGCCGGCCCGGCATCTGGCGCACGTATTTCGACCGGGTGGCGAACAGGCCGACATAGGGCCCGCCGAAATTCAGGCCGACGCCGATCGACTGGCCCTCGGCGACCACGATATCGGCGCCCATGGCGCCGGGCGAGGTCAGCGCACCGAGCGACACGACCTCGGTGACGACGGCGATCAGCAGGGCGCCCGCGCCCTGCGCCTTCTCGGCGATCGCCCTCAGGTCGTGCAGATTGCCGAACACGTCGGGCGTCTGGATGACCACGCAGGAGGTCTCGCCGTCGATGGCGTCGGCCACTGCCTTGAGGTCCGCGCCGGCATCGCCGGGATTGGGCTTGAGCGACACGATCCGGTCGGAGGCCATGCGCGACACGGTCTCGATCGTGTCGCGGTAGTGCGGATGCAGGTTGCCGGCGAGGATCGCCTTGTTGCGCCGGGTCACGCGGTGCGCCATCAGCACCGCCTCGGCCGCACCGGTCGAGCCGTCATACATGGAGGCATTGGCCACATCCATGCCGGTCAGCAGCGCGACCTGGGTCTGGAACTCGAACAGATATTGCAACGTGCCCTGGGCGATTTCCGGCTGATAGGGCGTATAGCTCGTCAGGAATTCGGAGCGCTGGATCAGATGGTCGACACTGGCCGGCACGTGGTGCTTGTAGGCACCCGCCCCGACGAAGAAGGGAACCGAGGAGGCCGGCACGTTCTTCGCCGCCATCGCGCCCATGATCCGCTCGACCTCGATCTCGCCCTTGGCGGTCGGCAGGTCGGCAAGGCCGGTCATCAGCTTGCCCTTGGGCACATTGGCGAAGAGCTCGTCGACCGAAGCGGCGCCGATCTTGGCGAGCATGTCGGCGCGGTCTTCGGCGGTCAGCGGCAGGTAGCGCATGAGGCGTCAGGTCCAGTTCAGGCGATGATCGGATCGGAGGCTTCGACCACGACCTCGGCACGGACCGAGTTCGCGATGTAGCACTCCTCATGGGAGCGGTGATGCAGGTGGTCGATGTCGGCGCGGCTCGGCAGGCGGTCGCCGGAGAAGGTCACGACCGGCCGCAGCGTCACGGCCGAAACGTAGAGCTTGTCCTTCTCGTTCGGGCTCATGACGCCTTCCGCCTTGTCGACATAGGCATCCACGCGGAAACCCTCCTTGGCCGCGAAGGCCAGGAAGAACAGCATGTGGCAGGACGAGACGGAGGCGACCAGCGCCTCCTCCGGGTCGACCGCGTCCTCACGGGAGAACGGCACGCGCACGCTCGACGGCGCCGACGAGGCCGGCACCGCGACGCCGCCGTCGAAGCGCCAAACATGCGCCCGCGAATAGCGGTTGTCGGTGAAGACGGCGGCCGCCTCCCGGTTCCAGGCGACCTCGGCGGTGTAGCTGTGCGCCATGACCTGCGCCCCGTGTCAGGAAATCGAGGACAGGAACGCCTGGTAGGCCGCCTCGTCCATCAGGGCGTCGAGCTCGGCCGGATCGGCGATCTTGAGCTTGACGAACCAGCCCTTGCCGGCCGGATCCTCGTTGACGGTGCCGGGGGCGGCCTCGAGCTCGGCGTTGACGGCGATCACCTCGCCGCCGACGGGCGCGTAGATGTCGGAGGCCGCCTTGACGCTCTCGACCACAGCGGTGCCGTCGCCCTTGGCCACCTTGCGGCCGATCTCGGGCAGTTCGACGAAAACGACGTCGCCGAGCTGCTGCTGGGCATAGTCGGAAATGCCGATCGTGCCGGTATCGCCTTCGACGGCGATATATTCGTGGTCCTTGGTGTAGCGGATCGTGGCCATGGGAAGTTCCTCTGGATGGCTATGATGTGAGGCACGGTGCCGGCCGGGCCGGATGCTTGAGCTTCGCCCGCCGTCAGCCGCGGAAGTAGCGGTGCGGCGCGAACGGCATGGTGACGACCTTCGCGGGCAGGTCCTTGCCGCGCACCTCGAGCAGCACCGGCGTGCCCGGCTCGGCGAAACGGCTGTTGACGTAACCCATGGCGACCGGGCCGTTGACCGTCGGCCCGAAGCCGCCCGACGTGACCGTGCCGATGGCGGCGCCGTCGGCCGCCTTGATCGGGGCGCCCTCGCGCGCCGGCGCCCGGCCGTCGGGCACGATGCCGACCCGGCGGCGCGACGGTCCCTCGGCAAGCTCGCGCTGGATGCGCTGGGCGCCCGGGAAACCGCCTTCGGTGCGGCGGCGCTTCTGGATCGACCAGGTGAGCCCGGCCTCCACCGGCGAGGTGGTGGTGTCGATATCGTGGCCATAGAGGCAGAGGCTGGCCTCCAGGCGCAGGCTGTCGCGGGCGCCGAGGCCGATCGGCTTGACCCGCGGGTCGGCGGTCAGCCTCTGCCAGATCGCAGCCGCGTTCTTCGCTTCGATGCAGAGCTCGAAACCATCCTCGCCGGTATAGCCGGAACGGGAGGCGTGGACGAACATGCCGTCGAGCTTGGCCTCGATGAAGGTCATGAACGGCGTTGCGGCAATGCCGGGAATGAGATCGTCCAGCACGGCCGCGGCCTTCGGGCCCTGCAGCGCGACCAGCGCCAGGGTCGGGTCCGGCTTCAGGCTGACACCGGCGGGAAGCCGCGCGGCGATATGGGCGAAATCCTGGTCCTTGCAGGCGGCGTTGACCACCATATAGGCCCAGCCTTCATAACCGGCATAACCCGAGCGGGTGATCATGAGGTCGTCGAGAATGCCGCCGTCCTCGGCGGTGAGCTGGCTGTAGCGCTGCTGGCCGGGCTTGAGGTTGAGGATGTCGGCCGGCACCAGCGCCTCGAGCGCCCGCGCCGTGGTCTCCCAGTCCGGTCCGACGACGAAGGCCTGGCCCATATGGCTGACGTCGAAGAGGCCGGCGTCGCTGCGCGTCCAGTTGTGCTCGGTGAGCACGCCGGTCGGATATTGCACCGGCATGTCGTAGCCGGCGAAGGGCACCATCTTGGCGCCGGCATCGACGTGGAGCTGATGGAGCGGGGTCTTGTGCAGCGGCCCGGAAACGGTCTCAGCCATTGGTCATCCTGCATCGGCGCGCGAACAGGCCCGGGGCGATGGCCCGGACACGCTCGAAACGCGGGCTTGTCGCCCGCTCGCGCCCCTCTGTCGCAGGAACCTGAGAGATTCACCGGGGCCCGAAGGCCAGAGCACCCCGGCAGGGCGCCCTATCGGCTTACTCCGTCGGTGGGCCGGGTTTGGACGCCAGGCCGCTTTCCAGAATGCCGATCCCCCGGCGGTCCTTTTGCCTGAGAGGTTCCGGGGCCGTTGCTCCTTCGGCGCCGGGAGATCTTCAGAACGTAACAAGACCACCCGGACTCTCCCGCCGGGTTCATAAGGCACACCTTGGCAATGACCGCATCGGCAGCCGGAGTCAAGGCGGGCCTGTGGGCCGCGCGCGCCGTTCGTCCGAAGAGCGCGGACCTCGCCGGCGTCAGTGCCCGCGGCGGGCCTGGCGGCCGCGCTGACGCTGCTGCGGCTGGGCCATCGTGTCGAAACCGACGAAGATGATGTAGTTCTGCAGCTCTTCCGGCGGCGGCAGGGCGAAGGCGACCTGGTCCTCGATCTGGGTGAAGGAGACGTTCGGCGAGCCGGCCGGCACATCGATCGGCACGGTGTAGAGCCGCGACCAGATCGGCTGCGACAGGCCGCGCGTCACCGCGATGCGGATCGGCAGGCTGAGCCGCGCGCTGCCCTCCGCCTTCGGGCCGGACAGCACGCGTCCCTCGACGCCGACCTTGACGACCATGGTCTGACCGTCGATCCGGCACTCGCGCGCAAGGTCGGTAATGGTCGCTTGGTACCGCAGCTCGGTCGGTCCGTCGCCGCCCTGGCGCCAGACATTGGAGCCGTCGCGCACTTCGATGCGCGGGCACAGGTTCTCCTGCAGCGTCTGCGGGCCGGCCTGTACCGGCTGGCCGAACAGCGTGTTGTGGACGGGGGAGCCGACGCCGGGCGCCGGCTGCGCCGCAGCTTCGGGCGACTGGCCCTGACCGCCGCCGAAAAGATTGCCGCCACTGGTGCCGCAGCCCGCAAGGCCGGCCGCTAGACCCATTACCAAGGCGATTCGGGCCGTTGCCCGGCCCGTCAAACCAAATCTGCGCAGCACGTAAGGGCCCCTGATAAGCTTTTGCGACCGGGGCTTATAGCAAAGCCAGTCGGGCGGAACCAAGGCCTGATGACGGGCGTCGTCCAATTGCGCCATCGCCTTTGGTGATGGACTTCCGTCGTGATTTTCATGAGAAGGGCAGCTTCGCGGCAGCTATGCTGCGCAACGCCCTTTGGAAAGCCAGCGCCTGCCCATGACCTCCTCCCTCCTCGCCTCGCTCCGCCCGGAAGCCACGGACGCGCCGGCCAGCGGCATCGTCGAACTGTCGAAATATGCCCGGGCGGCCGGCGATGTGATCCAGCTCTGGGTGGGTGAAGGCGACATGCCGACGCCCGCCTTCATCAGCGAAGCCGCGACCCGTTCGCTGGCCGCCGGCGAGACGACCTATACGTGGCAGCGGGGCATTCCCGAGCTTCGCCAGGCGATCGCCACCTATGCGTCCAACCTCTACGGCCGTCCCCTGTCCCCGGAGCGCTTCTTCGTCTGCGGCTCCGGCATGCAGGCGATCCAGATCGCCATGACCATGGTGGCCGGCCCCGGCGACGAGGTGATCATCCCTTCGCCGACCTGGCCGAACGCGCCGGCCGCCGCCGGGCTGCGCGGCGCAACGCCCGTGCTGGTCGAGCTCACCCACGGCAATCGCGGCTGGCAGATCGACCTCGAGCGGATCGCCGCGGCCATTACGCCGCGGACGAAGGCGCTTTTCGTCAACACCCCGTCGAACCCGACCGGCTGGACCGCGACGCGCCAGGAGCTCGTCGACATTCTCGCGCTGGCCCGCAAGCACGGGCTCTGGATCATCGCCGACGAGATCTATACCCGCTTCGTCTGGACCGGCGAGGCCAAGCGGGCGCCCTCGTTCCACGACGTGCGCGAGGACGGCGACCGCATCCTGTGGGTCAACACCTTCTCCAAGAACTGGGCCATGACCGGCTGGCGCATGGGCTGGGTGGAGGCGGATCCCGCGCTCGGCGACGTGATCGAGAACCTCATCCAATATTCGACCTCGGGCTCGCCGATCTTCGTCCAGCGGGCGGGCATTGCCGCGCTCGAACGCGGCGAGAGCCTCGTCGAGCACCAGATCGCCAAGGCCCGCAGGGCGCGCGACATCGTTTCAGCCGCGGTGGAGCGGACCGGCCGCTGCCATTTCTCGCGGCCCGACGGTGCCTTCTACCTGTTCTTCGGCATCGAAGGCGTGACCGACTCGATGGCCGCCGCCATGCGCCTCGTCGATCTCGCCAAGGTCGGCCTTGCGCCGGGCTCCGCCTTCGGCGCCGGCGGAGAAGGCCATCTGCGGCTCTGCTATCTGCGCTCTCCGGAACAGATCGAGACTGCCGCAGGCCGGCTCGCCGACGCGATCAGGCAGCTCTGACGCCTGCCCGGCGGCGAGGACCGGTACCCAGCCCTTGCGTATCTTACGTAACGGCATATACTATCAATGGGCCTGACGCCACAGGTTCATTCAGTATTGCGCGCCGCCGAGGGGCGTAGCATGCTCTGCGTCCCCGGGCGTATCGGTGCCGTCGCCGGAGGTACCGTCGCCCCCTTGGGTGATGGGTCCGGAGCCGGTGCCGCCGTGAGGAGATCCTCCATCGAGCAGATCAAGAAGGCGTCGCTGACAGTCTCGGAAGCCCGTCTGTCCAGCGTGCTCGACATTGCCGCCGACGGCATCGTCGTGGTCGACGAAAGCCGGACCATGCTGGTGTTCAACAAGGCGTGCGAGACGCTCTTCGGCTGGACCGCCGCGGAGGCCATCGGCCGCCGCGTGGACCTGATCCTCGGCCCCGTCCTTCAGGGCGCGGGCGACGACGCTGATGCGGGCCTTGCGGTCGAGCCCATCGTCGGCGGCGGCCGCGAGGTGGCCGGGCGACATCGCGACGGCACCGCCTTCCCGGTCGAACTGTCGGTGGCGGAGGCGGGAACGCCCGACGGGCGCCAGTTCATCGCCATTCTGCGCGATCTGCGCCCCCGCAAGGAGGCGGAAGAACGGCTGAACCAGCTGCAGACCGACCTTCTGCACATGGCCCGCGTCTCGGCGGTCGACGAAATGGGGGCTGCGCTGGCGCACGAGCTGAACCAGCCGCTGACGGCGGTGATGCTGTATCTGCAGGCGGTCGGACGGGCCCATGACAAGGCGACCGACGCGCATCGGCGCGGCGAGATCGGCGCCCATCTCGACGACACCATCCGGTCGATCCTCGGCAAGGCGCAGCGGGAAGCGGAACGGGCCGGCAACATCATCAGGCGCATGCGCGATTTCGTCGAAAAGCGCGAGCCCGAGCGCCGCCTCGTCGATCTCAACGGCCTGGTCGAGGAAGCGGTCGAGCTGACGCTGCTCGGCTATCGGCCGGGCGCGCGCGTCGTCCGGCACCTGCGCAGCCCCCTGCCCGCCGTGCGGGTCGACGCGGTGCAGATCCAGCAGATCGTGGTCAATCTCATGCGCAATGCGCTCGAGGCGGTACGCGGCGGCGGCCAGGAACGGATCTGGATCGAGACCCAGGCCCGGGACGGCACGATCCGCTTTTCCGTGCGCGACAGCGGCCCGGGCGTGCCGCCCGAAGCCATGCCCCACCTGTTCCGCGCCTTCGCGAGTACGAAGAGAACCGGACTGGGCCTCGGTCTTGCGATTTCCCGGGCGATCGCCCAAAACCATGGCGGGGATCTGACCGTGGATCCCGGCGGCAATGGACGGGGCGCGTGCTTCTCCCTGGTGCTTCCGGAACCTGCGGACGAGGATGCCGGGCACGGCGAGATGCGGTGAACCATGGCGACTGCGGCCAAGACCATCCATGTCCATCGGGGCATCTTCGTCGTCGATGACGATCCGGCCGTGCGCGATGCACTCGGCGTCGTCCTGTCGATGGAAGGCTTCTCGGTAACCGGCTTCGCCGACGGCGCGAGCTTTCTCGCCACCGCCCGCAGCCAGGTGCCGGCCTGCGTCATCCTCGACGTGCACATGCCCGGCCGCTCGGGCCTCGACATCCTGAAGGAACTCAACGCCCATCACTATCCGGCGCCGATCTTCATCATTTCGGGCCAGGGCGACATTCCGATGGCGGTCGATGCGATCAAGCATGGCGCGCTCGACTTCATCGAAAAACCCTTCGATGCCGACACGGTCGTCTCGCGGGTTCGCGAAGCGATCGACCTGTCGGCCCGGCGCGCCGCCGCCCCGACGACGCCGATCCTGCGCCAGAGCTTTCCAGGCGCCGAACTGCTCACGCCGAGAGAGCGCGAGGTTCTCGGCCAGATTGCCGGAGGCGCGTCGAACAAGGAGGCGGGCCGCCATCTCGGCATCAGCCCGCGCACCATCGAGGTGCACCGCGCGCGCATCATGGAAAAGCTCGGGGCGAAGAATGCCGCCGACCTCGTGCGCATCGTCCTGACCGAGATCAGGGCCAGCGCCTGACCGCAGGCCGGGCGGCGACCGAACGGGCCGCCATGCCGAAGCCACCCGTCTTCACGATTGCGTGTCGCGTTGCGTCCGCGCGCGCAACCGCCCTATTCTGTCGCCAGTCTCGTTTCCCTCCCACTTCGCCTGGCGAGGCCCCATGCTGACCCTCGACATCAATGGCCGGTCGGTCACGATCGACGCGGAGGCGGACATGCCCCTGCTCTGGGCCATCCGCGACCATGCCCAATTGACCGGCACCAAATTCGGCTGCGGCCAAGCCCTGTGCGGGGCCTGCACCGTCCATGTCGACGGCCAGCCGACGCGCTCCTGTTCGCTTCCCGCGGGCGAAGCCCAGGGCCGCAAGATCACCACCATCGAGGGCGTCTCCGGCAGCGTCGCGGAAGCCGTGCAGGCGGCCTGGCGCAAGCTCGACGTCGTCCAGTGCGGCTATTGCCAGTCCGGCCAGATCATGAGCGCCATCGCCCTTCTGACCGAGAACAAGGCGCCGAGCGACAGCGATATCGATGCCGCGATGGACGGCAATATCTGCCGATGCGGCACCTATGTCCGGATCCGTGCGGCGATCCACGACGCCGCCCGGACGCTGGCGTGAGGGAGGCGGCCATGAGCACTGCACCCAGGACCGGCCGCGGCGACCCCGCCCTTCTGTCGCCGGCCGTCGCGGACGAGGCCTTCGCCGCGACACGGCGTTCGTTTCTCGCCGGTGCGGCCGGCACGCTGATCGTCGCGGCGCTGGTCGGCCCCCGCGAGGCCGAGGCTGCGGACGCCTGCCAGTTCAGCAATGTCACGGCCAATCCGAACGCCTTCGTCAGGATCGGCGCCGACAATACGGTGACCGTACTGGTCAAGCATCTCGACATGGGCCAGGGCTGCGCCACCGGCCTGACCACCATTGTCGCCGAAGAGCTCGACGCCGACTGGAGCCAGATGCGCGCGGCCTTCGCGCCCGCCGATCACCGGCTCTACAACAATTTCGCCTTCGGCCCGATGCAGGGCATCGGCGGCTCGACCGCGATCGCCAATTCCTGGACGCAGCTGCGCAAGGCCGGGGCCGCCGCCCGGCAGATGCTGATCGCCGCCGCGGCCAGCGAATGGAACGTCGCCGCCGGCGAGATCAAGGTCGAGCGCGGGGTCGTCCGCCACGGCACGCGCCAGGCCACGTTCGGCGAACTCTCGGCCAGGGCCTCGACCATGACCGTGCCGGCCGACCCGCCGCTGAAGGAGCCGGCGAACTGGGTGTTCATCGGCAAGGACAAGGCCGTCGGCCGGGTCGACAGCCCGGGCAAGACCTCCGGCCAGACCGTGTTCTCGATCGACGTGCGCCGCCCGGGCATGCTGACCGCGGTGGTGGCGCACGCGCCGAAATTCGGCGCCAGGGTCAAGGCCTTCGATGCCGGCGCGGCCCGCCAGGTGAAAGGCGTCGTCGATGTCGTGGAAATCCCGAGCGGGGTCGCGGTGGTCGCGCGCGACACCTGGTCGGCGATCAAGGGCCGCCAGGCCCTGAAGGTGATCTGGGACTTCGCCGGCGCCGAAACGCGCTCGTCCGACGCCATCATGGCCGAGTTCAGGCGCCAGGCCGGCCAGACAGGCCTCAGCGCCGGCCGCCGCGGCAATGCCGAAGGGGCGATCCGCGGCGCAGTGCGGGTGCTCGAAGCCGAATTCACCTTCCCCTATCTCGCCCATGCCCCGATGGAGCCGATGAACGGCGTCATCGAACGGCGGGCCGACGGTGTGATCGAGGCCTGGGCCGGCTTCCAGATGCAAACGCTGGAACAGGCCGCGATCGCCGCGATCTGCGGCGTGTCGACGGCAAAGGTCCACCTCAACACGCTCTATGCCGGCGGCTCGTTCGGCCGGCGCGCGACGGCGGCGTGCGACTATGTCTCGGAAATGAGCCATATCCTCAGGGCGGTCGGCTATCGCGCGCCGATCCATCTCGTCTGGACGCGCGAGGACGACATGACCGGCGGCTACTACCGCCCCATGGTCTATCACCGCATTCGCGCGGGACTGGACAGCCAGGGACGGATCGCCGGCTGGGACCACCGGATCGTCGGCAAGTCGATCCTGATCGGTACGCCGCTGGAAGCCTCGCTGGTGGCCAACGGCGTCGATGCGACGACCGTCGAGGGCGCCCGCAACACCCGCTACGCGATCGACAGCCTCGCCGTCACGGTCAGCAATGGCCGCGAAGGCGTGCCGGTGCTGTGGTGGCGGTCGGTCGGCCACACCCATACCGCCCAGGCGATCGAGGTGATGATGGACGAACTGGCGGAGGCCGCCGGCAAGGATCCCCTCGCCTATCGCCTGAGCTATCTCGACAGGGCGCCGCGCGATGCCGCCGTCCTGAAGCTCGCCGCGGAAAAGGCCGGCTGGGGCCAGCCGCTGCCGGCCGGCCGCGGTCGCGGCATCGCCGTGCACGAGAGCTTCAACACCCATGTCGCCATGGTCGCCGAGGTGACCGTCACCGGCACGCAGGTAAAGGTGGACAGGATCGTCGCCGCCGTCGACTGCGGCATCGCCGTCAATCCCGACGTGGTCCGGGCCCAGATCGAGGGCGCGATCGGCTTCGCCCTGTCCTCGGTGCTGCGCAACCGCATCACGCTGAAGGACGGCGAGGTGCAGGAGCGCAATTTCGACGCCTTCGAGCCGACGCGCATGTCGGAAATGCCGGTCGTGGAGGTGCATATCGTGCCCTCCATGCTGTGCCCGACCGGCATCGGCGAGCCAGGGGTCCCGCTGGTCGGACCGGCCATTTCCAATGCGGTATCGGCGGCGACGGGCAAGCGCATGCGTTCGCTGCCACTCGATCTTGCCGGGGTCGGCGGCGCCTGAGCCGAGGCGCCGCGCAAAACCTCGCCGTCAGTGCGCCTTGCGGCTGACCGCGGCCTGCTCGAAGGTCGCCATGCCGTTGTGCACGGCGACGGCATTCTTGACGATGCCGCAGGCGAGCGCCGCGCCAGACGCCTCGCCGAGGCGCATGCTGAAGTCGAACAGCGGGCGCTTGCCGATGCGCTCCAGCACCCGGCCATGGGCGGGCTCCGCCGACCGATGGGCGGCAAGGCAATGATCGAGGCTGGCTGGCTCGAGCGCATGCAGGATGGCCGCGGCCGCGGTGACCACATAGCCGTCGAGCAGAACCGGGATGCGCTGCAGCCGGGCGGCGAGGATGGCGCCGACAAGGGCGGCGATCTCGCGGCCGCCGACGCGGCGGAGCACTTCCAAGGGATCGGACAGATGCTCGCGGCTGCGCTGGACGGCACGGGCGACCACCTCGGCCTTGCGCTTCAGTCCCTCGGCATCGACGCCGGTGCCAGGACCGATCCAGTCCTCCGGCCGCCCGCCATAGAGCGCGAGATAGATGGCCGCGGCCACCGTCGTATTGCCGATGCCCATTTCGCCGAGGCACAGCAGGTCCGTGCCGCCGGCGATCGCCTCCATGCCGAAGGCGATGGTGGCCGCGCAGCCGGGCTCGTCCAAGGCGTCCTCGACGCTGATGTCGGGCGTCGGCAGGTCGATGGCGAGATCGAACACCTTCAGCCCGATATCGTTGGCGACGCAGAGCTGGTTGATGGCGGCGCCGCCGGCGGCGAAATTCTCCAGCATCTGGCGGTTGACGCTGTCCGGGAAGGCCGAGATGCCCTGGGCGGTGACGCCATGGGCTGTCGCGAAGATCGCGACCAGCGGCCGATCGACGCGCGGCTTCGGATTGGCCGACCAGGCCGCGACCCATTCGACGATCTCTTCGAGGCGCCCGAGCGAGCCTGCCGGCTTGGTCAATTCGGCATCGCGCGCCTTCACCGCCGCCACGGCCGCCATGTCGGCCTCCGGCAGGCGGTGCAGGAGGTCGCGGATATCGTCGAAGGGAAGGCCCGACGGATTGGGGGGCGGCAAGGCCATGGCATGGGGTCCTGAAGCTGCGAACGCGCCGGACGGTTAAAGGCTCAGGCGCGCCAAGACAAGCCGGCCGGGCGGCCAGCATGGCCGAGACCATGGCCCGGCGCGCCGTTCCGGGCTAAGTCATGCCGCCATGACCGACCCGACGCTCTGGCGCGACACGCTCAAGGCGCTGCGCTTCTTCTCCCGCCTGCCGCTGCCGCCGCTGCCCGGCGAGGCGAACGCCCATGGTCCGCCGGATTTTTCCGCCCTGGCCCGCGTCGTGCCGCTGGTCGGCCTGGTGCTCGGCGGCCTCGCCGGCCTCGCCCTGGTGCCCGCCGCCCTCGTCTGGCCACCGGTCGTCGCGGCCCTGATCGCGGTCGGGCTCGGCATCGTCATGACCGGCGCCTTCCACGAGGATGGGCTGGCCGACACGGCCGACAGTTTCGGCGGCATGACGCCTGAGCGGCGCCTGGAGATCATGAAGGACAGCCGCATCGGCACGTTCGGCGCCGCCGCGCTGATCGTCGCGCTGTCGCTCAAGACCGCGGCGATCGCGAGCCTGATCGCCGCTGTCGGCGCCGGCCGGACGGCCCTGGCGCTGGCCGCGGCCGGCGCGGTCTCGCGCATGGCGGCGATCGCGCTCGTCGTCTACCTGCCGCCCGTCCGCCCCGACGGCGCCGGCCAGGCGGTCGGCGCGCCTTCGGCCGATGCCTGGCAGACCGGCTGCCTGCTCGCCGCCGGGCTCGGCTTCCTGGCATGGCCCGCAGCCGGTTTTGTCGGTGCCGTCCTCGGGCTTGCCGCCGCCGCCGGCCTCGCCAGCCTCGCCTTGCGCTTTGCCCGCGCCCATATCGGCGGGCAGACCGGCGACCTCGCCGGCGCCGCCCAGCAATGTATCGAGATTGCCCTTCTCCTCACATGGCTTATCTTTGCCTGAGCCATGCCGGATCCCCAGACGCGCCCCCAACGGATCGAGACGCCCTGCGTGAGGATCTGCATCATCCACCCGCTGCACGGCATCTGCGAAGGCTGCGGCCGGACCCTTGCCGAGATCGGCCGCTGGTCGACCTTCTCGGCCGAGGAGCGCCGGCGGATCATGGCCGAGTTGCCCGACCGTCTCACCGAGATCACGAGCGCCTCATGACCTCACGCGTCCTGTTGTGGATCCTGCTCGGTGCCGTCGGGCTTGCCGTGGTGATCGCCGCGATCCGGTCGAACGGCATCGAGGCCGGTACGCTCGATGCCGGCGACTATGCCTCGCTTCTCGGCCTGACCATGCTCGCCGCCCTCACCGGCGCCAGCGTGATGGGCATGTTCCGCGGCCGCGCCGGCGATGCCGTCCAGGCGGCGATCGCCTGGCTCGCCATCTTCGCCTTTCTCGGCGTGATCTACACCTATCGTTTCGAATTCGAGGCCGTCGGCCGCCGCCTCGCCGCCAATCTGGTGCCCGGCCTCGGCACCGAGGGCGTGACCGGCGCGCGGGAGGTCACCATACCGCGAGGCCCGGGCGGCACCTATTCGGTGCGCGTCTCGGTCAATGGCGCGCGGGCCGTGCCCATGCTGGTCGATACCGGTGCTTCGTCGCTGGTGCTGAGCGATGCCGATGCGCGGCGCGCCGGCATCGCCGTCGACAGCCTGTCGTTCAACATCGCGGTTTCGACCGCCAACGGTCAGGCCATGGCGGCGGCGATCATGCTCGACAAGGTGGAGGTCGGGCCGATCGTCGCGCGCCAGGTCCGCGCCCTGGTTGCCCGCCCGCAGGCGCTCAATGCGAGCCTGCTCGGCCACACCTTCCTCGATCGTCTCGACGGCTACGAGGTGCGGGGCGGCCGCATGGTGCTGCGTGGGGCGAACTAGCGAATGGGAACTTGCAGGCGGCGAAACCCTCGGCGGCCCCACAAGGGCGCCCTGCCATCCCCAGCTCGCTATTCGCCACTCGCTAACGCGCTCCTCGCCCTCACCAGACCTTGCGCAGGCCGAGAGTGCCGCGGATCGCCTGATGGCGTTCGCCGAGCTCGGCTTCCACCGACGAGGTCAGGCTCAGCCCGCTTGAAAAGCGCAGCTCGGCTCCGGCGGCGGCGAGCGCCGTGTGCATGGACGGGCGCGCGCCGAAGACCGTGAAGGCGGAATTGGCAAGCGTCTGGAAGCTCGCTTCGACCGAACGCTGGGTGGTCGGCTGATAGGCCCAGGCGAGACGGCCATAGGCGATGAGATCGGTTCCCTCGGCGAGCTGGGTCTTGCCGTCCAGACGGACGCCGAGTTCGGTGCGCACCGTCGTATGGCTGCGGGTGGCAAAATCGAGGCCGAATACGCCGCCGGCCGGCCGCGTCGCTTCGCTATAGCGCGGCGCCGAATAGCCGATGACCTCGACCGCACCATAGGGCGTCAGCCCGAAGGCGGGCCAGCCGAAACGCCAGCCGGTTTCGAGCCGGCCGCCGAACGTATGGGCGGTGAGCCGCGCGCGATAGACTTCTGGGCCGGCCAGATCGACATTGCGGTTGATATCGAAACTGTTCCAGCCATAGGCGACGGCCGCCGAGACATAGGCGGCACCAAGACGGGTCGAGCCGTAGAGGCCGATCTGGAACAGGTCACCGGTGCCGCCGCCCCGGCCGCCGAGGCCATAGGAGGTGCCGCCGCCGGCAAGCGCGAAGCCGACGAGGATGTCGGGGGTCAGGCGGCGATCCGCGCCGGCCGCCACGCCATAGATGCCGCTGCTATGGGCATTGGCGCCGGTCGTCGGATCGGCATTGAGCCGGCTCGCCTGGCCGAAGGCTTTCGTCCAGAGGCTCCAGCCGTGGCCGGTGCCGATCGCAAGGCCGGGCCGGCCCGCCGGCGGATCGGCCATCTGGATCAGCGAGGGGCTCGCCCCGCTCGCGAAAGCGCCGCGCGCGCCCGCCATCGGATCGAGCATCAGATTGAGGAAAAGGCTCGCCGCCCTGAGCGCCGTCTCTTCCGTGCCGGTCGCGGCCTCGCCGCTCAGCCGGCTCAGAGCCTGCGGCAGCGCCGATTGCGACAGCAGATAGAGCGGGATGAAGGCCGAGACGTCGGCGCCGCCGACCAGGGCACGGTCGATCGCCGCGGCGACATTGGTGGGATTGATCGGCGTGCCCAGCGGCAGCAGCGGCACCAGCCGGTTGGCGCTCAGGGACAGTTCGACATCGGTGGCCGTATAGCTGACCGTCGTCGTGATCGCCGGCGTGAAGGTGCCGCCGGCCGAAACCGCGTCGAACGTGCCGCTGCGCCCACCCGCCGCCGACAGCAGCGTATAGGTCGTGCCGAAACGGAAGCTCCGGTCGATGCCGACCAGCGAGAGCGTGCCGGCAAGGCTCGCCGCGCCCGTCACGTTCAGCCGGTCGGCTGATGTGCCGGAGACTTCGATGACCGTGGTGCTGCCGGCATTCAGGACGGCATTGCCGGCAACCGTCATCGTGCCGATGGAATTGCCCGGTGCGAGCGTGCCGTTGAGGACGAGCCCGCCGATCGTGCCGGTGCCGCCGAGCGTGCCGGCGGTGTCCACGGTGACGACCGAGACCAGCGATCCGTTGACGACCAGCTTGCCCCCCTCGACGATGGTCGGGCCGGTATAGGTATTGGTGCCCGACAGGGTGAGCGTGCCCGTGCCGACCTTGACGAGCGAACCGCCGCTGCCCGCGCAGCCGCAGCCGTCGGTGATGGTGCCGCTGACTTCGGTCGAGAGATTGTTGCCGCCAACGGTAAGCTGGACTGGTCCGAGAATGAATTCGCCGGCGCCGGCGATCGAACCGACCGACAGCCTGTCGTCGTTGTTCGGGCCATAGCTGCCGCTGAAATCGACGATACCGCCGGCCTTGGCGGTGATCTGGGCATTGCCGCCGGTCGCATTGTCGAGGAACACCACCAGCGCGCCGCTCTCCGCCGTGATGGTGGCGTTGCCCGCAGTCGCAAAACCCTGGAAGGCGGTGACAGCGCCGTCCTTGTTGACGATGGTGGCATGATCCGCACTGGAGGCTTCGGTCGGATCGGGGAATTGACCGAAGGCGACGACTCCGCCCGGTTCGTTGATGATCGTCGCGGAACCGGCACGCGAAGATTGCGCGAAACCGACGAAGCCGCTGTTGGTGATGGACGCCTGCCCCGCCGTGCTGTTCTCGGCAAAGAGCAGCCCCGTGCCGACTTCGTTGATGATCGAGGCCCGGCCGGCGGTGGCCGAGGCATAGAAGAAGGTCGCCGAACCGGTCTTGTTGACGATGGTGGCGCCATCGGCGGAGGCGGTCTCGCCGGCGCCGCCCATCGGCAGGCCGAAGGCGAGAATGCCGGCCGCCTCGTTGGTGATGCTGGCTGTGCCCGCGCGCGCCTGGCCGCTGAACAGGATGTCGCCGAAATTGCTGATGATGGCGGCGCCGGCGGTGCTCGTGTCGGCGAAGGCGAGCGCGCTGTTGTTGGTGATCGTCGCCGTGCCCGCGCTGCTGGAATCGCGGAAGGTCACGCCGCTCGCGAAGGACGGAGCGATGGCGATGGTGGCATTCCCGGCCGAACTCGTGCCGTAATAATTGACGTCGCCATTGGTGGTGATCGTCAAGCCGGCCGTGGTGCCGTTGACGATGTTGAACGTGCCGTCATTGACGAGATTGCCGACCAGCGTGCCGGCGCGCGCCGCAGTGCCGAGCTGGAGCGTCGCCCCGGCATCGATGGTCGTGCCGCCGGTATAGGTGTTGGCGCCCGACAGGATCGACAGGCCGGTCATCGGTCCGTTCAGGATCTGCACCGCGCCCACGCCGGTGATCGCGCCGGCAAAATCGGCATTGACCAACTGCAGCAGCATGGCGGGACCGGAGCTCGTATTGAGCGTGCCGGCGCCGGACAGGTTCTTGAGGGCCGCATCGAAGCCGTTGAGGTCGAGTGTCGCCGCCGCATCGATCCGGGTGGAAGCAA
Source organism: bacterium YEK0313 (assembly GCA_000751295.2). NCBI lineage: Bacteria > bacterium YEK0313. The sequence goes on from CCMO02000001.1 coordinate 128,049, forward strand.
GGGTCGGGCTGTTCGTTCCGAATGCGGCCGTGTCGGTTCTGAGCGTGCCGCCGGCAATGTACAGATTGACGTTGGCGGGCGGCGACATGCCGATCGACGCGAGGACAACCGTGCCGGTATCGCCGGTCGAGCCGAAGGTGACGGTGCCGTTGGTGCCGAGATCGATATTGGGGCCAGCCAGGGTGAGCGTGGTCCCCGTCGCGGCCGATACGGTCGTGTCCATATTGGCGTTGACGGTGAAAAAACCGGTCAGTGTGGCATCGACCGCCGCGCGCAGCCCGCCGCCATTCAGGACCACCGACGTCCCACCGATCGCATCGGCATGGCCGATTTCGATCGTGCCGGCATTGACGGTGAGCGAGAGACCCAGAAACGGATTGACGGCCGTCAGGGCAAGCGTACCGTCACCGGTCTTCGTCACGCCGCCAAACAGCGCCAAGGCATTGACTTCGCCGGCCTGTGTCGCCCGTCCGGAGGCGACGTCGAGCGTGATGGAGCCTCCCGGAGCGACGAGGCTAATGATATTGCTGACCGTCAAGCCGTCCCGGTAGCCGACAGTGGCGCCGGGGGCGAAGATCTGCACAATGCCAGTTCCGAAGGCGGTGTCGCTGCCGGCGATCAAAGTACCGGCAGTGATGATGGTATTGGCGGTATAGGTATTGTTGCCCGACAGGAGCAACGAACCTGGCCCCCATTTGACCAGAACATCGGCAAGGGGGTCTCCTCCAGAAATCACACCCGCCTGCTCGGCAGAGCCGACCGGAACATCGAGCATAGTCGCACCCGGCCCGACCGTGAGCCCGCCCGCATTGACCTGGCCATCCGTATAGGTGGTCGACTGCGCGTGCGCGGCACTCGCCAGTCCAATCGCCAAGGCCGCATGCGCCGCCGCCAGCACCATGGATCGTGGAATGCGCCTGCCCTGCCGCCGCGCTTCGCGCGGCTTTCCCAGCACCAGCATGTCGCGTCTCCCCCAGGCGCTACAACTGGAAATAGCCTATAGATTCACACCCGTGGCAAGCGAAATGTAAGCTTGATGTCGCTGGGGAAGTCGGGCTGTTTCATTTCCGCAACGGCGCCTTTTGCGATCATCCGACGGAACACAGGCCGCGCTCCGCCGCGCCACAAGGCGGCAACCTTCCGGCGAGACGATCAGCGCCTGCCCGTTCGCCCACGCCTTGCCGAAACACCCGATCGCTGCGCATTGTCCGCGCCGACCTGTCCCGATTGCCCCGGAGCTTCACATGCCGCTCATCTCCCGCCGCGACACGCTCTCCGTCGGGCTCGGCGCCGCCGTGGCCGGCTTCGCCGGGGCGGACCAGGCCGCGGCCGAGCGGCGCGCGCCGACGCTGACACTGCTGCTCGTCAACGACATCTACAAGATGGGGGAGGAGAACGGCCGCGGTGGCTTTGCCCGGCTCAATGCCGTCGTCAAGGCCGAGCGGGCGCGCGGCGTGCCGATGCTCTACGTCCATGCCGGCGACATGTTCTCGCCCTCGCTCATGTCCGGCTTCGACCAGGGCGCGCATACGGTCGAGCTCGTCAACCTCGCGCCGCCCGACGTCTTCGTGCCCGGCAACCACGAATTCGACTTCGGACCGGAGGCCTATGCCGCGCGCCGGCGCGAGGCGAAGTTCGCCTATTTCGCCGCCAATATGCGCGACGCCGACGGCGCGCCGCTGCCCGGCCACGAGGACGGCCGGATCTTCGACCTCGGCGTCGCCAAGCTCGGCGTCTTCGGCGTCGCCCTGCCGAACACGGCCGAGGTCTCCTCGTCGGGCGACATCCGGTTCAGCCCGACCATGGAGACCGTGCAGCGCGAGGCGGCGCGGCTGCGGCGCGCCGGCGCCGACCTCGTCGTCTGCTGCGCCCATACCGACCGCGCCGACGACCTGAAGATCGTGCGCTCGCGCCTCGTCGACGTGCTGCTGACCGGGCACGATCACGACCTGGCGCTGACCTATGACGGCCGCACGGTGATGGTGGAGAGTTCCGAGGAGGGCTATTACGTCACGGCTATCGACCTGACGCTGGGCACGACGGGCGAAGGCGCGGAACGGCGCACCACCTTCACCCCGGCCTTCCGGGTTCACGACAGCCGCAGCGTGACGCCGGACCCGGCGACGCTCGCCCGGGTGCAGGAATACGAAAAGCTGCTCGCCCAGGAGCTCGACGTGGTGATCGCGGTTCTGTCGGGCGAGCTCGACAGCCGCACGGCCATCGTGCGCTCGCAGGAGACCGCGATCGGCGACCTCATCGCCGATGCCATGCGCGAGGCGACCGGCGCCGATGTCGCGGTCATCAATGGCGGCGGCATCCGCGGCAACCGGGTCTATCCGGCCGGCCACCAGCTCACCCGCCGCGACGTGCTGAGCGAGCTGCCCTTCGGCAACCGCACCGTGGTGGCGCCGGTTTCGGGCGCCGACCTGAAGGCGGCGATCGAAAACGGCGTCAGCCAGGTGGAGCATCGCGCCGGCCGCTTCCCGCAGGTCTCCGGCCTCACCGTCATCGTCGACCGGTCGCGGCCGGCCGGCGACAGGGTGGTGGCGATGACGGTCGGCGGCGCGCCGCTCGACCCTCAAAGGATCTACCGCGTCGCGACCAACGACTTCATGCTCAAGGGGGGCGACGGCTACGGCATGCTCGGCGCGCGCGTGCAGGACGCCGACCTCAAGGGCAAGCTGGTCGCCTCCGACGTGATGGTGCATGCCCGCCGGCTCGGCACGATCGCGGCGACCACGGGCGGGCGGATCCGCTTCCTGTGAGCCTCGAGCCCGCGGCCGGCGGAGCCGCCGTCACGGCCCCCGTCCGCGCGCGCCTTCGAGGATCTGCCTGATCACGCGGATGTCGCCCTGCATGGTGGCGATGGTGTCGCGGTCGCGTTCGGTGCGCTCCTCGATGCGGCGCACCCGCTCGGTCATCTCGCTCTTGTCCGCGCGGATGCGCTCGATCAGCCGGACATCCTCCGCCTTCAGCTCGCGCAGGTCGGCCTGCATATAGGCCATGCCCATGCTGACGCCGACGATGGTCGTGGCGATGGACCAGAAATTGAGATCGAGATTGATCTTCATCGCGCCCTCGGCCGCCGCCAGCCGCAGGCGGCGATGCCGCTCTCGACCGTCTCGTCGATCCAGATCTGATCGCGCGTCGTCTGCCCCCTGACCGGAAAGCCGGGATCACCGAAGACCCGGCATTCGCCGCGGTCGACACTCGCCGGCCGTGACGTCCCACACCCCGCCATCGTCATAACAAGCGCGGACAGGACCGCGAGCCTTGCGTGCCGCATCTTCGGCCTCCCTGTTTGCCGTGTCGATTTCGGTGAGGACCTCGCGCCGGCCGGCATCCCTGATCCGGTCGACGGCGAGCCAGCCCGCGGCGAGCGCGAGGCCGATGCCGGCTGCGGCGGCGATCGGCCGCCAGTTCGCAAGGAGCTGCAACATCACGCGGGGCTCCGGCTGATCGTGACGCGGCCGGACAGGACCAGCCAGGCGGCGATGCCGCCGGCGGCCAGCACCAGGCCGAGGGCTGCCAGCGCCCAGCCATTGGCAATGCCGCCGAGCGCCGGCAGGGCCGCGACGCCGCCGGCGAATAGTCCTCCGGTGGTGAGCGCGGCGGCGCTCTCGGCCGGCTTGACCTCGTCGGGCCGCGCCGCGTCGGGCGCGACATCGGCCGGCTGCGGCCCGGCCTTGTCGGCGGCCTTCAACGCGTCGAGAAAGTTCCTGTGGTAGCCGGCGATCAGCCTGGCCTTGTCCGTGCCGTTGACGATGCGCCGGGCGCCGACCGGATCGTCCTTCGCCGCGCTGAAGAAGTCGGCGAGGCGCTTACCCGTGAACAGCCCCTCCTCCATGCCCCGGAACAGCGCCGGCAGGTCCTTCTCCCAGGTCAGGAGCTGGCCCGGCCGGCGCGCCCCGAACAGGCGGTGGTTGCGCTCCCAGGTGACCTGGACGAGCCCTTCGCCGACCCAAGGGTAATAGGGCTTGGACCTGAGATAGCCCTCCCCGCCCCGCTCCCGGATCGGCTGCAGCGCGGCGCCGGTCTCATGAAAGGCGGTCGCCAGCATGTAGGCGAGCCACCTGACATCGGTGAGATGGGAGGCGTCCCACTCGTCGAGGATCCGCGTCAGGCCGTCGACCTGAGCGGAAGACAGCCGGCCGCCGAACGGCGCCCGGCGCACATAGGCAAAGAAGGTCCGCCGGTCGAACATGGACCGCTTCCTTGTGGTTGGGGTGGAGGGCAAGGCGAACGCCAAAAGCCCGGCGCGGGCGGCGCCGGGCTGGGCAGTTCAGGGGTGAGGCGTCAGGTCAGGTCGTGTAGGCGGCGTCGATTTCGGCCGTCGTGGTGATCGTGCCGGCAGCGACCGCGTCGTCGATGGTTCGGTTGCGGGCAAACATGGACTGCAGGTAGGCGGTCGGCGCGTTGTATTCGCAATTACCGGGATGATTGGCTCGGAGAAAATCGCCGGCCCAGAAACCGAGACGGGCGCCTCGCCTGCAACCAAATCAATCGTGACTATCGAACGACAATTCGCGGTAAAAACAAGAACCCTTACATTCTTGCGTTGGCTAAAAACGATGTCATTTTTACCCACGCTCCACTTTCAACGACATCGGCTCGTAGCGTAGCGAGAAATTTGGATGTTTCTCCCACATACGGGTAATTTGGCTGGAACGTACCTCCGCCGCTAATAGCCCAAGTCGCAATGCAAACTGGCGAAGAGCGCATTTCAACCGGAAAAGGTACGATTAGACTACGGTATCCACTCGTAAGATTGAGAGGATACGCGAACTCTTCTTGTATCGGAGGACGACGCCAGTAATAGCGGAGGCAACGTTGGAATTCAGTGGACGGGTCAGGCGCTACGAATTGTCGTACCGCGCCAATGCCGGAGACGTCCGGATAGAGATCGAAATCTCCCACTTCGAAGACATTTCCGGTGGAGTTTAGGCCATTGAATTGACCTGCTGCCGACTTCTTGTTTCCGTCCTGCCAGCCGGTCACGCCGAGATTGGCACCTTCGCAGGCAAGAGCGATTGTGAAGCTCGCGCCTCGCCCTGTCCCCGTCAGCACCCATTCACCGGCGGTGGCCCCGTCGACCGAGATGGCCTGGATCGTGTCGGTGTTTGCCTGCCCAGCGGCGATCGTGAACAAGCCGACCCAGGAACGATTGCTGGCGTTGTTCACGATCGACCAGCCATAGGTGCCGGCCGGCCCCCGGAAAAGGAACGAGCCGAGAAGGCGGCGCGGGGCAGCGGTACCGAACTTCGACGCAGCAAAGAACTGAGCCTCAATCGACTGCCTGAAGAGCAGTTGATCGCCGGCTGCAAGTGCCGGCTTGGCCATCGTGACGGAGATGCGGGTGCGATAATTGCCACCGCCAGGCGTCGCCACAGCCACGCGCTGTGTTGACACCTCTGCCGACGCGCCGGTCATGATGACCTGAAACTGGTCGCATGGATAAGGCCACACACTGGAACCAGTGACGGCAGCTGCACTGTCGCCCAGTTCCTGGCTGTGCTGCATCGCGCCATTGACGAGGAGGTTCGGCGTCGGATCGATCACCTGGACGATCGCCCGAGCCTGCGCTGGCGTGCCATCGACAGGCGGGCCGCTACCCGCACCCAGTGCCCGCAGCTTGATGGTGCCGGCCGCCATGTCGGCAAGCTTGGCATTGCTCACGGCGGCGTCAGCGAGCTTGGTTGTCGTCACCGTGCCTGCGCCCAGGGCGAGTGGCGTGCCGTCCGCCCTGTCATAGCCCACGCACTGCCAGACACCTCCACCGCGGCTGACGAACAACGCCCAATCCCCGGTTGCCGTCGCGATATTGGCAGCGCCGGGAAGGGCGAGTGAAGTGCCGTGCGTCAGAGTAAGCGCGTCGGCGAACCGCACCAGGCGCCAGACCCCATTGGCCGCGGTGCCAAAGGCCGCGACCGTCGTCCCGCCGGTGATGTTGACAAGGTTCGAATGGACCGCCCCGAGATCGACGGAGGGCGCCGAGGCGGCGTCGACGGCAGAGGCCCAATCAAGCGGGCCGGTCAGTCGGCCGCCATTCGCACCGAGCGCATCGAGGCCCCAGGTCGTGCCGTTGTATTGAAGCCGCGCTGAAGTGCCCGCGAGTACGACGCTCATGCCGTCTTGCGGCGGCGTGAAGGACCATTTGCCTGTGGCAGCGCTGTAAAGCGCGAGGTGTTCAGCCCTGCCGGCCCACGCACCGGTCGGGTCGATGCCGACAAGATGCCGGTCGCCATCCGCCGGAGCTGCCGGCGGCGTATTGCCGTGCGACAAAACCGGATAGTTCGGCGCGAGGTCGGCCGCATTCTGCAGGCGCGTCAAAGCTGCAATGGCGGCGGTTGAGCTCGCAGTGTTGATCGCCCGGTTGATCGAACGCTGTTCGATGACGAGATCGATCGTGCGAGTCGCGGCCTTGTAGGGCCAGGCCAAGGTGACTTCGGTTTCGGTCAGCGCCTTGATGACGAGGATGCGGCCTTCATCGTCGAGGACCGCATCGCCTTCTCGGGCCCCGGCCGTCACCAGAAGGATGCCGGCAACGGATGCGGTCCTGCTGTTCTGCGTAAGCGTGATCGTCCACACGCCGGGCTCGGCGGTGAGCAATTTGTCGTAAGACATTGATGATTCCCGAAATTGGTGCCCTTGCGTCGCCACTGTGGCGGGGCACGTCGCGCATAGTTGCGACTGGAACGGATCAATCGGGTGCCCAGCTAGTACTGAGGCTGTTTGGGAACACGTTGCATCATGGTGACGCTCGCCGCCGGCTTGGAAAATCGCTGACACGCCGGCGATGTTGCCCCTCGTCAGATTTGGAGCCACCCGGCGATGGTCAGCTGCGATGTACCTTTAAGCCTCACCGGCGCATTGATTGAGCGGGACGCATCGGACGCTAGAGTCGCAACCCTCGCAATGGGCATTTCCCAGCTTGGATCCAACTGGACGCCTGAAATGGTCAGGTTCGAGGGAACTTGGACATTCGCTCCGCTTCGCGCTGAGCTGCGGTCTTAACAATGCCAATGGTAAGACCGTGCCGAAGGACGGCAGCCTCGTCTTGAACATTGACCCCAGCAGCGAGCGCCGACGACAGGGTCTCGGACCATTGAGGTTGTTGGCGAAGATCTTGGAGCGCTGCCGCCGCACGGGCTACGATGACGTTGCTACACCAGTCTTCGACATTAACCGCAACAAGGCTGATCGCTGCCTGCTGCTCGGGGGTAAGCGTGAATGTGACCGACATAGTAATATTCCTCAGCTGAGTAGTTGGGCGCCGAAATGGGAGCCGAACTGCGCGATCTTCCAGGAAGTGGGTGAGCTCGCTACGTGCACGACGTTGACCGTCACGTAATCGCCTGCGGCCATCTTAAGCGGCGCCACCAGACTATTTGACATATGGTAGATGCCGGCACCGACGGAAGTTACAGCTTGGACATAAGTCCCGTCATTATATTTGAAATTTAAGTATGCTGATTTTATTAGATTTACATCAAATTCAAGCAACGAAATAGTTGAAATCAATAAGTAAACTCCAGATACCGGCGCGGTAAAGCGACCATTTACATGATTGAAGCCGCCACCTTGATTATAGAGAGGAATTTGAAAGCTCGATATGTCTACATTTCGCACTGTCGTGTCAGAATTGATCAGGACATTGCTTGTCAACCAACTCGACATGAAACCCGGCTGATTGGGCACACTGAGCCGTCCCATCAACGCGACGTTGCCAGAAGGGTCCTCGGACATCTGTGATTGATCGAGGGTACCGACAGTATCGACGAACCTTCCAAAACGCCCGGTGCTCGCGGTCGTAGGCAAACCCATTCGTGCTTTGATGGAATCTTTGGTGACAGGATCAATTCCGACCGATTTGTCGGGATTGAGCCAGATCATGTCGCGCGTGCCCGCGCCTAGAACGGTCGGCAGCGGAGCCGCTGAACCTGTGAATTCCGAATTCACACGGATAGCAGTTGGCGTCGCCTGCAATTGCGCCACCGCGGCATTGGTCGGATCGGAACTATTGATGACAGCGACACTGGCGTACGGACTCGTCCCATTCGGCAACACGGCAACGCTGGTCGAGCCGTTCAGAACCGACGTTTGAAAGGAAAGCCGATTCCCGATCGGGGTTCCGGTCATGTCGCCGAGTATACGACGGCCCGCGCCCACGAATGTTAGATCGCCGACGATTTCGCCGCCCACGCCCTTGAGCACGAGCGGTGCACCATCCGCCCGTGAATAGCTTGCGCATTCCCAGCTACCGCCACCGCGTGAAATAAATTCGGCCCAGTCGCCACTCGCCGTGACTATGTCCCGGCCGGTCGGAAGCGCCAGTGTGGTGCTGTGGGCAAGCGTGAGGACGCCAGTGAATTTGACAGCACGCCATACGCCATCAGGTGCAACACCGAACGATGAAACGGTCGCGCTGCCAGTGACCTTGATAAGATTCGAATTGGTCGCGCCAAGATCAACCGTTGAGCCCGAAGCGACATCAATTGCCGGCGCCCAATCGAGCGGTCCTGTCAACTGACCGCCATCCGCACCGAGGGCATCGAGGCCCCAGGTGATGCCATTGTACTGAAGCCGCGCCGACGTCCCGGCGAGCACCACGCTCATGCCGTCCGCGGGCGGCGTGAATGACCACTCGGCAATGGCGGCGCTATAGAGCGCAAGATGCTTGGCCTTGCCTGCCCAGAGACCGGTCGGCGCAGGGCCGACAAGATATCGATCGCCGTCCGCCGGCAGTGTCGGCGGCGTATTGCTCTGGGACAGAACCGGATAGTTCGGCGCCAGGCTGGCCGCATTCTGCAGACGCGCCAGCGCGGCAATGGCCGCGGCGGAACTTGCGGTGTTGATCGCCCGGTTGATCGACCGCTCTTCGATGACAAGATCGATCGTCCGCGTCGTGGCCTTGTAGGGCCATGCGAAGGTGATTTCGGTTTCGGTCAATGACTTGATGACGAGCAGCCGGCCTTCATCGTCGAGAACGGCATCGCCTTCGCGTGCGCCCGCCGTGACAAGCAGGATGCCCGAAACGGATGCATTCGGGCTGTTCTGTGTAAGCGTGATCGTCCACACGCCGGGATCGGCGGTGAGCAATTTGTCGTAGGACATGTGTATTCCTCGCGAGGGAGTCGTCAGCAGAAGCGGGCGTCGACAACCGCCGATCCGGAGAGCCTGATGCGCTGCTTGTTGGCCGGGATCGTTTCAGCCGTACCGACAGTTCGCAGCCGCCATTGAACCAGGAACTGCCAATCGCCGGCCGGCACGGTGTTGCAGCCCGTATCGAACACCTGATTGATGGAAGCGCTCCAATTCGCGCTCGAACCCGGGAGCGTGATGACGCTGAACTCTTGCGGCGAAATGATTTCGACCTCACCAGCACCGCTACGCCCGATCACACGGAAATCAACATAGACTGTCGGCCAGCCGCCCCCGATGCCGCCGATGCCGTGGCCATTGTTCGAAACCGATTTCAGGCGGAGGAAAGCGATCGCTGGAGCGTCGCTCAATCCTGCTCCCGGAATGGCATTTGGATTTGCAGTGATCCGCATCGGCAGCCCGACGGCAAATTCAGCCCAGCCGTTGTGCCCTCCCCCCGGACAGTCGCCCACACCAATATCGACAAAGTCGACATCGATCGGACGAAAGATGCGACGCAACTCACTTGTGGTCCCCGATGCCACGCCGTTGCGGATGAAGCGACCATACTCGTCGACCATGAGCTGCGGCGCGCCACCGGCCTCCGGTCGGCGGTAGATACGATTGCCGACCAGTACGACCATGCCTTTCGGCGTGCTGCCGCCGCCCGCCTGCGCATAGGCTTCGATCCCGGCCTCAGCCATCCCTCCACCGTCTGTCGCCTTGACCAGCATCTGCACTCCGGACACCGCCCCGCCGGGCAGCGAGGCTGACTGGCGGAACTGCAACAGGCCGTTGGCGCTGAGACTGCCGACCGAGGCTTGCAGATTGTTGATCTGGCTCGTCTGCGCCGAAACGGTGCCGTTGAGATTGCCCACCGTGACATTGGTGCTTGCCAGCGCCGAAGCATTCGCGTCGACGCCGGCCTGCGCCGTCGTCATGCGCGCGGCGAGATCGATCAGCGACGAGGCCGTCGCCGAATTGAGCGTCGCCTGGGTCGACGAGAACTGCGTGAATTCGGCACGCGTTTTCGCAAGGCCCGTCACCGGATCCTTGATCTCGGCCTGCAGGCCCTTCAGCTCGCTCGCCTTGGCGAAGCCGTTCACCGGGTCGGTGAAGACCTCGCGCATTTCGACGAGCCGCGCCTCGGCCTGGCCCTGCACAGAGACCAGGCGCCGCCCCTGGCGGATGCCCATCTCGGTGACCTGCTCCATGATCTCGGTCTGGCCCTGTGCAAGCTCCTCGACCTCGGCCCTGATCTCGTCGCGCTGCTTGTTGGCCTCGGCCAGCGCGTTGCGCATGGCGCCGTTGATCATCGTGTAGGCGATGACGTCGTGTTCGACATCGGTCGCCGTCACCACCGGCTTCGGCACCACCAGTTGATAGGGCTGGCTCCACGCCCCCGGCACCCCCGTCGCGCCATAGGCCCGCGCCCTGACCTGCACGGGCGTGTCCGAATAGCGCAGCGGCACGGCGCCGGAATTGGCGGCGCCGTCGTAGATGGTCGAATAGTCGGCGCCGTCCTGGCTGAGCTGCACCTCGAAGCGGGCGGCGCCGGGGCTTGCCAGCACGGCCCATTGCAGCTCGAGCGAGGAGGTGTGCTGCAGCACCTTGGCCGACAACGTCCAGATCGCCGGCGCCTCGTCGGTTACGAGCGGCCAGGTGAGCGGCGTATCGGGCGGGATCACCGCGCCGATGGCGTCATAGACCGCGGCGCTGTCGAGCTTGGCGGTGAGCGCCGTCAGGCCCTTGTCCTTCGGCTGCTGGCTCTCCACCAGCCATTGCTCGCCATGCTCGACGATCGGCCCGACGATGATGCTCGGCGGCGCGCTTTCCGGATCGCCGAGCACGTCGGCGAGCAGCACGCCGGAGGAGGCCTCCTCGGCCGCCACATCGGCGGCATCGAGCACGACCTCGCGCGGGCCCGCCCCCTGAACGAGGCGCACCGGTCCCCATTCCTGCCCGCCCCTGTCGCGCAGCATGGCATAGTCGCCGGCCATGACGGCAAGGTCCATGTCGAGCGCGAGCGTCAGTCCGGCCGCGCCGGTGACGCCGGCGACCTGGCGCGAGGCGACGAACCAGGTATCGACCGCGATCGGATCGCCGCGCAGCACCAGGCGGCCGGCGAGCTCGGTCTGGAACGAGACGGTGGCGCGCCGATAGAAGCCGGCGGCGGCCAGCCAGCGCGCGGTCTCGACCGCCGCCGCATAGGTCGAGATGCCGGATATCTCGATCCGCCGCGGCGTCGTCGACGGCATGCCGTAATAGGCCTCCGCCGTGTTCTTGCGCTTGGGATCGGCCGCCTCCGTATAGGCGACGATGACGTGCGAGGTGCCGTCGTCGGCCTCGAGCTGGAAATCGAGCGAGGTCGTGCCGCGCACGATCTGCCGCCGGCTGAACGTGTGCCGGCGCACGGCCTTCGGCTCGTCGCGGACGAAGCTGTAGCCGGCGCCGAGCCGCACCGGCTCGGCGCGGAACGGGAACATGATCGTGCGCGCCGCGTCCCAGAGCGAAACCGGCCCGCGGATCAGCCCGTCGAAGGTCAGCGAGTGGCCGCCGACGGCCTGATAGGCACGCACCTTGGCAAGGTCGATGAGATGAGCCTCGACGCCGCCGCCGAAGGCCTGGTCGCGCAGGACGTCGACATAGCAGTCGACGCAGTTGCGGATCGTGCCCTCGACGAATTCGCTGCCGTTCCAGACCGGACCGAGCCGCTCGACCTCCACCTGGATATCGGCGAAGGCGGTGGCGGTCAGCGACTTGCCGCTGCGGATCTTCATGCAGAGCTCGGTGAGCCCCTCGCGCACCCTGACATCGGGCATGTGGCCGCGCAGCGCGTCCCACTGGATGTTGCGCTGGAACTTGGCTTCAGAATCGACGTCGAGCCGCGGCAGGTTGTTGTAGGCGCGCACGGCATAGCGGCCGAGCGGCACGTCCCTGGTCCTCGTGAAGCGCTTCGGCTGCATTACCTTCAGCGCGGGATTGGTCTCCCGGTAAAGGGTCTGCCAGGGACCGGTCGGCTGGCCGGCATCGTCGACCGGCGCATATTCGAAGCGCATGTCGATTTCCAGCGTCGTGCCGGTATTGATCTTGTAGTAGCCGTTCGGATAGCTGTAATCGACCTGCAGCCGCGAAATCTCGACGCCCACCGGGGTCACCACGAAGGGGCCGGCGATCGGGGTCGGATCGTTGGAGAGCGGCAGGACCGCCCCGGCAACACTCTGCGAGGTCAGGACGTCGCCGGGCACGAGTGCCGACGGCTGGCCGTAGAGGAATTCCACCTGCGTGCCGGCAAAGGGCGTGGTGACGCCCGCCGCGGTCGGGCCGCCATTCGGCAGTCCGGTGGCGGCGCCCTCGGCCCAGAGCGTGGTGGCGCCAGCGCGGATCTTCTTGATCCGGTATTTGCCGCAGCCGACGATCAGACGCTTGTAGAGCGTCATGTCATCGCCGTCGTAAGTGGAATAGTCCGGTTGCGCGAGGTCCGGCGCGTGCCAGAAGCGGCCATAGCCGACCGGGATGCGCTCATTGGGCCGGCCGAGCGTGCCGCCGCCGGTGACGCCGTAGAGCTTGGAAGGTGCTTTCTGCTGCGCCAGAGCCGAGAGCAGGGCGCCGCCGCCGACAAGGATGCCGGCCGTGATGACATGACCCGCGAAAGTCGTCGCGGCACCAGGGATGATGCCGGCCGACGTGAGTGCGCCGGCCAAGGCGGGGCCGGCCATCGGCGCGACGACAGCCAGCGCAAGGGCGGCAACCGCCAGGCCGATCTTGGCGCCGGACTGGCTGCCCGAGCCGCCCTGGGGCAGCACGGTGAACAGCACGATCTCGTCGCGCGCGACCGCGCGGTCGGCCCAGGTCCGGCCGGGATAGGCCTTGTCGGCTTCCGGCAGCCAGACGGAGTCCTCGGTCGGCGCGAAGATCTCGCCCGGGCGGTGGACGGAGACCAGGAACGGCGCGCCGTTCATGCGCGACGCATGGGCGTTGACGATCCGGTCGAGCCGGCGCCGGCGAGCCTTCAGGTCGATGCGCGGCGCGAACTCGCCGCCGGTGACATTGGCAAAAGCGATCTGGGTCATAGGGGCTCGTAGAATTCGGGAAGCCAGCCGCGGGCCTCGACCAGCATGAGATCCTCGATCGCCACGCCCTGGGGGCGGTCGGCGTGGACGATCATCGGGCCCGGCATGAGAAGACAGACGCCGGCATGTTCATCGATGCGCGGCTTGCGACGCTTGGACATGAGGACGACGGCGCCGTGGCACGGCCCGTCGACGCGCCGCCAGCGCGCCCGTTCGGGATGCGACAGGAACAGCCGGTGGCGGGCAAGGCCGGAGGGCGGATAGGCAACGACGGGCAGGCCGCGGCCGAAGAAGCGCTGCTGGATCTCGGCGGTCAGCGCCCAGCAATTGCGCTCCTCGGTCCACGGCTCGCCGTTGACGGCGTTCAGAAAGGCATCGAGGGTCACAGCACGTAGAGCGCCGGGAACCGCGCCTTGTCGTAGGTCTGGCGCGGAAAGGCCTTCGACTGCATCTCCTCGTAGCCGATCTCGCCCGTCGCGGTGCTGCCGGTGACCGTCACCCGCCTGAGCTTGAGGTCGCGGATGACCTGGCCCGGCGCGGAGAGATCGGAGGCGACATATTCGCGGTAGATGACGCGAACGGCCGCATTGCTCGCTATGGCCTGCCGGAGGATGGCGGCGATCTGGCCGGACACGTTGTCGATCTTGACGGTCGCGGGCGTCGGGCCGTTGCCGGTATGGCCCGGCGGCTGGATCGCGAAGGCGACGGCGGTGAAGGTCACCGCCTGGCCCGGATCGAAGGGCGCCTCCATCTCTAGCGTCGCCGTCAGCGGCTGATCCTGGCCGGTGACCAGGCGCAGCGGCTCGGCGAAGGCGGCATGGTTGAGCTCGACGGTCGAAATGATGTCGTCCGACGGGCTCGTGGCATAGGCCTGCTGCATGGCGGCGGAGATGATGGACATCAGTAATAGACCGTCAGTGAGAGGGTGACCTGCCAGGCATCGTCGCTGAACGGCACGATCTTCGGCCGCTCGCCGTCGAGATGAACGGTGCGGTCGGCATAGCTGCCGTCGGCATTGGCGGTCGGCATGGTGAAGCGCAGCGTGCCGTCGCGCAGGACATCGTCGAAGAAGCTCTCGAAGGTCGCGAGTTGGCTGCCGTCCATGACGAAATTGGCGGTGTCGCGGCGGGCGCGGATCCGGCTGCGCGGGCGCGCCAGCACCGGGCCGTCCTCCATTTCGGTGATCACGGGCGGAAAGCGCTTCTGGCGCGCATAGCCATCCGTCTTCGGCTCCCGGGGGAGCGAAGCCGGCCAGACGGGGAGTGTCATGGTCGTTCCTGAACTGGTGGGGCGGGAGGGGCGGCCGCGCGTGCTAGCCGCGCAGATTGCCGTTCTGGCTGACGCCGAAGCGCTCCTGGATGGCCGAGCCGAGATGGCCCTGGCCGCCGACGACATCGCGGGCGAGCTGCGCCTGCAGCGCCGGATAGATGTCGACGACCGTCGAGCCGTCGGGCCCGGTCCGCTCGCGCACCTCGCCGCCATTGTAGTTGTTGATGATGACGCCGGGCCGGTCGCTGCCGCCCGCGCCGGTCGCGGCCATCACCCCGAGCTGACCGGAGGAATTGCGCCGCAGCGGCATGATGGCTTCGGGTCCCGCCTCGCCCATCAGGCCCATGCCGCCGGCGAAGGGAAAGAGCGTCGGCTGGGAGACGATGCCGCCGTCGGCGAAGGCATGAAGCCCGATCGGGCTGAAGACATTGCCGTTGGCGCTCGCGATCGGGAACAGCCAGCTGAACAGGCTGCCGAGCAGACCCGAGCCGGCCGGGCCGGCGCTGGTCTTGCCGAACAGGGAGTCGAAGATCCGGTTCACCGACATGTCGATGAGCTTGTCGCTGAAGCCGCGCGCGCCGGCCAGCAGGGCATCGCCGACCGGCTTGCCCTTGGAGATTTCCTTCAGGATGGTGGAGACGCTGCCCCGCGCGCCGCCGGAAAACTCCTCCCATTGCTTCTTGGTGTAGTCATCGAGCGCGCCGATCCCCTCGGCGGCCGGGGCTTCCGGCGGCCGTGGCTGCGGCAGCGGCGCGGTGGCGCCCAGCGCGCTGCGGGCGATCGGGCTACGATCGGCCGCGTCGGTCGCGCGCTTCTGCAGCTTGTCGAACTCGTTCAGGCGGTCGCCGAGCAGGTCATAACCGCGCTCGGCCTTGTTCAGCGGTCCGATCGTGTCGGTCTGATCGTAGAGGCTGCGCGAGAGATTGCGGGTTGCATCATCGACCACGGTCGCGGCTCTGCCGAGGCGCGACGCGCCAAGCTCCGCCCTTTCGAAGGAGGCGGAGAGCCGGTCGAGCTCGCGAATGGCCGCGGAGACCTGGCCCGTATCGATCTTGGGGTCGAGTGCGGCGTCCATGACTGGTTCCATCGATTGAGACATCACGAGAGGCCGGTTTCACCCGGCAAATGATCGAGCGGGCGCGCGTTCAGAGGCCGCACGGCCGGGCACCGGCGGCACGAGGCCGCCGGCGCATCAGGTGGTTTGCGTCGGCGCGGCCGGTCAGAGGCAGGGTCGATCAGGATGGACCGGCCCTGCCCTCCCTCGCCGCCTTGAGGGTGCGCAAGAGCCCCTTCACCTCACGCCCCGATACCGGCGGCCTGTCGGCCGGAGCCGGTTTGCCGCCGAAAATCGTGCGCAAGAGATCCAGGCGGCCCTTGTAGGCGGCCAGGATGGAGGTGATCCTCGCGCCAAGCGTCTGCTCCTCGGACCAGCCGAGCCAGCCGGTACCGATTTCGAAAAGCCACGCGTGGAAAGCCGCGTGGCTCACCCTTCCCCCGTCCGGGCAGCCTCCTCGACTGCCGGCGGCGCGCGGCCGCCATTCGACAGGAGCGTCAGATAGTCGGTCAGCGGCGCGATGAGGTCGGCCATGCCGCTGCGATAGACCGCTTCCTTGACCTCGTTCGGCCGCCGGCCGAGACCGGCGGCGACGATCACCGTGAAGGCGCCGAGCTTGAAGCCGGCGAGCTGACGGAAGGCCTCGGCAAAGCCGCCGAGGCGCTCGTCGATCTCGATCGCCGCGCCGAGCGTGCATTTGAGCACGACCGGCCGGCCATCGAGCATGAGTTCGACATCACCCTGCATCAGCGTCGGGCCTCGGATCACGGCACGACCGTGGCGGGGACCTCGATGATCGGCGAGACGATGCTGAGATTGAAGGTCTGCTTGGTCACCTTGTCGGCATCGGCGAAGGTGGTCTTCGCCGACTGCACCATGGCGTGGAAATAGAACACCGTGTCGGTGTCGTTGGCGTCGGCGCGATCGGCGGCGACGATCTTCACGGCATAGGCGAATTTGGTCTTCTCGGCGGCGCGCAGAGCGACCTGGCCCGGATCGAGGGCATCGCGGCCGAGCGTCAGGAGCAGGGCGCCGGGATCGCGCGCGCCCTTGATCCGGCGCACGATGGGGGAGCCGATGGCGGTGAAGGTCGCGGCGGCGGACTGCTCGCCGAATTCGCCGATGCTCTCCACCTCGTGGACTTCCGTGTAGGTGAGCGCGGCATAGCCGGCGGCGTCGGTGGCGGGCGTGGTCGGGCCGACATAGACCTTGGCGCCGGACGTCGTGGTGATCATCAAGTTTCTCCAACAAAAAAACCCCGCCGGATGGCGGGGCTGACGTGACCGGCCGGGGCCGGGACAGGGGCAGGCTCGAAGGCCGGAGCCGGAGCGGTTCAGGCGAAGGCGCGGTATTGGATGGTCACGGGCAGGTAGATGCGGGAGGCCTCATCCACCTTGGCGCCGACATGGGAGCGGATGACCTTCACCTTCACGCCGTCGCCATAGATGGCCTTGGCCGGCGAGAAATGGGCCGTGATCGCGCCCGCAACCTCCTTCGGTGCGGTGATGCCGGTGCGCTGCGGCCAGACCACATCGACCTGGATCGTGCCGTTATAGTCCCGCGCGCCCGGCGTGATGGCGAGATAGGCGGGCCCGGCCGGCGCAAGGGCCGCCGGCAGAATGGGGCTCGGCGCCTCGCTGACCCGCAGCCATTTCTCATCGGCCGGCGGCGTGAAGTCGAGGTTCGGCAGGGCAATGGGAAGCGGCGGCGTCAAGGCCAGCGCCGCAAGCTCGGCGAACAGGCTTTCCACGATCTTGGTTTCGGTCTGCGTTGCCACTGAAAGCTCCGTTCCGGAATGACTGGCCTGGTGCCTGCGCGACTCAGCAGCCGCGAGGATCGACAGGCCCGCACGCCGCCTGCCCCGCCAGGGGTGGCGCCGTTGCGGCCTGTTCGGCTCCTGATTGTCGGGAGATGACCGACCGGCCGCTGTGCGGAATTTCCGATCGTCTATTTCTCGTACTATGATTTAATTCCTATCATTCGTCAAGCACAATCTGGCGGCTGTGGATAAGTCGATATGACGTGCAGTCATGACGAAATCGCCATTCGCGGCGGAATTGTGCCGCGATGGCGGATCGCAATGATCGAATGTGCTTTGTGGAAATCCAGTCCGGGGCCACGAAGCCCAACGGTACATTCCACGCACTAAGACATCATTCCTAAGATTTGGCAAGAGCGAAAAAGCAAGACTGGCTATCGTCGGGGGCACGGAGCCGAGCCGGCAAGGCACAATCCGCCTTGCATCGCAGGCCTCACCTGATAGCGAGAAGGCCCCTCCCCCATTCGGACACGGCCATGATCCGCCACATCGTTCTGTTCAGCGCCAGGGACAAGGCCGACATCGGTCGCATCGTCGAAGGCCTCGCGCACTTGACCCGGATTCCGCACGCCCGCCGCCTCGAGATCGCGCGCAACCAGAAGACCGACCAGCTCGGCAATGATGTTGACGTGGTCGTCTATGGCGAATTCGACGACGATGCCGCGCTCGCCGCCTACAAGGCACACCCGCTCTACGAGACCGCGATCCAGCTCGTGCGGCCGCTGCGCGACATCAGGCTGGCGGCCGACTACGCGGTGGCCTCGGCCGTCGCCGGCCCCTGACCTCGGGAGCGGCCGAGAGTCGCTCTAGGATTTCGGTGTCCACGCCGCAACCGCCGCCTGCAAGGCCTGCGGCAAGACGTAGGATTCGGCCTGGCCGGGAAAGGCGCCGCTGCGGACATCCTCGGCATAACGCGCCACGCCGTGCTGCAGCTGCGCGAAACCGTCGACATAGGTGCGCACGAACTTCGCCTTGTGGCCCTGGATCAGGCCCAGAAGGTCGTGGAACACGAGGACCTGCCCCGAACATTGCGGGCCGGCGCCGATGCCGATGGTCGGGATGCGCAGGGTCTCGGTGGCGCGCGCGGCAAGCTCGCTCGGAATGCCCTCGAGCACCAGGGCGAAACAGCCGGCCTCCTGCAGGGCCTGGGCGTCGTCGAGCAGGCGCAGCGCATCGTCGGCGGCGCGGCCCTGGACCTTGAAGCCGCCCATGACGTTGACGCTTTGCGGCGTCAAGCCGAGATGGCCCATGACCGGGATCTCGCAGTCGACAAGCGCCCTGACCATGTCGATGCGCTTGGCGCCGCCTTCGAGCTTCACCGCGCCGGCGCCGCGCTGCATGAAGCCGCCGGCATTGCGGATGGTCTCCTCGGGCCCGAGATGAAAGCTCAGATAGGGCATGTCGGCGACGACGAGCGCGCGCGGCCGCGTGCGCGTCACGGCTTCCAGATGGTGGTTCATCATGGCCATGCTGACCGGCAGGGTATTGTCGAAGCCGAGACAGACATTGCCGACGCTGTCGCCGACCAGGATCATGTCGACCACGGGATCGGCGATGCGGGCGGCCACCGCGTCATAGGCCGTCGTCATCACCAGGCGGCGGCCCTCGCCTTTCCATTGCTGGATCAGCGGAACGGTGACGCGTGGCCCTTCGGATTGCGCGATATGGCTCAACGGTGCCTCCCATTTGCGGTGCAGCAAAGTGCCGGCCAGGCCGGCCTGTCGCAATCCCCCTAACGGGCGATGAAGTCCCACAGGAAGCGGCCGCTGACGATCAGCAGGAACAGGCCGAAGGCGATCTCCAGCTGCCGCTTCGGCAGGGCATGGGCGAGACGCGCGCCGAGCGGCGCCGTCCACATGGAGGTGGGGATGAACAGGAGAAAGCCGACCAGCGAGACATAGCCGAGCGCAAAGGGAAACTGGATCGCCGCGACGGTTGGATAGTCGGCCGCCTTCGACCAGCCGGCCAGGATATAGCCGATGGCGCCGGGAATGGAGATGAGCACGCCGAGGCCCGAGGACGTCGCCACCGCATTATGAATGGTGCGGCCATAGGCCATCATCACGAGATTACCGAGCTGGCCGCCGCCGATGCCCATCAGGCTGGAGAGAATGCCGATGACACCGCCCGAGGCACCCATGCCGACCGGCCCGGGCATGCCCGTGCCGAATTTCAGCTCCCTGCCGGTCAGCAGGCGGAAGGCCGAGAGGCCCGCCACGAAGACGAAGACGAGCTTGAACACGACCGGCGGCGCATAGCGCGCAATGACGCTGCCGACCACGACGCCGGCAATGACCGGCACGGCCCAGGCCTTGAGCACGTCGAGGTCGACCGCGCCGCGCGCCTTGTGGGCCTGGAACGACCGGATCGAGGTCGGAATGATGATGGCGAGCGAGGTTCCGACGCAGAGCGGCATGCGCACCTCCACGGGAACGCCGACGACACCGAACAGCTCATAGAGCACCGGCACGATGACCGCTCCGCCCCCGACACCGAAGACGCCGGCGAGAATGCCGGTGGCTGCGCCAGCGGCAAGCAGGCCGAAGGCCAGGATGGCCAGCTGGTCGTAGGGGACGCCAAAGAGCATGATAACCTTCAGGGACGTGGATTTTTTCGCAAGTGCGAAGGCGGCGGACACTGGACTTAGCACACTGCACGTTCAAGTGCCCTTGACGCATGGCGGAGCTGCCCGCGTCGACTTGGTTGCGTTGCAATGTGGCAGCGCCGGACGCGCGCCGAGCGGTGGAGGGGAGAGCTTTCAGGCGACGGCGCGCAGGGCGTGCTCGCCCCGGGCGACGACGACAAGCGCCAGCGCATCCCTGACGACACGGACATCCGCGCCGGGCTTCACGGCCTCGACGCTCAGATGGCGGCGAAACGCCCGCGCGCCGGGAACGGCCTGGTAGAGCCCCAGAATGTGCCGGGTCATCGCGGAGAGGCGGACGCCAGCCGCAAGCTGCATCTCGATATAGGGAACGAAGCGCTCGATCACCTCATCGAGGCTCGCGACGGGGGCCGGTACGCCGAACAGCCCGGGATCGACGCCGACGAGGAGAAAAGGATCCTGATAGGCGGCCCGGCCGAGCATGACGCCGTCGAGACGGACCCCGTCGCGCGGCGCGAGCAGTGCCTCGGCTTCGGCAAGCGTCCGGATGCCGCCATTGATGGCGATCGGCAAGCCCGGCAGCCGCGCCTTCAGGCGGAACACCCTGCCGTAGTCGAGCGGCGGGATGTCCCGGTTCTCGCGCGGCGACAGGCCCTTCAGCCAGGCCTTGCGGGCATGAACGGTGAGCGCGTCGACGCCGGCGGCGACCACCGCGTCGGCCAGGGCGTCGAGGCTTTCTTCGGGATCCTGGTCGTCGATGCCGATCCGGCATTTCACCGTCACGGGCACGTGCACCGCGGCCTTCATGGCGGCGACGCAGTCGGCTACGAGCCCGGGCGTCGCCATCAGGCAGGCGCCGAACTGGCCGCCCTGGACGCGATCGGACGGGCAGCCGACATTGAGGTTGATCTCGTCATAGCCGAAATCCTCGCCGATCCGAGCCGCCTCGGCGAGCGCGGCCGGATCGGCGCCGCCGAGCTGCAGGGCGACCGGATGTTCCGCCGGCGACAGGCCGATGAGCCGCGCGCGGTCGCCATGGATCACGGCACCGGCGGTGACCATCTCCGTATAGAGCCGCGCATGGCGCGTCATGAGGCGATGGAAGAACCGGCAATGCCGATCCGTCCAGTCCATCATCGGCGCCACGGAGAATCTATACGCTTGGGAGTTCAGCATTTTTTGCGTTCGGTTCCGGATCATGCATTGTTCGGAGCCGTCTTCTACGCCATTTTGACGCATGTTTCGCCCCTCTTTCGCGTTGCGAATGAACGAGGCGCTGGATTTGCCTGTCGGTATGAGGGAATGGCGTCCACAGAAACGCCGGACGCTGGCTCCTTGCTATTTAAGCGAGCTTGCCTTGGCATGGCCGCTAATTAAACAAACTGGCAATTGCTTAAATAAGGCCGACCCATCATAGTGCCCGCATGGTCAAGGTTCACACAGCCGCGGCACGGCTTGGCCGGTTCGTCGAAACGCCCGTTGGCGGCGAGATGGTCCGCGCCTTCGTCCCGCCTGCACTGCCGCCGCAGCCCCCCATCGATATCCTCGCCCTCCTGCCGCATCTCAGTCTCGCGGAACGGGCGCTTGGCCGGCTCGACGGCATCACCACGCTCCTCCCCCGTCACGAACTGTTCCTCTACATGTATGTGAGAAAGGAAGCTGTCCTCTCGTCGCAAATCGAGGGCACGCAATCGACTCTCACCGACCTTCTCCGGTTCGAGACGGAGGCGCAGGCCGGCCAGCCGATCGACGACATCCGTGAAGTATCCAATTACGTCGATGCCATGATGTTTGGCCTCGAGCGCCTGAAGGAATTGCCGCTGTCGCTTCGGCTCATCCGCGAGATGCACGGCCGCCTCCTTCAAAGCGGCCGCGGCGGCACAAAGAGCCCAGGCGAGTTCCGGCGCTCGCAGAACTGGATCGGCGGCACCCGCCCCGGCAATGCGCTATTCGTTCCGCCCCCGGTCAGCGAGCTCAACACCTGCCTTGCCGCGCTCGAAACCTTCATGCACGAGGACCAGTCGCGACTGCCGGCGTTGATCAAGGCAGGCTTGCTGCACGTGCAGTTCGAGACGATCCACCCTTTCCTCGACGGCAATGGCCGCATCGGCCGCCTGCTGGTGACGCTCTATCTGTGCGTCCACGGTGTGTTGCGGCGGCCGTTGCTTTACCTCAGCCTCTTTCTGAAAACGCATCGCGCCGACTACTACCGTCTCTTGCAGGAGGTCCGCGAGCATGGCGCCTGGGAGGCCTGGCTCGAATTCTTCCTGAAAGGCGTCGCGGAAACGGCGAACCAGGCCTTTGACGCCGCGACGCGCATCGTCGACCTGTTCCGGACCGATCGCGAGCACATCACCGCGGAGAGCGGTCGGGCAAGCTCGGCGCTGCGCGTCCACGAGCTCCTGCAGCAGCACCCGTTCCTGACCGCCGGGCAGCTCGTCGCGCAAGCGGGTCTCAGCATGCCTACCGTCAACGCCGCCCTCGCCGACCTCGAGCGGCTCGGCGTCATCGAGGAGGTGACCGGCCGCAGGCGCGGCCGCGTGTTCGGCTACCGCCGCTATCTCGACATCCTGAGCGAAGGCACCGATCCGCTGCCGGCAGCTGTGGGACAGAGGCGCGCGCCCGCGGTCCTTGGCTGACGCTGTTCAGGTTCGTCTCCGGCCCTTCGCCGCGCTCGGCGGAGCGCCCTCTCCCGCCTCGCGCGCCGCGCCGGCGGCGAGCCCGCTGCGGCGGCGGACGAGGTCGGCGAAGCGCCGGGCCGCCTCGGTGACGCGCACCGACTGGCAGGCCAGATACATGTCGGCCTTCGGGCCGCCGCCGATCAGGCGCTTGTAGGTGACGCCCTGCGGCAGCAGCTGCGACATAGAGGCCGGCACGATCGATATGCCGATGCCGGTCGCGATCAGGTTGACGATGGAGGCCATCTGCGGCGCCTGCTGGCCGATGCGCGGCTCGAACCCGGCGGCGTTGCAGCCGGCGATGATGGCGTCGTACAGCGCGCGGCCGCTGGCGCGCGGATAGAGGATGAACCATTCGTCGCGCAGGTCCGACAGCCGGACCGCGGACTGGTGAGCGAGGCGATGCTCCACCGGCATGGCGGCCAGCATCTCCTCGCGCAGGAGCGGCCAGAGCCGCAGGTCCTCGGCCTCGCCGGTCGCCGGCCGGATGAAGGCGGCATCGACCGCGTCATCCCGCAGCCGGGCAATGAGGTTGCTGGTATATTCCTCGATCAGCTCCACCTCGATGTCGGGATAGGCATTGCGATAGTCGCGGATCGCCCCGGCGACGAAGGGATGGAACGAGGCCGAGCCGGTGAAGCCGATCCGGATATGGCCGGTCTCGCCGGCGGCGATCCGGCGCACCCGCTGCACCGACTGCTTGACGGAGGCCAGGATGCCGCGGGCATCGTTGAGGAAATTCGCGCCCGCCTCGGTCAGCGCGACGCCTTTCGGCAGACGCTCGAACAGCGGGCTGCCGACCTCCCGCTCGAGATCGCGGATCTGGATGCTGAGCGCCGGCTGGGCAATGCCGATGCGCTCCGCGGCGCGGCTGAAATTCTGCTCTTCGGCCACCGCCACGAAGTAACGCAGGTGTCGCAGCTCCATAATCAGAACCTATCACAGATGCGTCTCGTATATATTGGACACGATTACCTCCGCGGCACAAGCTTTCATCAGAGCCAGCCAATGGCCAGACCAGGAGGAAATGACCATGACGATTGAGACCGAAGTCGATCGCCACGCTCGGCAGTCCACCGATGGCCTGACGCGGCGCGCGGCGCTCGGCGCGCTCGGCGCCGGCGTGCTGGTGCTGGCCGGGCGCACGGCCCAGGCCCAGGCGGCCAAGCCTCAGGAGATCAAGGTGGGCATCGCCACCTACCTGTCGGGGCCGGCCAGCGTGTTCGGCGTGCCGGGCCGGCAGACCGCGGAAATGCTGTTCGACGAGATCAATGCGGCGGGCGGCATCGGCGGCGTCAAGGTCCGGCCGATCTTTGTCGACGAAGGTCCGGGCGTCGATCATTTCGTCGGCGAATATCGCCGCCTCGTCCAGAGCGAGAACGTCAACCTGATCTTCTCCGCCATCTCGTCCGCCGACTGCATCGCCTGCGCGCCGCTCGCCGACGAGCTGAAGCGCCCGACCCTCCTGTGGGACTGCGGCACGCAGCGCATCTTCGAGGACGGCAAATACGACTATGCCTTCCGCACCCAGGGCAACGCGACGCCGGAAGTCCTTGCCCCCCTGCTCTATCTCCTCAAGGTGAAGCCGGATTTCCGCAGCATCGCGGTGATCAACCAGGACTATGCCTGGGGGCGCGATTCCTGGGAGCTGTTCAAGACCGCGCTCGACGTGCTCAAGCCCGGCGTGCGCGTCGTCGCCGAGATGTTCCCGCGCTTCGGCGCCACCGATTTCACGACCGAAGTCACGCGCCTGCTGGCGACCCGGCCCGACGTGATCCTGTCGACCTCCTGGGGCGGCGATCTCGACGCGCTGATCCGCCAGGCCGCCGACCGCAAGCTGTTCGACCGCAGCCTGTTCGTGCTGCCGCTCGCCGAATCCTCGCTGGAGCGCGTCGGCAAGACCTTGCCGGCCGGCCACATCATCGGTGCCCGCGGCGATCACTGGTTCCTGCATCCCTCGCCGCAGGATCCGGCCCGGCTCACCACCTTCGTCGAGAACTACCGCAAGCGCTTCAACGTCTACCCGATCTATTCCTGCTACCACATGGCGCAAGCCGTCGCCTGCATGAAGGCGGGCTACGAGAAGGCCTTGGCTGCCAAGGGCGGCGCCTGGCCGACCGATGCCGAACTTGCGAGTGCCTTCCGCGGCCTCGAATTCCCCTCGCCGACCTCGACGATCAAGATCCGTTCCGACGGCCAGGGCCTGGAGAACCAGCTGATCGGCCGCTCGATCCATACCGACAAATATGCCTTCCCCGTCCTCACCGACATGGTGGTGTTCCCCGCCGAGATGATCACGACGCCGGTCGGCCAGAAGAGCGGCGACTGGCTCAAGGGGCTGAAGCCGGACATTCTCGGCAAGGTGCCCCAGGCGGTGGCTTATCGGGGCTGAGGGCCATGGCGAGCTGGTTCTCCGACAATGCCTTCATGCTCGGCCTCGCCGTGCTCGACGGCCTGTCGTCGGCCGCCGCGATCTTCATGGTCGCGGTGGGCCTCACCCTGGTGTTCGGCGTGCTGCGCGTCCTGAACGTCGCCCATGGCAGCTTCTTCGCCATAGGCGGCTATGCCGCGGCCTCGCTCGGCCTCGCGGTCGCGGCGCGCGGCCTGCCGGCCTGGCTCTCCCTGCCCATGCTGGTGGTGGCGGCGGCACTCGTCGGGATCATTCTCGGACCGCCGATCGAGCGTCTCGTGCGCCAGACGGAGAACAGCGAACCGGTGCTGCAGCTGCTCGTCACCTTCGCGCTGTTCATGATCCTGGAGGACGCGCAGAAGCTCGTCTGGGGCGTGCAGCCCGTGGTCTCCGACGCCCCCGTCAAGCTGATGGGCACGGTCGACATCCCCTTCGCCGGCGATGTCATTCCGTTCAATGCCTATCAGCTCTACCTCCTGCCCGGTGTCGCCATCCTCACCCTCGCCGGACTGATGTGGACGCTGCGCCGGACGCTGTTCGGCCGCATGCTGGTGGCCGTCACCACCGACCGCGAAGCGGCGCGGGCCATCGGCATCAATGCCTCGCGCATCGCGCTCCTCACCTTCACGCTCGGCACCATCTTCGCCGCGCTCGGCGGCGCGCTCGCCTCGCCCACGGCCTCGCTGGTGCCCGGCATCGGGGCCCAGACGATCGTCCTGTCCTTTGCCGTCGTCGCCACCGCCGGCCTCGGCCAGGTCGAGGGCGCCGCCATCGCCTCGCTGCTGATCGGCATGGGCCGTTCGCTCGCCGTCTATCTCGAGCCCGAGCTCGAAGTGGTCGTGCCCTATCTCATCATGGTCGCCGTGCTGCTGGTCCGGCCGCAGGGACTGTTCGGGGTCACGGAGGCGCGACGGATATGACGCGCCGAACCGAGTTCCTCTTCGCCGTCGCTGCCGCGGCCCTCATTCTGCTCGTTGCCTGGAGCGTGCCCTGGCTGCGCTTCGTGCTGACGCTCGCGGTCGCCAAGGGCATGGCGGTGACCGGCATCCTGCTGCTGCTGCGCGCCGGCCAGGTCAGCTTCGGCCATGCTCTCTATCTGGCGATTTCGGCCTATGCGACCGCCTTTCTCGCGCCGGTCGTGCCCGAAGTCCTGCTGCTGCTGCCGCTCGCCGTGCTCGCCGCGACCGCGACGGGCCTCGTCGTCGGCCTGTTCGTGATGCGCTACCGCGAGATCTTCTTCGGCATGCTCAACCTCGCGCTCAGCATGGTGTTCTATTCGCTGCTGGAGAAATTCTACGCGATCACGCGCGGCACGGACGGCATTCGCCTCGCGCCCGTCACTTTCGCGGGCTTCCAGCCGTCCGTGGAGACGCAGAACTGGATCGTGCTGATCCTCGCCCTCGGCCTTGCGCTCGGCCTCGGCTGCTTCGTCCGGATCTATCTCAGCTCGCCGATGGGCCAGGCCCTCGCCGCGATCAAGACACGCGAAGCACGGCTCGAATTCCTCGGCGTTCCCGCCCGCCTGGTCCTGCTGGCGGCCTATGTCCTCTCGGCACTGCTCGCCGGCTGCGGCGGCTTCATCCTGGCGCTCGCGACGCGTCAGGTCACGCCCTCGCTCGCCTACTGGACGACCTCCGGCGAACTCGTGTTCATCGCCATCCTCGGCGGCTCGGCAAGCGTCTTCGGCCCCTTCCTCGGTGCGGTCGCCTATGAGCTGACACGCGTCTATGCGGCCGCCTTTGCCGCCGACGGCTGGCAGATGATCCTCGGCATCGTCCTGCTGCTCGTCATCCTGTTCGCGCCGGGCGGTCTCTGGGGCATGCTGCGCCCGCTCTGCGAGCGGCGGCGGCGGACCGAAGGGAGCGCATCATGAGCGTGCTCCTGTCGGCCCGCGGACTGAAGCTGGCCTTTGGCGGGGTCAAGGCCGCCGACGGCATCGACCTCGACGTGCAGGACAGCGAGTTCCTGGCGATCATCGGCCCGAACGGCGCCGGCAAGACCACCTTCATCAACATGACCACCGGCTATCTGAGGCCGCAGGCCGGCGAGATCAGCTTCGACGGCCGGGCGATCCTCGGCATGAAGCCGCGCGATATCGTGGCGCTCGGCATCTGCCGCTCGTTCCAGCTGCCGCAACTGATGACCGAACATACGGTGCTGGAGAATGTCGCGCTGGCCGTCGCCGCGCGCCAGTCGATCTGGTCGGCACTGCGCGACCTCCTGCGCCCGGCCTACCGGGAGGAGGCCCATGACATCCTCCAGCGTTTCGGCCTCGCCGACCTCGCCGGGCAGCGCGCCGACGCGCTGAACGAAGGCGCGCGCAAGCTCGTCGACATCGCCATGACCGTGGCGTTGAAGCCGCGTGTCATCCTGATGGACGAACCGACCAGCGGCGTTGCCGCCGCCCAGAAGATGGCGATCGTCGAAACGCTCGTGCGCGTGCTCAGGGACGCCCGCGTCACCGCCGTCTTCGTCGAGCACGACATGGACGTGGTGGCGCGTTTCGCCGACCGGGTGGCGGTGTGGAACCAGGGGCGCATCGCGGCGCTGGGCACGCCGGCCACCGTTCTCGCCGACCCGGCGGTGCAGCGCGACGTCATCGGCATCCGGCAGACGGAGCTCAGCCATGCTCCGGCTTGACGGGATCTCGGTGGACATTGCCGGCGCGCGTGTCCTGCGCGGACTGTCAATGACGGTTCCGGCCGGCGGGCGCGTCGCGCTGATTGGCCGCAACGGCGCCGGCAAGACCACGACGCTGCGCGCGCTGATGGGCCTTCTGCCGGTGCGCGAGGGCACGATCGTCATCGACGATCGCGACTGCCGCACAATGCCGGCCCATGACCGCGCCGGCATCGGCGTCGGCTATGCCCCGGAGGAGCGGCGGCTGTTCGGCAGCTTCACGGTCGCGGAGAACATCATCCTGCCGGCCCAGGTGCTCAGGCTCGGCAGCGCCGAGGTGGCCCGCCGGCTCGATCAGGTCTTCACCCTGCTGCCCGAGCTGAAGGACCTCGCGCCGCGCAAGGCGGCCGGCCTGTCCGGCGGCCAGGGCAAGATGGTCGCGCTCGGTCGCGCCTTGATGTCGGGCACCCGGGCGATCCTGCTCGACGAACCGTTCCAGGGCCTCGCACCGGCCCTGGCGCTGCGTTACGCCGAAGCGCTCGGCGCGCTCAAGGCGGCCCTGCCGGACGTTGCCATTCTCGTCACCGAATCGAGCCCGGACCTGCTTCAGGGCCTGGTCGACAGGACCTATGTGATCGAACGCGGAGAGATCCAGGCCTGAGGCCCGCGGCCTGGCCGCGGAACCCAGCCGGACATGCGCCGACCGCGCATCCGCCCCTCTGGAGTGAAACGACATGACCGTTCATCGTGCCTATATCGACGGCGAGTGGGTTGCGACCGGCCTCACCTTTCCGATCATCAATCCCTCCGACGGATCGGTGACCGGCCATGTCGCCCGCTGCGGCGCGGCCGAGGTCGACCGGGCGGTCAGGGCCGGGCATGCCGCGCGGGCCGGGGCCTGGGGCGCCACCGAAGCCGCCGAGCGCGGCCGGCTGATGAGTCGCCTCGCCGCCCTGATCCGGCGCGACGGCGAGGAGTTGGCGCGGCTCGAGAGCGAGGATGTCGGCAAGCCGCTGGCGCTCGCCCGGTCCGATGTCGGCGTCTGCGCCCGCTATTTCGAATATTATGCCGGCGCCGCCGACAAGGTGCACGGCGACACCATTCCGTTCCAGAACGGCTACACCGTCATGACGGTCTACGAGCCGCACGGCGTCACCGGCCATATCGTGCCGTGGAACTATCCCCTGCAGATGACCGGACGCTCGGTCGCGCCGGCGCTCGCCATGGGCAATGCCATCGTGCTGAAGCCGGCCGAGGACACCTGCCTCACCGCCCTCGCGCTGGCCCGCCTCGCCGAGGAAGCGGGCTTTCCCAAGGGCGCGTTCAACGTCGTGACGGGCTTCGGCGAGGAGGCCGGCGCAGCCCTCGCGAGCCATCCCGGCATCGGCCATATCAGCTTCACCGGCTCCCACGAGGTCGGCGTGCTGATCCAGGCCGCCGCCGCGCGCAACACCATTCCGGTCACGCTGGAGCTCGGCGGCAAGTCGCCGCAGGTGGTGTTCGCCGATGCCGATCTCGACGAGGCCGCAGCCACCATCGTCAAGGCGATCACGCAGAATGCCGGGCAGACCTGCAGCGCCGGCTCGCGCGTGCTGGTGGAAGAACGCATCTACGACAGCTTCACGGCCGATCTCGCCGGCCGCTTCCGCGCCCTGCGCGTCGGCTCGGCCGCGCAGGACCTCGACCTCGGGCCGCTCGTCAACGCCAAGCAGAAACAGCGGGTCGACACCTTTCTCGCCATGGCCCGCCGCGACGGGCTGCCGATCCTCGCCGAGGGCGCCTTTGCCGGCAACGTGCCGCAGGACGGCTTCTACGTGAAGCCGACGCTGATCGGCGACGTGCCGCCCGACCATCCGCTGGCCCAGCAGGAGGTGTTCGGCCCGGTTCTGGTGGCCATGCGCGTCAAGGACGAGGAGGAGGCCGCGGCGATCGCCAACGGCACGCCCTTCGGCCTCGTCGCGGGCGTGTGGACGCGCGACATGGGCCGCGGCCTGAGGCTCGCGCACAAGATCCGCTCGGGGCAGATCTTCATCAACAATTACGGCGCGGGCGGCGGTGTCGAGCTGCCCTTCGGCGGGGTCAAGGGATCCGGCCACGGCCGGGAGAAGGGCTTCGAGGCGCTTTACGGCTTTGCGGCAACGAAGACGGTCGCCATCAAGCACGGGCTGTGAGCCCCTCTTGCCAACCTGAAGGAGAGATCATGCGTCTGAACAACAAGGTCGCCATCGTCACCGGGGCCGGCGGCGGCTTCGGCGAAGGCATTGCCAAGCGCTTTGCCGAAGAGGGCGCGGCCGTCGCCGTCGTGGATCTGCGCGGCGACGCCGCCGAGCGGGTGGCGCGCGAGATCGGCGGCAAGGCCATCGCCATCACCGCCGACGTCTCGGCGGGCAGCGACGTCGCGCGCGTGGTCGACGAGACGGTCAAGCGCCTCGGAACGCCACAGATCCTCGTCAACAATGCCGGGGTGACGCACAAGAACCAGCCGATCATGCAGGTGACCGAGGCCGATTTCGACCGGGTCTTCGCCGTCAACGTCAAGTCGATCTTCCATTTCGTGCGCGCGACCGCGCCGGTCATGCGCGACAATGGCGGCGGCGTGATCCTCAACGTCGGCTCGACCGCGGGCCTGAGGCCACGGCCGGGCCTGACCTGGTACAACGCCTCGAAGGGCGCGGCGAACCTGGCGTCCAAGTCGCTCGCCGTCGAGCTGGCCCCGTGGAAGATCCGGGTCAATGCGATCTGCCCGGTCATGGGCGAGACCGGCCTTCTCGAAGCCTTCATGGGCGTCCCCGACACGCCCGAGAACCGCGCCAGGTTCGTCGCGACCATTCCGCTCGGCCGCATGTCGCGCCCTGCCGACATTGCCAACGCCGCACTCTATCTCGCCTCCGACGAGGCCGAATTCATCACCGGCGTCGAATTCCCCGTTGACGGCGGCCGAACCGTCTGACCTCCAAACGCGGGCGGCGGCCGTGCCGCCGCGCCGTCCCTCACGCATGTCCACCAGAGAAACGAGACCATGACCGTCGACATCGACCATCTGAGAACCTGGATCGGCCGCTCGGAGGTCAGCGAGGACATCGTCACCCCCCGCCTCGTCGCCGAATACCAGGCGACCTTCGAGACCTGCCTTGCACCGGTCGGCGCGGGCGAGGCGCCCCTCGCGCTGCAATGGTGCCTCGCGCCGCCGATCGCGCCGATGAGCCTGCTCGGCCCGGACGGCCATCCCTCGCGCGGAGGCTTCCTGCCACCGGTGCCGCTGCCGAACCGGATGTGGGCCGGCGGCACGATCGAAACACGCGGCCCGCTGAAGGTCGGCGACCGCGTCGAAAAGCACTCGGTGATCGAGGACGTCACCATGAAGGAGGGCCGATCGGGGCCGCTCTGCTTCGTCGCGGTGCGCCACACCTATGACGGCGGCCGCGGCCCGGCGGTGATCGAGCGGCACGACATCGTCTACCGCGATGCCGCCAAGGCCCCCGAAGCCCCGGCCGGCGCCGCGGCCGCACCGCCTCCGGCCGCGCGCCAGGCGGACCTTGCCTGGACCGTCGCGGCGACACCGGTCCTGCTGTTCCGCTATTCCGCCATGACCTTCAACGGGCACCGCATCCACTACGACTTTCCCTATGTCACCGAGACCGAAGGCTATCGTGGATTGGTGGTGCACGGCCCGATCCAGGCTACGCTCCTGTTCAATCTCGTCTCCGTGCTCGGCGGCCGCCCGCCCGCAAGCTTCCGCTATCGCGGCCTGTCGCCGCTGATCGCGGGCTCTGCCTTCCGCATCGCCGGCACGCGGGGCTCCGACGGCACGCTGGCCGCCTGGACCGAAGATGCCGGCGGCCGGATCTGCATGGAGGCCGAAGCGCGGCCCTGAGCACCGCCGCCCTCTCCTTCGAACGCCGCATCGGGCCACCGGATGCGACCGCCAGAGCCAAGGCACAGGTGGAACGAGGCAACGACAAACGGCTTACGAGGAAACACATGTCCAACGATCTGATGTCCATCTCACGCCGCAACATGCTGATGGGCGGCGCCGCCGCCGGCGCCCTGGGCCTGATCCGGCCGGACGCCGCTTTCGCCCGCGCGCCGATGATCGGCACCCCCGCCCCCTATTTCTACCGCTTCAAGCTCGGCGATGCCGAGGCGACCATCGTCTCCGACGGCACGCTGCCGCTCGGCGACCCCGCGACCAACTTCACCGGCCTGACACCGGCCGAGATGAACCGGCAGCTCACCGACAATTTCCTGCCGACTTCCAACGCCGTGCTGGAGCAGAAC
This sequence comes from bacterium YEK0313, assembly GCA_000751295.2. Classification (NCBI taxonomy): domain Bacteria; species bacterium YEK0313. Next base: position 159,995 of record CCMO02000001.1, read on the forward strand.
ATCCTGATCCTCAATACCGGCGACCGGCTGGTGCTGTTCGACACCGGCATGGGCATTTCCAAGCTGTTCGGGCCGAGCACCGGCAAGCTGCTGCAGACGATGAAGCAGGCCGGCATCGATCCGAAGGACATCGACGCCGTGGTGATGAGCCACGCCCATGTCGACCATTGCGGCGGCTGCGTCGCCCAGGACGGCTCGCGCTATTTCCCCAACGCGCAGTACTATATTTCCCAGATCGACTTCGATTTCTGGACCGACGAGAAGAATCTCAACGGTCCCCTGAAGTCCTTCGTCGAGGTCGCCAGACACAATCTCCTGCCCAACCGCGACCGCATGGTGTTCTTCCGCGACGGCCAGGAATTCCTGCCCGGCATCCAGGCGATCTCGGCTCCCGGCCATACCGCAGGCCACACGATCTTCATGATCCAGTCCGGCGGCAAGCAGCTCTGCTACATCGGCGATCTGACGCATCATCCGGTGCTGCTGATGGAAAAGCCGCTGACCGAGTTCGCCTATGATTCCGACCCCAAACAGTCGGCGCAGACGCGGGTGAAGATGCTGACCACGCTTGCGGCCAACCGCACGCCGATCCTCGCCTATCACTTCGCCTGGCCGGGCATCGGGCACGTCGCCAAGGCGGGCGAAGGTTTTCGCTACTTCCCGCAAGGAATGGTGATGGAGATGTGACATCGGCGGGCGCCCGCCGGGCATGGCTTCGGCGCGTCCGCGCCGGAGCCGGGGGGACGATCGGGCCGTCCGCCGCAGCGGAGCGCCCCCCGCCATGCGAAACAGCGCGGAGCCCGGATGGTCGGCGCGTGGGTCCGCAGGGCTTCGGCGCCGATCTGCCGCGGTCAGCCGCGGGCCGGCTCGCCCGCTGTGACTGAATGGTTTTTCGAGCCGGGATCGGCCAAAGCCCATTGATCGGAATCGCCCTATCTCTTATCGTGGAAATAGATCCATTATAGAAGAAAGGCCCAATGGTCCGTGGCACCGCGTGTCGGCCGTTCGACCAAGACCGGGCACAATGGCGGCCCGCCCCTCGACGATTATGAAGGCCCGCCCTGGGGCAAGGGCGACCCTCACCGCTTTCTCCATTGGAAACGCGCCCATGCCGAGGCCTGGCGCAAGGTCCCAGCCGATATCGTGCGCTTCAGGACCGACAAGGCGGACCGTCTCGGACTGACCTACGAGGAATATGCGCTGGAGATCCTGGAGCGCGGTCGGCACCTGCAGGTCGAGGACGCCGAACGCATCGCCGAAATCAAGGCGGCCCGCCGCCGGCGGCGAACGCGCTGACGCGCGATGGAAGGCGGGCAGCGGCGAGGACCTGATCGCGCAGCCAGCCATTGGCCGGATCGGCATCGGCGCGGACGTGCCAGTAGAGGCAGACCTCGTAGGGCTGAACGTCGACGGGAAAGCCGAGGACCTGGTTGCTGAAACGCCGGTTGAGAAGGACAGCGTGACGTTCGGGCATCGTCAGGATGAGATCGGTCTCGGCCACGACCTGGCAGGCCGCGAAATAGCTCTGGCAGCGCAGCCTTACGCGGCGGCCAAGGTCGAGGCGGCCGAGTTCGAAATCCTCGGCCGTCTGTCCGCGGCGGCGCTGGGACACCGCGACATGTTGCTCGGCAAGATAGGCCGCAAGGTCGAGATCCTCGCCGACGCGCGGATGGCGGCGGCGGGCGATGACGGCGAGGCTCTCGCTGCCGATCGTCTGCCGACGGATCTCCGCGGGCAGTGGCAACGGCACGTCGACGGCAAGATCGAGCGTGCCGGCGGCGAGCGCCGCGCCAAGATCGCGACGGCCGGCCCGGACCACGGCGATGTCGATGCCGGGAGCATCGCGCGCGATCCGGCCCATCAGGCCCGGTAGGATGATGCCCTCCCGTACGTCCCGGATGCCGATGGTAAAACGTCGGACGGCGCGCGCCGGCTCGAAACCGCCGGTCGCCGCGAGCGTTGCCTCCAGCTCGCGCAACGATCGGCGCATCGGCTCGGCCATCCGGCGCGCCACGGGCGTCGGCGCCATGTCCCGGCCGTGACGGAGAAACAAGGGATCACCGATGAGTTGTCGCAGGCGGGCCAGCGCGTGGCTGACCGCCGGTTGCGACAGGTTCAAGCGCTCACTCGCGCGCGTGATACTGCCTTCGGCATAGATCATATCGAAGACGACGAGGAGGTTCAGGTCCACCCTGGAAAGATGCACGTTGTTTATTCCCGTTCATGCGAACAATGCATTTCCTTCATGATACCTGCCCCCCCTAAACTTGCACAGCGCGATGGCGATCATGCCGCCGGCCGCGCCGGAGCGGGGACGGGCTCATGGATCTCGATACGGCTGGTAGGCCGCAGGCGCGGCAGGGCGAAGGCGAGTTCAGCAGGTTCCGCGTCGGCCGGAGCGATCTTAGCCAGTGGTCGTGGGAGCGCGGCCCCACCCCCGATGCCAATCGTCTGACAGATGGCGAAATCCTGGTCGCGACGGACAAGTTCGCCTTCACCGCCAACAACATCACCTATGGCCGGCTCGGCGAGCCGATGCCCTTTGCCCGGTTCTTTCCCGCGGGGGACGGCTGGCAGTCCATCCCGGTCTGGGGCTTTGCGACGATCGTCGCCTCGCGCGCCGCCGGACTCGGCGTCGGCCAGCGGATCTACGGTTTCCTGCCGATGGCCTCGCATCTGCAGTTGCGGCCGGAGCATCTCCGCGGCACACGCTTCGTCGATGGCGTGGTTCACCGGCAAGGCCTGCCGCCGACCTACAACGAATATGTGCTGACCGATCGCGCCGGCCCGGACGAGGCCGACGAAGACCTGCACCTGGTGCTGCGGCCGCTGTTCAGCCTGTCCTTCTTCTGTGCGGCCTACCTCGCCCAGGAACAGGGTTTCGGCGCCCGGCGCATCGTCATCTCCAGCGCCTCCAGCAAGACCGCGCTCGGCCTTGCCCTGCTCGTCAACCGCTCGATGCTCGACGCCTGCGAGGTGGTCGGCCTGACCTCGGCCGGTCATGTCGGCTTCGTGCGGCGCCACGGCGCCTATGACGCGGTGCTGCCCTATGCGGAGATCGCGACGCTGTCGGCCGTACCGACTGTCTATGTCGACATCGCCGGCAATGCGGCGGTCCGGCGGGCCGTGCACCACCATCTCGGCCCGCTCCTCAGGCACAGCGCACGGGTCGGCTTCACCCATTGGGAAACGCTCGACGACCGCACCGAGGCGGAACCCCTGCCCGGACCGCCGCCCACCCTCTTCTTCACTGCCGACCATATTATCGCGCGCCGCCGGGAATGGGGTGCCGACGGCCTGAAATCCAAGCTCGCCGACGCCTGGCAGGTCTTTGCCGGCGAAGCCGCCGCCTGGCTCACGATCGACAAGGCCGCCGGACATGCCGCCGTCGAGCGCGTCTACCGCGCGGTGCTGGACGGCCGCGTGCCGCCCGACAAGGCTCACATCCTGTCGATCAGTTGAGCCAGATCCGGCCCAGGCGATTCCGCGGGGGGCCTGCTGCCCCTCTTGCCGCCTCGCTTCCCCCAAGCCATCCAGGCGCCGTTCCTACGGTCCGCGCGCGATAGCGGCGGCCGCAGCCATGCGCAGGCCCGATGCCTGCCGGCAACGTCCGATCGCGGCCGGCCCGCCCATCCACCTCAACACGGACCGCGTTGTGATCTTGCGATCATGCATGACATGATGCGGCGCGCGCACCGCAGTTCTCTGCATTGCTTTCGACCTCGCACCTATTCAGCAGGAGTTGCGGCCGAGCATTCGTCCTCTTTCACCACCGAACACGCGAGCGCCTCCTTTGAACGGATTGACGTCTCAGCCCGCACCGCTGTCGTGGTTCACGCAATCGACGCAGAAATACACGCCGCAGATCATCGAAGTCATGGTGGCGGCGATCGTCCTTCGGCTGCTCGGCCTCGTCCAGCCGTTCGTGCTCCAAACCATCATCGATCGTGTTCTGCCATTTCAGCGTGAGGCCACCCTCCTTCTCATCGTCGCCATTCTCGTTCTGACGACACTGTTCTCCGCCGGCCTCGATGCGATCGCCAGCTATCTCGGCAATCACATGGCGATCCATCTCACTGGCGAGCTCGGAGAGCGCATCTTTCAGCACGTGTTCAATCTTCCATTGCGCTATTTGCAACGATGGCAGGTCGGCGAAACGCTCACCAGGATCGGCGAGATCGACACGGTCCGCCGCTTCCTGACCGGCACAGTGTCCGCCATCGCACTGGATGTCGCCTTTGCCATCATCTATATCGCCGCGCTTCTTTCCATCAGCCCTGCCCTGACGCTCATCGTCATCATCATGCTCCCGCTGCAGGTTGTTGCTTTCGGGATGATCGGCCCCTTCGTCCGACGTCGCATGCAGACGGCCTTTCTGGCCGAAGCCCGCCATCAATCGCGGCTGGTCGAAAGTCTGGGCAACATCGTCACGGCAAAGGCACTTGCGTCGGAAGGCGCTCATGTCGGCCGTCTTCAGAAGACGCTGACGGAAAGCCTTGCCGCAGACTTTCGGGTCTCCAAGCTTCACATCCTCAATGGCTTCGTCGGAAACCTTCTCAGCAACGGCTCGGTCATCCTCATCATTTTTTTTGGATCACGGCTGGTGCTCCAAGGTGAAATTACACTTGGCCAGCTGATCGCGTTTCACCTTCTCGCCGAGAAGGTTTCCGGCCCGATCTTCTCGCTGTCCTCCGCCTGGGAGCAGTGGCAGGCTCTGAGGATCGCCCGGCTAAGGCTCGGCGATCTGCTCAACGAGCCGTCCGAAACGGAGGTCGCCAAGCCCGTGCTTCAGGTCACTGGCCCGCTGCACCTCGATGTGCGCGGCCTTTCGTTCGGCTACGCGCCAGATCAACCTGTCATCCGGGACATGTCAGTCGACATCCGGCCGGACCGACCAACCCTCATCATCGGCGATTCCGGCTGCGGAAAATCCACTTTCGCCAAACTCCTGAGCGGCCTCTATACCCCGGACAGGGGCGGCATCGATGCCAATGGCCGCCGGCTGGCGGACTGTGATCCGCTGAGCGTCCGGCGAACGATCGCCTATCTGCCGCAAGAACCCGTCCTGTTCGCCGGCACAATTCTCGACAATCTGATGCTCGCCAAACCGGACGCAAGCGGCGCCGAGATTGCGAAGGCCCTGGTCGACAGCGCAAGCGACCGCTTCATCGCGAAACTGCCGCAAGGGCTCGACACGGATGTCGGCGAAGGCGGCGGCCATCTCTCCGGCGGACAGCGTCAACGCATCGCCCTGGCGCGTTCGCTGCTGAGCGATCCCTGCGCCCTCATTCTTGACGAACCGACGAGCGCGCTGGACGCGGGCTCGGCGGATGTCGTCGTCGAAACGCTCAAGCGGCTGGCGCCGCGGAAAACGTTGATTGTCATTACGCACAATTCCGACCTGCTCGGCGAGAATGTCGAGCTCATCGATCTGAGCCAGCCGGAGCAGTATCGCCACGACAGGCCCGCGGAGCATTTCCCCCGATGACCGAGAGCCCCGCCAGACCAGGTTCGCCGACATTGCGGTTGACGGCCGCGGTGCTCGTTGCCCTGGTCGCCATCATCATCGTCGGCAGTTCGATTGCGACGATCGAAATCGTCGCGCGCGGTCAGGGCCGGGTCCTGCCGACCACCCGGGTGCAGGTCGTTCAGCCGCAGGTGGACGGCAAGATCATCGACATCCTGGTGGTCGAGGGGCAAGCCGTCAGCGCGGGCGATACGCTGGTCGTGATGGACCGAACCGCGGTGGAGAGCGACATCAGGCGCATCGAGGCCAATATCGCACGCCAGCACCAGGATGCTGCGGTCGCAAGGTCGATCATTGCCCCATTGGCCAGTGCCAACCCGGCCGACCCGACCTTCGTGGACATTGGCAGCGCGGAGTTCAAGCGCGTCGCCGCCCCGGCGCACGATCAGAACGAAGGCGCGCTTGCGCTGGTCGAGGCCATTCTCCTGGCGCTGCGCGACCAGGTAATGCAGCACGACGCTCAGCTCAATCGACTTGCGCGCAGCCGGGACGCGCAGATGGCGCGCCTGGAGCGAGCCCGCGCGGCAAGCGATATCGCGGTGCAACGCTTCGCTTCGGCAGAAACGCTGAGACGCCAAGGCAATATGAGCCAGTTCGACTACCTCGAAAGACTTCGCGAGCGCACCGGCATCGAGGCCGAGGTATCGATTGCCGAGCGCGAACTCGAGGGTCTGTCGGCGGAGACCGATGCGATGACCCGGCAGCGCGCGAGCACGATATCAAGCGCGCTCTCCGCTTACCGCAAACAACTCGCGGAGGCGGAAATCCTGTTGCGGATTCTGGAGGCAGAACTTTCGGCGGCGAAAAACCGGCTCGCCAACCTCTCGCTGAAAGCACCGACGTCCGGTCGGGTCGAAAAGCTGTCCGTTTTCACTGTCGGGGGGTTCGTTGCCGCGGGTTCGACGCTGATGTCCATCGTCCCGAACGATGACAATATCGAGATCGAAGCCTTTTTCGACAATCGCGACATCGGCTTTATCGAGAACGGGCAGAGAGCCTTCGTCAAGCTCGACGCCTTCCCTGCCGAGCGCTACGGCATCGTGCACGGAACCGTCGTCAATGTCGGAGCCGATGCGCGCGGCGACGTCACGCCCGGCAAATGGATCTATGCCGTGCGGCTCAAGCTCGATCGCAACAGCATCCAGGTGCTCGAACGCAGCTTGCGCTTCGCACCGGGCATGACTGCGACGATCGACATCATCACCGGCCAGCGCAGGCTGATCAGCTACTTCTTCGAGCCGATCATCAAAGCCTTTCAGGATGGCCTCCGGGAGCGCTGAAATGAATTCGCGACCGCCCCCCGCCGACCAGCAGATAGGCTATTTCGAAGCGCTGGGCATGCTGACGGAACTTGCACTGCACTCGGCGCTGCACCGCAATTGGTTCGTCGCCGACATCGGTATCAATCTCGTGCCGGCCCTGCGGACGGGACAGTGCAAGATCTATTTCGATGAACATCGCATGCCGACATCGTTCGCGACCTGGGCACTGGTCCACGACGATGACCATAAGGCACTGAGGAACCATGGCAGGACACCGCCGCCTGACCGCTGGGCGTCCGGCGCCCATCTCTGGTTCATCGACGTCGTCGCGCCATTCGGCAATGTTCGCGAAATCGTTCGAGACCTCCAGCGGCGCCACTTCCCCCATCTGCCGGTTGCCCATGCCGTGCGCCGCAATGTCGATGGCAGCATGCGCAGAATTCAAACTTGGCATAACGCCATGGCAAGGCATGACCAGGCAGACGGAGGACTCCGACCCCCAGCCGGCCAACAGGCGGGGATGCCCGGGCGTTCGGGAACTCTGAGACGGCAGGATCGTTAAGACAGGCGCCGCTCGCGGGCGCACGCTGCGGCGCCACGTTTCAGGAAGATCGGCTGCGCCGGCCGGCAGTTTAGCCTTGCGGTGACTTCGCAGGAAGTCGCACCGGAGACTCTCGGAGGATAACGATGATTGGCTCGTTCGAAGAAAAGCTCGGCATTCGCATTGCATTCGGCGGTGAGCGCGGCGGTGGGGGTTCCGGCTACAATTCCACGGGAGGCACCTTGGGCTCGATCCTCGGCGGCACCCTGGGCTCGCGCGTCGCAGGGCCCATCGGGGGTGCGATCGGCTCGGCCGGTGGCCGCGTCGTCGGGGGCTATGGTGAAGCCGCGGTGAACGCGGGCGTCCAGGCGGGTATCGACAGTGCCGTAAGCCGCGCCAACCAGGCGCGTGGAGAGGCCGCCGCCGGCCGCGCAGGACTGGGCGGCTGGGGCGGCCGACGCTAACCCTGGCGCGAACCTGCCTTCCGGCAAGGAGGGCAGGTTCGATGCCGGTCATGGTCCGGCACAAAGGGCTGTGCGCCGGCGCATTCGTTCCGGACCTATGCCGCCACCGGCGCGGCGACCGCCTTCAGCAGGTCGCGCGCCAGCTTCGGGTCCAGCCGGATCTGCAAGCCACGCTGGCCGCCATTGAGATAGACGGCGGTCTCCTCCAGCGCCGCCGCATCGATGACGACGGGCACGGTGCGCTTCTGGCCGAAGGGACTGATGCCGCCGACATGATAGCCGGTGAGCCGCTCCGCATCGGCGGGTTTCATCATGCTGGCTGCCTTGCCGCCGACGGCCGCCGCCAGCTTCTTCATGGCAACCTCGCGATCGGACGCCACCACCACGCAGACCGGCTTGCCGTCGACCTCGGCCATCAGCGTCTTCAGGACACGGCACGGATCCTCGCCCAGGGCGTCCGCCGCCTGTAGACCGATCCGGTCGGCACCGGGGTCATAGTCGTAGGCATGGACGGTGAAGGCGGCTCCGGCCTTGGTCAGCGCCTGGGTGGCGCGCGTGGTCTTGGACATGGAAGGCATCGATCGGTCGAAACGGGCGGCGAACCTAGCCGGAATTGGCGGCTCTCGCCATGGCCGGCACGGCAGGCCGCGCAGACCGGACGCGGCATCGTGCCCCGGGGCCGGCCGTCGGTGCGGTCGATGAAAAAAATCGCTCCGGCCGCGAACCGCTTGTTCCGTCGCCAGCCTCTCTGACGTGCAGGGCCGCGGAGACGGCCGCACCGGAGACGACGATCATGGGTTTCTATCGCAAGAATATCGGCAGCCTGCAGCAGGCGAGCCGCGTCGCCTTCGGGCTCGGCGCCGCCGCGGCGTCCTATATGCTCATCGCCTCGCCCTACGGCCTGGTCGGCGCTGCCGCCGGCATCGTGTTCGCCTTGACCGGCATCGTCGGCTATTGCCCGTTCTGCGCGCTCGCCGGTCTGAGCCGCGACGGTGGGCAGGGACGATGACGGCGAGAGGGCTCGATGAACCCTTGTTCGAAGCGGCGCGGCTCGGAGACCGCGCCGCCATCGCCGTTCTGCTGACCGAAACCCAGCCCGATATCCGCCGCTACGCCCGCCGCGCCTGCCGCGGCGCCGCCGATGCCGAGGACGCGGCCCAGGAAGCCCTCTGGCTGCTCGCCCGCAAGGTAGGGACCATCCGCTCCCTCAGTGCGGTGTCGCGCTGGCTGTTCGTCGTCGTGCGGCGCGAGTGCCTGCGCCTTGCCCGCCGTGCGGGGCTCGTGGCGCAGGAGCCCGAAGTCGAGGCCGCGTTCGAACGCGATTTCGCAAGCCGTCCGGACCCCGAGATCCGCCTCGACATCGCCGCCGCCATCGCGGCCCTGCCGGAACACTATCGGGCCGTGGCGCTGATGCGCGACATCAATGAAATGACCATCGACGAAATCGCCGCGGCGCTCGCCACCACGCGCGAGACGGTGAAGGCGCGCCTGCATCGCGCGAGAACATTCATTCGCGAATATCTGCTCAAATGAGTATGGCATTCCTCATCTGACGCGGATGACGACCGTCTCATTCCCTGTGCGTCATGCCGGATTTGTCGGTCCGGGGGGCTTACCAGCCTTGCCCGATCGTGGCAGCCTGTACGCCAGGGGAGACAAAAGAATGAGCAGCATTTCCGATCTCGACGCCTTTGCCCTCGGCAAGGCGTTCCGGCGCAAACAGCTCTCACCGGTCGAAGCAACGACCGACGCGCTTGACAGGGCGGAAGCATCCCAATCGACGATCAATGCCTTCGTCACCATCGATCGGAAACGCACGCTCGACTGGGCGCGCGAAGCAGAGGCGCGCTGGCTGAAAGGGACGCCGCTCAGCCGCTTCGACGGCGTCACCGTCACGGTCAAGGACAATATGGCGGTAGCCGGCTGGCCGAGCCGCAAGGGTTCGAAGGTCGTCGCGGCCGACCCTGTCGGCTTCGATGCACCGGTCACGGCACGCTGCAAGGAAGCCGGCCTCGTCGTGCTCGGAACCACGACCATGCCGGAATTCGGCTGGATCGGCCTGTCCTCCTCGCCGCTGACCGGCCACACCCGCAATCCCTGGAACCAGGAGCGCACTGCCGGTGGCTCCACATCGGGCGGCGCTGCGGCCGCGGCACTCGGCATCGGCCGCTTCCACCTCGGCTCGGACGGTCTCGGCTCCATCCGCATTCCCGCCGCCTTCTGCGGCGTCGCCGGCATCAAGCCGAGCTTCGGCCGCGTTCCTGCCTATCCGATCTCGGTGATGAGCGAGCTCGCCCATCTCGGCCCGATCGCCCGGACGGTCGGCGAAGTCGCAGGTCTCCTGTCCATCCTCTCCGGTCCCGATCCGCGCGACCCGATGGCCTGGAACACGCCGGCGCCCGACTTCACGGTCGGCCTGGAGGACGGCGTCAGGGGCCTCAGGATCGCCTATTCGCCGCGGCTCGGCTTTGCACGCAAGATCGACCCGACCATCGAAAAGGTGGTGGCCGAAGCCGCGCGGGTGTTCGAGGACCTCGGCGCGACGGTGGACGAGGTCGATCCGCCGATCGAGGATCCGGCGCCGATCGCCTGGGACATCTGGAACGCGGGCGCCGCGCTCGCCGTCTCGCCGTTCGGCGAAGCCGAACGGAAGCACATGGATCCCGGCCTGCTCGACTGCGCTCGGGCCGGCGATGCGTTCCCGGCTTCTGCGCTCATCGACGCCCTGCTTTATCGGCGCACCAGGACCGTCATCGCCATGGCCAAGTTCCACGAGGCCTACGACCTGCTCCTGACGCCCACCATGCCGACCGGCGCCATCCCGCTCGGCGCCGACCTGCCGCCACCCGGCTTTGCCGGGCAGAGCGAATGGGGGCCGCTATGGACCGACTGGTGCCCGTTCACGCCGCCCTTCAACGTCACGCAGCAGCCGGCGGCAACCGTACCCTGCGGCTTCGACGCCGACGGCCTGCCTGTCGGGCTGCACATCGTCGGGGCCAAGCGCAATGACGCGCTCGTCCTCAAAGCCATGCGCGCCTTCGAAACGGCCCGCCCCTTCGCCCGGGTCTGATTGTCGTATCAGCGGTCTGCCTAAGGGCTGTGCGTGCATCAAAATTACGCGCACCAGCCCTCCGGATCGGGATTGACTGGCTCCAGCAAGCATCGTCTGATCCCTTCCGCTGACCGGTGGCCGAGCCTGCCCACCCGCATTCTCCGAGGAGTTTTGCCATGTCGTCCATGAAAATATCTCGCCGCACCGTCATGGCCGGCGCCGCCGCCACCGCAACGGCAGGCAGTCTTGCCACACCCTCCACGGTCAGCGCCCAGCAGGCACAGGACACGCTGCGCTGCGTGATGCACTCCGATCTCAAGATCGTCGACCCGATCTGGACCACCGCCTACATCACCCGCAACCACGGCTACATGATCTACGACACGCTGCTGGCCATGGACGCCAAGGGCGAGATCCAGCCGCAGATGCTGCAGGGCTATACCGTCAGCGACGACAAGCTCACCTACGACTTCACCCTGCGCGACGGCCTCCTGTGGCACGACAACCAGCCGGTCACGGCGGAGGACTGCGTCGCCTCGATCAAGCGTTGGGGTGCCAAGGACGCGCTCGGCCAGACCGTGCTGACCTTCGTCGCGAGCATGACCGCGAACGGCCCGAAGACCTTCCAGATCAAGCTGAAGGAGCCGACCGGGCTGCTGATCTTCGCGCTCGGCAAACCCTCCTCCAACGTCCCCTTCATGATGCCAAAGCGGGTCGCTGAGACCGATCCCAACACGCAGATCTCGGACTTCACCGGTTCCGGTCCGTTCCGCATGGTGCGCGAGGAATGGCGGCCGGGCGACAAGACGGTCTATGTCAAGTTCGACGGCTACAAACCGCGATCCGAGCCGCCGTCAGGCCTCGCCGGCGGCAAGGTCGCCAAGGTCAACCGCGTGGAATGGCGTGCGATCGCCGACCAGCAGCAGGCGGTCAACGCCCTGCTCGCCGGCGAGATCGACCTGATCGAAGCGCCGAACCACGACCTGCTGCCGCTGCTCAAGGCCGACCGCTCGATCAAGATCGTCGACTGGAACCCGCTCGGCAACCAGTACACGATGCGCTTCAACCACGCGGTCAAGCCCTTCGACAATCCGAAGATCCGCCAAGCCGTGCTCTATGCGCTGAACCAGGAAGACTTCCTGAAGGCGACGATCGGCGATCCGGAATACTACAAGGTCTGCAAGGCCATGTTCGTCTGCGGCACGCCGCTGGCGACCGATGCGGGCTGGGAAGACAAGCTCGAATCCAATTTCGCCAAGTCGCGCCAGCTGCTGCAGGAGGCCGGCTACAACCGCGAGCCGATCGTGCTCCTGCATTCGACCGATCTGCAGGTGCTGACCAACCTCGCTCCGGTCGCCAAGGGACTGCTCGAGCGCGGCGGCTTCGTCGTCGACATGCAGTCGATGGACTGGCAGACCGTCGTCGCCCGGCGCGTCAAGAAGGATCCGCCGGCCCAGGGCGGCTGGAACGCCATGCTGACCTCGTGGGTGTCGGCCGACATCCTCAATCCGGTCATGGCCGGCTTCTTCAACGCCTCCGGCGACAAGGCCGCCTTCGGCTGGCCGAACGATCCGGAAATGGAGGCGCTGCGCCAGCGCTTCGCCCGGGCCGGCACGCTCGCCGAACAGAAGAGCATCGCCGAGGCGGTCCAGCGCCGCTGCGCCGAGTTCCCGACCCACGTCCATCTCGGCCAGTGGTATCTGCCGGGCGCGACGCGTCCGAACGTCTCCGGCTGGATCCCGGCGCCCGCGCCGATCATGTGGAACATCGAGAAGGGCCGCGGCGCCTGACCCTGCGTGCAGACGGCGGCCGGCCATGCCGGCTGCCGTTTCTTTTTGCTCGCCGCTCGTTCTTTTTCAGCGTCTGATCGGTATTACATGGTTTCATATATTCTCCGGCGCCTCGCCTCGACCATACCCGTGCTGCTCACCGTCGCGGTGATGGTCTTTCTGATGCTGCGGCTCACCCCCGGCGACCCCGCAGCCGTCATCGCCGGCGACAATGCGACGGCCCAGCAGATCGACGAGATCAGGACGAAGCTTGGCCTCAACCAGCCGATCGTGTCGCAGTTCTTCATCTGGATCGCCAATATGCTGCGCGGCGATCTCGGCGAGAGCTTCTTCTTCCGCAAGACGGTCTGGGAGCTGATCGCCGATCGCGTCGAACCGACGCTGTCGATCGCAGCCCTGACCATCATCATCGCCGTGGTCATCGCCATCCCGCTCGGCGTCGTCGCGGCCTACAAGCAGGGCACCTGGATCGACCGGATCGTGATGGGCTTCTCGGTGATCGGCTTTTCGGTGCCGGTCTTCGTGATCGGCTACCTGCTCGTCTATATCTTCGCCATCAAGCTCAGCTGGTTCCCGGTCCAGGGCTACCAGCGCCTGGCCAGCGGCGTCTGGCCCTGGTTCATGAGCCTCGTCCTGCCGGCCTTCACGCTTTCGGTCATCTATATCGCGCTGATCGCGCGCATGACCCGCACGAGCGTCCTGGAAGTGCTGTCGGAAGACTATATCCGCACGGCCCGCGCCAAGGGGCAGACCGAGCTGCGCGTGCTGTTCCACCATGCGCTGAAGAACGCCGCCGTTCCGATCGCAACCGTCGTCGGCATCGGCATCGCCCTGCTGATCGGCGGCGTCGTGGTCACGGAGAGCGTCTATTCGATTCCCGGCCTCGGCCGACTGACGGTGGATGCCGTGCTCGCCCGCGACTTTCCGGTGATCCAGGCGATCATCCTGCTGTTCTCGCTCGTCTATGTGTTGATCAACCTGCTCGTGGACCTCTCCTATACGATCTTCGACCCGAGGATCCGCTATTGACCGCCCCCGCCACCACCACGCCGCTCGCCGCAGCCGACGCCCCGGCCCCCGCCAAGCCGAACGTCTGGCGCAAGCTGAAGCGCAATCCCGCCGTCATCGCCGGTGCCGCGATCGTTCTCGTCATGGTGCTGATCGGCCTGCTCGCGCCGCTGATCGCCACCAGCGATCCCTCGGCGATCAACCCCGGCGCCCGCAACCGCGTGCCGATGGCCGAGAGCTCCTACCGGCTCGACGACGGCACCCGCAAGACGATCACCCATTACATGGGCACCGACACGCTCGGCCGCGACGTGTTCTCGCGTGTCGTCTACGGCGCCCGCGTGTCGCTGTTCATCGGCGTGACCGTCGCGCTCCTGTCGGTTGTGGCCGGGCTCATCATCGGCATGCTCGCCGGCTATTTCCGCTGGCTGGACGGCGTCATCATGCGGCTGATGGACGGGCTCATGGCGATCCCCGCCATCTTGCTCGCCATCGCGCTCGTGTCGCTGTCACGTGCCGGCATCCTGACCGTCATCGTCGCCATCGTGGTGCCCGAAGTGCCGCGGGTCGTGCGCCTCGTGCGCTCGGTCGTGCTGTCGGTGCGCGAGGAGCCCTATGTCGAGGCCGCCGTGACGGTCGGCACGCCGACCCTGGCGCTGCTCATCCGCCACATCCTGCCCAACACGATCGCGCCGCTGATCGTGCAGGGCACGTTCATCTGCGCATCGGCGATCCTGGTCGAGGCCATCCTCTCCTTCCTCGGCATCGGCATTCCTCCCGACGTTCCGACCTGGGGCAACATCATGGCCGAGGGCCGGCAGCTGTTCCGCCTGTTCCCCCACAACATCCTCTATCCCGGCATCTTCCTCGCCCTCACCGTTCTCGCGGTGAACATGCTGGGTGATGGCCTGCGCGATACGCTCGACCCGAAAATGGAGAAACGCGGATGAGCGCACCCGTTCTCGACATCAGGAATCTCGCCGTCCGCCTGCCGAAGGGCGGGGATCGCGCCAATGCCGTCGACGGCGTGTCGTTCTCGGTCAATCCGGGCGAGATCGTCTGCGTGGTCGGCGAATCCGGCTCCGGCAAGTCGGTCACCGCCCATTCCGTCATGGGCCTCCTGCCGAAGGGCCAGCTGACGCCGGTCGGCGGCGAGATCCTGCTCGAAGGCGAGGACATGCTGAAGGCGAGCGGCAGCCGCCTCAGGGCGCTGCGCGGCACGCGCATGTCGATGATCTTCCAGGAACCGATGACCGCGCTCAACCCGGTCATCACCTGCGGCGAGCAGATCGACGAGGTCCTGGAGATCCATACCGGCCTTTCCTTCGCCGAACGCAAGGAGAAGGTGCTGGCGGTGATGGACGCAGTGCGCCTGCCCGATCCGGCGAAGCTCTACGATGCCTTCCCGCATCAGCTCTCCGGCGGCCAGCGCCAGCGCATCATGATCGCCCAGGCGCTGGTGCTCGACCCTGCCCTGCTGATCGCCGACGAACCGACCACCGCGCTCGACGTGACGACGCAGGCGCAGATCCTGAAGCTGGTCGCCGACATGCAGCAGCGCCGTGGCACCGGCGTGCTGTTCATCACTCACGATTTCGGCGTCGTCGCCGAGATCGCCCACCGGGTGGTGGTCATGCAGAAGGGCAGCGTGGTCGAGACCGGCACGGCGGAAGAGGTGCTGAAGCGGCCACAGCATCCCTATACCCAGATGCTGATCAATGCCGTGCCGACCCTGACCCCTCCCGAGCGCGAGGAGAAGACCGGGCCGGTCATGCTGGAGACGGTCAATCTCTGCAAGGTCTATGGCGGCGGCGGTTTCTTCAAGAAGGGGCGCGAAGTGCGCGCGGCCTCCGAAGTGAACATCCAGGTGCGCAGCGGCGAGACGCTCGGCATCGTCGGCGAATCCGGTTCCGGCAAGTCGACTGTCGCCCGCTGCATCGCCCGGCTGATCGAGCCGAGCTCGGGCGCCATCCGGGTCGGCGACCTCGACGTCGCGGTCCTGCCCGAACGCCAGCTGCGCCAGCACCGGCGCATCTGTCAGATCGTCTTCCAGGATCCCTACCGCTCGCTCAATCCGCGCCGCTCGGTCGGTGCCTCGATCATCGAGGGGCCGTGCAATTTCGGCATGGCCGAAAGCGAGGCGACCAGCCGGGCGCGCGATCTGATGAAGCTCGTCGGCCTGTCGCCGGATGCGCTCGACCGCTATCCGCACCAGTTCTCCGGCGGCCAGCGCCAGCGCATCTGCATCGCGCGGGCGCTCGCCATGGAACCGGAAGTGCTGATCGCGGACGAGGCGGTCTCGGCGCTCGACGTGTCGGTACAGGCCCAGGTGCTGGACCTGCTCGACGACGTGCGGAAGAAGTTCGACCTGGCCGTCCTGTTCATCACCCATGACCTCAGGGTCGCGGCGCAGATCTGCGACCGCATCGCCGTCATGAAGAGCGGCGTGGTGGTCGAGCACGGCAGGACCGTCGACATCTTCGCGTCGCCCCAGCACAGCTATACAAAGGCACTGTTCGAGGCGGCGCCCGGCCGTCATTTCGAGTTCGCTCGGGTCGCCGCCTGACCTGGTGCCGGTGGAGGCATGGCGGCGGCGGCAAGCGCCGGCGCCGATGCCTCCCCGCAAACAGGAGAGGACCATGGCGCCAATCGACAGCACAACGCTCGCCCGGCGCATCGCGCAGGGCCGTGGCGACGAGCCGGCCGACCTCGTCATCCGCGATATCAGGCTCTACGACCTCGTCACCGGCGCGCTGGTGGCAACCGACATCGCCCTATCCGGCGATACCATCGTCGGTACCTATGGCACCTACCGCGGCGCGCGCGTGATCGAGGGACGCGGCCGCATCGCCGTGCCCGGCTTCATCGACACCCACCTGCATGTCGAATCCTCGCTCGTGCCCCCGCTCGAATTCGATCGCTGCGTCGCACGGCACGGCGTGACCACCGCGATCTGCGATCCGCACGAGATCGCCAACGTCCTCGGCCGCACCGCTTTCGATTACATGCTGGACGGCGCCACGCGGACGGTGATGGACCTCAGGGTACAGCTTTCCTCCTGCGTGCCGGCCACCCATCTCGAAACCGCGGGCGCCCACCTCACGGCGGCCGATCTCCTTGCCTATCGCGACCACCCCAAGGTGCTCGGCCTCGCCGAATTCATGAACGTGCCCGGCATCGTCAATCGCGACCCGGACTGCCTCGCCAAGATCGAGGCCTTTGCCGGCCGGCACATAGACGGCCATGCGCCGCTCGTCGGCGGCTTCGACCTCAACGCCTATGCGAGCGCCGGCATCCGCACCGATCACGAGACGACCAGCGCCGACGAAGCCTTGGAGAAAATCCGCAAGGGCATGACGGTGCTGATCCGCGAGGGCTCGGTCTCGAAAGACCTGCATGCCCTCGCCCCGCTCCTGACGCTCGAGACCTCCCCGTTCCTCGCTTTCTGCACGGATGACCGCAATCCGCTCGACATTGCCGAGGAGGGCCATCTCGATTTCATCATCAGGACCGCCATTTCGCTCGGCGTGCCGCCGCTTGCCGCCTATCGTTCGGCATCGCTGACCGCAGCGACGGCCTTCGGTCTGAGGGACCGCGGCATGATCGCGCCGGGCAAGCGCGCCGACATCGTGCTGCTGGACGATCTCGAGGCCTGCGCGGTCTCGGCCGTCTTCGCGGGCGGCGTTCCGGTCGACGAGAGCGCCTATGTGGGCCGGACGTCGGTGGCGCCGGTCGGCCTCGACAGCATGAAGGCGCGCACCGTGACCGCCGAGGACTTCCGGATCGCGGCCGCCGGTCAGACCACGCCGGTCATCGGCGTCATCGAAGGCAAGATCATCACCCGCCATCTCACGCTGACCCTGCCGGTGCGGGACGGAGCCATGGCGATCGATGCCGCTCAGGACGTCGCCAAGGTGGCGGTCGTCGCCCGCCACGGCATCAACGACAATATCGGCCGCGGCTTCGTCCAGGGCTTCGGCCTGCGGCGCGGCGCGATCGCCTCCTCGGTCGGTCACGACAGCCACAATATCTGCGTGGTCGGCGCCGACGACCGCGACATGGCGCTGGCCGTGAACCGGCTGGTGGCGATCCGTGGCGGCTTCGTCGTGGTCGCGGATGGCGCGGTGCGCGCCGAACTGCCGCTGCCCATCGCCGGACTGATGAGCGAGCGTCCCTACGAAGAGCTGATCGCGCCGCTGAAAGCCTTGCGCGATGCGGCCCGCGGGCTCGGCGTGACGCTGAAGGAGCCGTTCCTGCAGGTGGCATTCCTGCCCCTGCCGGTCATTCCGCATCTGAAGATCTCGGACCGCGGCATGGTCGATGTCGACCGCTTCGCACTGATCGCCTGAAGCCTCGCGCAAGCGCTTTTCCCGGCCCCCCACGCCATGCCGAGGACACGTTTCTCGCGCGCCCGCGGCTGGATCTGCGGCATGCGGCAGTCGCCAGGCATTTGAGCGCAAGAAACGGATTTAGACGTGTGCAGCGGCATGGGACGGATGATACGCCTCGCGATCGCGCCGGATCGGAGGGTATGGAGACCGCTCATGACCGCGCCGACATCACCTCACGCCTTCACCCGCCTCCTGATCACCTCGGCCTTCGTGCAGATGGCCGATCAGATCGCACTGGCCGCCCTGCCAGTCACCGCGCTGCTGGTGCTCGGCGCCGGCCCCGGCCTCGTCGGGGCGCTCGTCGCGGCGCAGACGGCGGCCTGGCTCATCGTCTCGTTGCCGGCCGGCGTCATCGTCGATCGCCTGCCGCGCCGGACCGTGCTCGCCGGTGCGCTCTCGGTCAGTCTCGCCGCGGCCATGGCCGCCACGCTCGCCGCCGCCGCGGGCAGCGTGCCGCTCCTGGCGCTCGCGGCCTTCCTCGCCGCCGCCGGCACGGTCACCTTCGTGCTGGTGCAGATCAGCCTCGTCCCCTCCCTGGTCGGGCCGGCCGAGCTGCCGAAGGCCAATGCGCGCACCGAGCTTGCGCGCGCCGCGGCGGTCGCAGCCGCGCCGTTCATCGTCGGCCTGCTCGCCGAACGGGTCTCCCCCATGGCGGGCTATCCCCTGGCCGCCGCGCTCGCCTGCGGCGCACTCATCGCCGGAACCCGCCTCGCCTTGCCTGCCGCGTCGGCGCCGGCCGCGGCGAAGCCGCCCGTGCTCGCCGCCATCGCCGAAGGCGGGCGCTTCGTCGTCCGCGACGCGCTGCTGCGCGCCATCGGCCTCTGCGCGATCTTCTGGAACTTCGCCTTCATCGCCCTCACCGCGATCTTCGTGCCCTTCGCACTGGCAAGACTCGGCACCGACGTCGCCGGCGCCGGCCTTGCGATCGGCGCAGCCGGGTTCGGCATGATCGCCGGGGCGATCACCGCACCGGCCATCTTCGCGAAGGTCGAACCGCGTGCCGTGCTGATGTTTGGTCCCGCCTCCTCCATTGTCGGCGCCGTCATGCTGCTTGCGGCTCCGACCTACGGCGGGCTGCCGGCCGCCATTCTCGCCTTCGCCCTCATCGGCTTCGGCCCGATGCTCTGGTCGGTGATGCAGACCTCGGTGCGCCAGCTCGTGACGCCGCCCGGCCTGATGGGCCGGGTCACCGCCACGATCCAGGTCGCGGTCTACGGCGTGCGGCCGCTCGGCGCGCTCGCCGGCGGCACGGTCGGCCAGATCTTCGGGCTCGACGCGGCCATGCTGCTGGTCGCTGTCGCCTTCGCGCTGTCGGCGCTGGTGTCCGTCGCCTCCCCGCTCGCCAGCCTCAGGGCCATGCCGGCGCCCGCCGCTGCCTGAGGCGCATGCCCGCCGTCCGCGGCCGGCAGCATGGGCCGGCCGCGCTCGGCCCATCGGCCGATTGACTTTGGTCCGCCACGCATGGTCGCCTGGAACAGGCTCGCCCCAGGGCGGCCTCCCCTCCAGTACGATCGGAACGTCCTTCATGCCCGCCGCCATCGACCATGCCCGCCTGCCGACGCTCGGACACGGCTTCTTCTGGCAGGATCTCGCGGTCGGGCAGACGTTCAAGACCTTCCGCCGCACCATCACGGAAGCGGATCTGGTCGGCTTCATCGGCGTGACCGGCATGGCCGAAGCCATCTTCATCGACGCCGCCTATGAGCACGGCGCGATCGCCGGCCGCCCCGTACCCGGCGCGCTGACCTATGCGATCATCGAGGGGTTCATCCTGCAGTCGATGATCCAGGGCACCGGGCTCGCCATGCTCGAACTCGCCCAGACCATCCATGCGCCGGTCAAGGTCGGCGACAGCGTCTGGGCCACCGTCGCGGTGACCGAGATCCGCCCGACCTCCAAGGCCAATCGCGCTGTCGTCACCTCGCTCATCGCGGTGTTCAATCAGCGCGAGGAGCCGGTCATGACCTATACTGCCAAGCGCCTTCTCGCCGGTCGCCCTGCGGCATGACCCACGCCGGCCGGCCCCCGCTGGCGATGTGGTTTCGTGCCCCGCCCGATCAGCCTGCGAGCGCCACAAGCTCGCGCGTCAGCTCGGCCTGCGGGTCGGCAAACGGCAGGACCACCGTGAAATGGTTGGCGCCGTCCACAGCGATCGCGCGCGTCCTTGCCCCCATGACCGCCCAGAGCTCGACGAGGCTCCTGGTCTGGCGCAGATATTCGGGTGCCTCGGCGCCGCCGACGACCGCGGTCACGCCGAGCCCGCGCGGCGGCGTCCAGGTCAGCGGCGACAGGCTGGCGGCGCTCGCCGCGTCGAGCCCCAGGGCCTTGTTGATGCTGGTCGGCACGAGCGGCGCGAGATGAAACAGGCCGGAAATCGGCAGGGCCCCGGCGATCAGGTCGGCGGGCTCGCCGAGCGCCGCCCAATCGGTGGCGGCAAGGCAGGCCGTCAGGTGGCCGCCGGCCGAATGGCCGAAGGGCAGGATCCGCCGGCCGTGGCGCTCGCGCAGCGTCCGCACGCAGGCGACGGCCTCGCCGACAATGTCGCCGACCGTCACCGCCGGGCAAAGGTCATAGCTCATGACCGCGACGTCGAGGCCATGGGCATTGGCGCCGCGCGCCATCTGGCTGAACCAGCTCTTGTCGAGCGCCTGCCAGTAGCCGCCATGAATGAACAGCGCCAGCGGCGCACCGGAGTGCGGTTGAGCCGCGCGGAACAGGTCATAACGCTGACGCTCGCCCGCGCCGTAGGCCTGGTCCACCAGCGCGCCGGCGGCTTCCGCGCGATAGGCGGCCGCCTCGCGCGCCCAGCGCTGCATCGTCTCCGGGTGATCGGGCACGCGCGCCCGATTGTTGTATTCGGCTTCCAGGTCGGGCGCGGACACGGCTGGCTCTCTTTCATTCCGGGCAGCGGCGCAGGACCTCGCCGTCGAGGTCGATCCTGTCGTCGTCGAGTCGCTTGATCGGCACATTACGGCCCACCGTGCCGACGACATAGTCGCCGTCCGCAACTCCGACCTCGGTAATCGGCGCTTCCGGCTCGCCGGCAAGACGCAGACTGCGGGCGGTGATGCGGGTCACCCGGTCGCCACCGGCCTTGCAGGCAGCCTCGTCGCCGAACGTGCCCTCGAAGCCGAAGACGCGGGCGGGCGCGCCGCCGCTGACGACGCCGAGCGCCGACCAGGTGTCCAGCGCGCGGCCGATATCGGCCGGACAGGATGCTGCCGGATCGGAAAAGACGCCGGGCAGCAGCGTCGAGGCGAAACGCGCGGTGCCGCGGTTGAAGCTGCAGGCATGCACCGCCCGCCCGCCGAGGTCGATCAACACCGCAACGAGGTTCTCGTCGGGCTTGTAGCTGCCCGAGACGAACAGCAGGTCGCCGCGCCGCTCGACCGGCGTCGTCAGCGTCATCTTGAAGGTCCAGCCGAGCGCTTCCGGCTCGAGCAGCGCAGACAGCGCGTCGGTCAGCGGCGTGACGTTGAAGAAGCGGAAGCCACGATCGATGCGGGTCCAGGGCTGGCGGCCGACCCACCAGCCGAGCACGTCGAGCGGGCCGACCAGCACCAGCCGCTCGAACCGCATCGGCTCGCCTGGCGTCAGCGACCACTGGGCATCCGGCAGGCTGGTGCGCGCCTGGGCGGTGACGACCAGCCGGTTGGCCTCGACCACGAAATTCGGATCGGCGGCACAGCTGTCCTCCCGGTCGGTCACCGAGAAGCGCTCACGCGTCAGCGACACATAGACCCTGGCATAGTCGCAACCCGCCGTATCGGTCGTTCCGCGCAGCACGACGACGTCGGCCGCGCCGACCTCGAACACCTTAGCCTCACAGCATTCCACGAAGCTTGCGAGCGCCGCATCCACCCGCTGGCCGGCAATGCTCACGCGCCGCCCGTCGGAAAAGCCGGAGGGGCCTCCGGCCTGCCGAAAGGTCGTGATCTGCAACGGCCCGAAACGGGTCGGCACAGCCTGCTCGTGCGCGACGCGCGCCTTGCCGGCGCGGATCCGCTTTTCGAGGTCGACGTCCCGCACCAGCGCACCGAAATGCCGGAAGGCGCGATCCGGCGGATCGCGGAAGCCGGCCTGGCGGACATAGGCCGCGATCGCCGCCGACAGGGCCTCGGAGCTTTCGCCGTCGATCGGCCCCTGAAACAGCCCGAGCGCCTTCAGATCCTCCTGCAGGGCGCGGATTTCCGCCTCCTGGGCGCGCGCGGGGGTGCCGGCGACGACAAGGGCCGCACCGGCGACGGCGAGGCTCGCGCAGACCGCGAACAGCAGCGCAGCGAAGCGCCGGGCCGTTGCGGCGGCGGGCCGCGTCAACACGCGATGACAAGCGTCCAACACAACAACCTCTCGCGGTTCCGAACGACACCCCATGTCCATGGAACCCGAAAACCCGCCTCGCGACGCATGCCGGATGAGGCAGATCTCAGTTTCGGAACACCAACACCCGATGGCCGGGCCCATGCCCGCCACTTTCCATAGCGCCAGCTGCGCGACAAGCCCACAGGCAAGCGGCAGCAATGCCGATCAACCGGAACCTTCGCCCTTCCCTCTCGCCGGTCCGGGCCATAGGGTCGCAGCCCTGCCCAGTCGCGGGCTCGCCCGCGGCCCATGCCCCGGAGCCGTTCCCATGCGCAGCGATCAGGCCAAACCCGTCAAGCTTTCGGACTATCGCGTGCCCGACTACCGGGTTCTCACGGTCGATCTCGACGTCGCCCTGCATCCCATGGCGACGCGCGTGGTCGCCACGCTCACCGTCGAGCCGCATCCTCAGGGCGAGGCCGGGGCGCCGCTGGTCTTCGACGGCGACGACCTGGTGCTCGTCTCGCTGACGCTCGATGGCCTGCCGCTCGCTCCCGAGGCCCATGAGGCGACACCCGACCGGCTGCTGATCCACCGACCGCCGCCAGGCCGCTTCCTTCTGACCATCGAAACGCGCATCGATCCGCAGGCCAATACCCAGCTCATGGGGCTCTACCGCTCCTCCGGCACCTGGTGCACGCAATGCGAAGCGGAGGGCTTCCGCCGCATCACCTATTTTCCCGACCGGCCGGACGTGCTGGCGGTCTATACGACGCGCATCGAGGCCGACAAGGCCGCGGCGCCTGTCCTGCTCGGCAACGGCAATCTGGTGGCGAGCGGCGACCTGGAAGGCGGCCGGCATTTCGCCGTCTGGCACGACCCGCATCCGAAGCCGAGCTATCTCTTCGCTCTCGTCGGCGGCGACCTTGCCGTCATGGCGGACGAATTCGTCACCCGGTCGGGCCGGACCGTCGCGCTCCGGATCTATTCCGAGCACGGTAAGGAAAACCGAACCGGCTATGCCATGGACGCGCTGAAACGCGCCATGCGCTGGGACGAGGAGGTGTTCGGCTGCGAATATGATCTCGACATCTTCATGATCGTCGCGGTGAGCGACTTCAACATGGGGGCGATGGAGAACAAGGGCCTCAACATCTTCAACGACAAATATGTCCTGGCCCTGCCGGACACCGCGACCGACCAGGACTATGCCCATATCGAGGCGATCATCGCCCACGAATATTTCCACAACTGGACCGGCAACCGGATCACCTGTCGCGACTGGTTCCAGCTCTGTCTCAAGGAAGGCCTGACCGTCTTCCGCGACCAGGAATTCTCCTCCGACATGCGCTCGCGCGCGGTCAAGCGCATTGCCGATGTGCGCCTGCTCAAGGCCCAGCAGTTCGCCGAGGACGCTGGCCCCCTCGCCCACCCGGTGCGCCCGGAGATCTACAACGAGATCAACAACTTCTACACGGCGACCGTCTACGAAAAGGGCGCCGAGGTCATCCGCCTGCTGAAGGTGCTGATCGGCGCGGAAGCGTTCCGGGCCGGCATGGACCTCTATCTGTCCCGCCACGACGGCGATGCCGCCACGATCGAGGATTTCGTCGCCTGCTTCGCCGAGGCGAGCGGCCGGGATCTCGGCCAGTTCTTCCTCTGGTATCGGCAATCCGGCACGCCCAAGGTCGGCGTGGAGACCCGCCACGACCCCAAGGCCGGCACGTTCACCCTGGACATTCGCCAGCAGCTCGGCCCAACCCCTGGCCAGCCATCGAAGGAGCCGATGGCGATCCCGCTCGCCCTCGGCCTGATCGGCCCCGACGGCACGGAGAGGCCGCTGCTCACCGAGGAGGGGCAGAGCATTGCCGGCGTCATCGCGCTCAGCGCCGGCCGCCATCGCTTCGTCTTCACCGGCCATCCGACGCGCCCGGTCCTGTCGATCAACCGCGGCTTCTCGGCGCCCGTCCGCCTGACCGCCGACCTGACCGAGAGCGACCTGATCTTCCTCAGCCGCCACGACAGCGATCCGTACAACCGCTGGCAATCGATCCAGACGCTCGCAACCCGCCACCTGATCGCGGCCACGACCGCATCGCGGACAGGCGGCGCGGCACCGGCCGGCCGGCCGCTGATCGATGCGCTCGGCGCTATCCTCGCCGATAGCCCGCGCGACCCGGCCTTCGCCGCGCAGGCCCTGAGCCTTCCCTCCGAGGCCGACATTGCGCGCGAGCTTGGCCAGGAGGTCGATCCCGACGCGATCCAGGCTGCCCGGCTGGGGCTCCGGAGCGATATCGCCGACCACCTTGCCGACGCCCTCGCGGCAAGCCTTGCCGCGCTTGAGAACCGCGGTCCGTTCTCGCCCGATGCCGCATCGGCCGGCCGGCGAGCGCTCGCCAATGTCGTGCTCGATCTCTGGACGGCGAACGGCGCCGACGAGCGGATCGGTCTCGCTGAGCGACGCTTTGCCGCCGCCGACAACATGACCGATCGCCTTGGCGCGCTCGCGACGCTTGCCCAGCACGCCGGCCCGCGGCGCGAGGCCGCCTTCGCCGCCTTCTACGAACGCCACGGCGCGGACGAACTGATCATCGACAAGTGGCTGGCCCTGCAGGCCGGCATCGGGGAAGCCGGCACGCTGGAACGGGTCAAGGCCCTGATGGCCCGCCCCGGCATCAATTTTGCCAATCCGAACCGTCTGCGCGCGCTCGTCGGCAGTTTCGCGATGATCAATCAGACGCAGTTCAACCGGGCCGACGGCCTCGGCTACGACTTCCTGGCCGAGGTCGTGCTCGATGTCGACGCCAGGAACAGCCAGGTGGCGGCGCGGCTCCTGTCAGCCTTCCGTTCGTGGCGGGCCATGGAGCCCGGCCGGCGCGCCCTCGCCCAGGCAGCGCTGCAGCGGGTCGCCGCGGCGCCGCGCCTGTCCGCCGACGTGCGCGATATCGCGGACCGCTCGCTCGCCTGAAAGGCCCGGCCGGCCTCGATTTCACAGCGCGCGGCCGCATTGATTTACGGTCGGGAAAGCACATCGAAAACGGCATTTAATCCTATGCCGTTTACCAAATATTTCCTTTTTGGTGGAGGACCGACTCTAGACAGTTGCCCCTCAAATCGATTCTTATGTCCGCGATTCGGGAGCGGCGACGACATTTCTCCCGATGAAATCATCTGATTGCGGACGGGGGACCGGCGATGGCGCGCGATGGTGCGGCCAGCGCGGAAGCGCGGATTCATGCTCAGGGTGCGCGCGGCTTTGCACAGCCGATCAGCGCCTCCCTCGAGACCTGGCTCGCGCCCTACGAGCCGCTGCTGCGGCGCCTCGTGCCGAGCCTGATCGTCGCCTTCCTGGTGGTCATGGGCGCCGGCGCGGTGCTTCAGATCTACAACAACCGCATCGAGACGCTGAACGCGGCGGCCGAAGAGCTGGCGATGATCGCCCAGGCCTTCGACGACAATCTCGGCCATCGCGCACCGATCGGCGCCGGCGAATTGACCGCGGCCGCCCAGGCGGCGCTCAATCTGGCAACGACGCGCGCGACGACCGGCATCAACCGCGCCATGGTCGTCACCAATCCGGCCGGCCTCATCATCGCGGCCATTCCGGCACGAACCGCCGGCATCCATGTCGGGCGCTCCGCCGCCCAGGTCTTCGGAGCCGCCTTTGCCGGCGCCGAAGTCGACCGGCAGCAGATCGCCGCGCAGTTGACGCTTGCCGACGGCACCGGAGCGCTGGTCGCGGTCCGCGCCCTCCAGGCGCCGCTGCAGCGGCTCTATGTCATCCAGCCGGTCGAGGACGCGCTCGCCAACTGGCTGAAATCCTCGCTGCTCACCGGCACGCTGTTCGCGACCACCGGCCTGCTCCTGCTGGTGCTCGGCCTCGCCTTCCACATCCAGACCGTTCGTGCCGCGACCGCCGACATGGTCAACCAGAATGCCCGCGCCACCATCGACGCCGCGCTCGAGAGCGGCCGCTGCGGCCTGTGGGACTGGGAGATCGGCAGCGCGCAGATGTTCTGGTCGGCCTCGATGTTCGAGCTGCTCGGCCTCAAGCCGCGCGAAGGGCTTCTGACCATTGCCGAGCTGCAGCCGCGGCTGCATCCCGACGACAGCCACCTCGCCGAAATCGGCATATCGATCCCGCTCGATCCGAGCGAGACCATCGACCATCAGTTCCGCATGCGCCACGCCGACGGCCGCTGGGTCTGGCTGCGGGCCCGCGGGCGCTGCCTCAGCGTCGCCGGCGTGCGCCAGCCGCGTTTCGTCGGCATCGTCGTCGACATCACGGAACAGCTGGCCCTGGCCGAGCGCACCGCGGCGGCGGACATCCGCATCCGCGAAGCCATCGAGACGATCTCCGAGGCCTTCGTCGTGTGCGACGATCGCGAGCGTATCGTCGTCTGCAACTCGAAGTTCCGCGAACTGAACGGACTGACCGAGGAGGGCGCACGCGCCGGCACGCCCTATCACGAGGCGCTCGCCATGGGCAGCGCGGCGAAGATCGTCGACGGCCGTGTCCTGTCGCAAGCCAATGCCGAGGGCGCGCGCGATCTGGAGGTGAATCTCGAAGACGGCCGCTGGCTGCAGATCAGCGAAAGGCGCACCCATTGCGGCGGCTTCGTTTCGGTCGGCACCGACATCACCGCGCTGAAGCGCCATGAAAGCGAGCTGACCGCCAGCGAGCAGCGGCTGCGCGCCAGCGTCGCCGACCTGCAGCGCAGCCGCTACACGCTGGAAATCCAGACCCAGCAGCTCGCGGAGCTCGCGGAAAAGTACGGCGAGCAGAAAACGCGTGCCGAAGAAGCCAATCGCGCCAAGTCGGAATTCCTCGCCAATATGAGCCACGAGCTCAGGACGCCGCTGAACGCCATTATCGGCTTCTCGGAGATCCTGAAGGAAGGCCATTTCGGGCCGATCGGCGTCCCCAAATACAGCGAATATGCCCGTGACATCTACGACAGCGGACACTTCCTGCTGTCCGTGATCGACGACATCCTGGAAATGTCGCGGATCGAGGCGGGGCGGCTGAAGCTCGATCCGCGCGAGACGCGTCTCGAGGAGACACTGGACGAGACCATGCGGGTTCTGGCCAAGATGGCCTCGGACAAGCGGATCGTCATCGACGCCGCGATCCCGCAAGGCCTCGAACTGATGGCCGATCGGCGCGCGGTCAAGCAGATCGCTCTCAACCTCCTCTCCAATGCGGTCAAGTTCACCCCGCCAGGCGGCATGGTATCGGTGCGCGTGCGCAAGGCGCGCGGCGTGGTGGTGCTGGCCATCGAGGATACCGGCATCGGCATACCGCGCCAAGCGCTGCGCAACCTCTGCCGGCCGTTCGAACAGGTTCAGAGCCAGTTCTCCAAGAACCACAACGGATCGGGCCTCGGCCTGGCGATCGCCAAGTCGCTCGCCGAAATGCACGGCGGCTCGCTCAGGATCCGCTCCGCCGAGGGCCGTGGCACCACGGTGGTGGTGCGCCTGCCCGTCGACGGACCCGCCACGATGAGAATGCACGCCTGAGGCCGCCTGCAACCTGCGCGCGGTTCGTGCGTTGATGCGGCACCGGAGCCTTTCGGGCCGCACGGACGGCGACCTCGGCACTCCCGACATGGCCGCTCCCACCTGATGGCAGCCCTTGGCGGCGGTCCACATTTCCAGGCGAGAAATGCGGGCGAGAGGCCGAACCCATGGTTTTCGACGCGGCGGGCGCGCTGTTCTGGCTGATCATTCTCATGGGTGGGATCGCCGTCGCGGTCTGGATCCTGTTCGGCTTTGCCCTTCGCGCCATCGACCAGATCATGGCCTCGCCCGCCTCGAAGCCGGAGCGGATCCTCTGGAGCGTCCTCGTCCTCGCCCTGCCCGGTGTCGGCCTTGCGATCTGGGCCCTGTTCGGCCCGCGGTCGGAACCCGATCCGCCCGGCCGCTGAGGCTCAGATCGGTCCGACGACGCGGACGAAGCTCTTGCGCACCGCCTTCTGCATCTCGCCGAGATGAGCATTGAGCGTGACGAAATCCGGCAGTTCGCCGGCACGGGCCAGAAGCCGCTTCAGACCGGGTGAGCCGACCGCCGGGTCGAACCGGTCGACCAGGCAGAGCCGCAGGATCTGCGTCAGCCGCTGGTACAGCCGGCAGGCGGACCGCAGCACGTCGGCATCCTCGGCTTTCAGCAGTCCGGCCGCCGCCGCCTTGTCCAGAACGCGCAGGGTATTGGTGTCGAGAATGTCGGGATGCTTGTGCGCGTGGACGAGCTGCAGCGCCTGCGCGACGAACTCGATGTCGATCAGGCCGCCGCTGACATATTTCAGGTTCCAGCGGTCGTCGTCGCCCTTGTCCTCGGCAATGGCGCGGCGCATGTCGATGATGTCGCCCAGCGTCGCCTTGGCCGTGCGCTTGGCGGTCAGCACGGCGCGGATCGCCGCCTCGACATCCGCCTGAAAGCCCGGACTCGCCGAGATCACGCGGGCGCGGGTCAGCGCCATATGTTCCCAGGTCCAGGCTTCCTCCGTCTGATAGGACCGGAAACCGTCGAGGTGAGTGGCGACCGGACCGGAGCGCCCCGAAGGCCGCAGCCTGAGGTCGACCTCGTAGAGCACGCCCTCGCTGGTGGGCACCGACAGGGCGCTGATCAGGCGCTGCGTGAGCCTTGCGAAATAATGGCTGCCGACCAGTGGACGCGCCCCGTCGGAGGCGTTCTCGTCGGGGTCGTGGGCGTAGAGCAGGATCAGGTCGAGATCGGAGCCGGCGGTCATTTCGCGGCCGCCGAGCTTGCCGAGCGCCACGACGGCGGAGCGCATGCCGGGAATCCGGCCGTGGGCCTCGACGATCTGCTTCTCGACCGATTTGTGCAGGGCGACGATCATCCGCTCCGCGAGCCGGGCAAAGGCCTGGCCCGCGGCTTCGGCCGATACCGTGCCGGCCAGCACCCGGACGCCGACCAGGAACAGTTGCTCCTGTCCGAAAATGCGGACGCGGTCGAGCACCTCCTCCGGATGGCGGGCAAGGCCGATCATATGGTCGAGGCGGCGGCTCAGCTCGGCGTCCGAGGGCAGCTCGCCGAAAAAGGCCGGCTCGAGCAGCGCGTCCAACACATGGGCCCGCCGGCCGAGCAGTTCGGCAAGGCGCGGCGCCGAGCCGAGCACCTGGGCGATCAGTTCGAGCAGGTCGGGATGGGTGCGCAGCAGGGCGAGCAGCTCGATCGGCTGCGAGTGGCGGGTGAGGAGCTGGTCGAAGGCCCGCAGGCCGAGATCGGCGTCGCCCGTGCGCGACATCGCCTCGAGCAGGGCCGGGGCGAGCTCCGCCACGCGCTCGCGCGCCTCGCGGGCCCTGAGCCCCCCGGACTGGGCTTCCAGCCAGCCGCGCACCGTCGCCGCGGCGGCGACGGGGTCCTGAAAGCCGAGATCGGCGAGCGCCGAAAGCGTCGAGGTCTTCGGCGGGTCTGCCGCGAGGTCGAGCGTACCCTTCACCTCCGAAAGCGGCGGCAAGGTTTCGAACAGGCGGGCATAGGCCGCCTCCACTGGCCGCAATTCCTCGATCAGCGCATCGGCGAAGGCCGCCCGGCTCTTGAAGCCGAGGAAGCGGGCGATGCGTTCGACGTCGTCGGGAGCCTCGGGCAGGCTGTGGGTCTGCTCGTCGGCGACCATCTGCAGGCGATGCTCGACCTTGCGGAGGAAGCGATAGGCGAGCGCCAGCGCCTCGCTGGTCTCCAGCCGGACCCAGCCGGCCGCCACCAGCTGCTTCAGGCCGTTCAGCGTATCCTTGACCCGCAAGGCCTGGTTCCGGCCGCCGGCGATCAGCTGCTGGGTCTGGACGAAGAACTCGATCTCGCGAATGCCGCCGCGACCGAGCTTGATATTGTGCCCTTCCACCGCCAGCGCGTCGTGGCCGCGGAAGGCGTGGATCTGCCGCTTCATCGAATGGATGTCGGCAACCGCCGTGTAGTCGAGATATTTGCGCCAGATGAAGGGCTCGATCTCGCGCAGGAAGGCAGCTCCCGCCTCGATGTCGCCGGCGCAGGGCCGCGCCTTGATGAAGGCCGAGCGCTCCCAGGTCTGGCCGAGGGTCTCGTAATAGTGCAGCGCCGCCGGCACGGAGATCGCGACCGCGGTGGCGCCGGGATCGGGCCTGAGGCGCAGGTCGGTCCGGAACACATAGCCTTCCGCGGTGCGCTCCTGCAGGATCTTCACGAGGCGCTGGGTGACGCGGATATAGGCCTGCTGCGGCTCGCGGCCCGGCTTGAACGGCGCCTTGTCGGGATCGAAAAAGACGATGAGGTCGATGTCGCTCGAATAGTTCAGCTCATGGGCGCCGTGCTTGCCCATGGCGAGCACGATATAGCCGGAATCGCGCTCCGGCGCCGCGGGATCGGCCGGCCGCAGCGTGCCCATCTCGGCCAGCTCGCGCATGAGGTGGCGCACCGCCTCGGCGACCGCGGTATCGGCGGTGCGCGTCAACGCCGCGGTGATCCGCTCCAGCGGCCAGACGTCGCCGATATCGGTCAGCGCCACCAGCAGTGCGACATGCCGGCGCAGCCGGCGCAGCGCGATGCCGACCGCCTCGTCGTCTTCGGCCGAGCGGCTGGCCTCGCTGGCGCCGGTGATCAAGGTCTCGAAGCGGGCCTCGGGAGCGCCCGCCAGCAGGTCGCGCAGCACCTCGGGTTCATGCGTCGCGATCGCGGTCAGGAACGGCGAATGCGCGAGGATGCCGGCCACCACGGCGCGCGCCTTGGCCGGCTTCAGGACGGCTTCCAGCTCGGCCGCCAGCGCGCGATTCTCGATGGCGGAGAGATAGCCTGCGATCAGCTTTGCCGCGGTGACGCCCTTGGGCAGGACGGGCGCGGCGGCGAAGCGCTCGCATAAGGGTCCGAGATGATCAGGAATGTCCATTCGCATCGATCGCAGGGTCCAGCTTCCGCGGCAGACGTAGCACGACCTTCAGGCCCGGCGCATTGTCGAGAAGAGAAAGTTTGCCTCCGTGCAGCCGCGCGACGGCCGCCGCAAGCGACAGGCCGAGCCCCGATCCCGGCCGCGAACGGCTGGCTTCGAGCCGGACGAAACGCTCCAGGACCCGCTCCCGGTCGGCCTCCGGAACGCCCTCGCCGGCATCGGCCACCGACAGCACGGCATCGGGACCGTCGACCGCGACGGCAAGCGTGATCTGGCCCGGCCGGCCTTCGGCCTGGCCGTATTTGAGCGCGTTGTCGATGAGATTGGCCACCACCTGGCCGATCAGCTCGCGGCTGCCGGTGACGATCGCCGGCACGGCCGTGACCGTCAGCGTCATGCCGGCCTCCTCGGCGAGCGGCTCGTAGAGCTCGCCCATGCCCTGCGCGATTTCGGCGAGGTCGACCGGCGCCATCCCCTCCCGTTGGTTGCCCGCCTCGGCCCTGGCGATCATCAACAGCGCATTGAAGGTCCGGATCAGTCCGTCCGATTCGTCGATGATGCCGGCAAGAGCCTGGCGGCTCTGCTCGTCGCCCGAAGCGTGGCGCAGGGCCTCCTCCGCCCGGTTCCTGAGCCGGGTGAGCGGCGTCTTGAGGTCATGGGCGATATTGTCGGAGACTTCCTTCATGCCGGCCATGAGCGCCTCGATGCGCGCGATCATGGCGTTGACGCTCTCGGCCAGCCGATCGAGCTCGTCGCGTGTGCCGGCGATCGGCAGGCGTCCCGAAAGATCGCCGGCCATGATCCGCCGTGAGGTCTCGGTCATGGCGTCGACCCGCTTCAGCACGCGCCGGGTGACGAAATAGGCGCCGATCAGGCCGAGGACGAGCGCCGCGATGAGCGACAGGCGGAAACCGCTGCCGAAAATCTCCAGCACCCGGTCGCGCTCCTCGAGGTCGCGGCCGACCAGCAGGCGAAAGCCGCCGGGCAGGCCGTAGACCTGGGCGAGCGCCCGGTGCGCGCGGGCCGCCGCGGTCTCTTCGGCCCGGCGATAGTCGGTTTCGATCCAGCCCTGGCGGTTCAAGGTGCCGTCGGGCAGTTCGCCGACATTGCCGGCGACCACCTGGCCGCTGAAGGTCGCGACGAGATAGAGCGAGGCGCCGGGGCGGCGGCTGCGCTCGTCGATGACGTTGACCAGCCGGCGGATGCCGCCGATGGAATATTGCTCGGCGAGCCCGCGGACCTCGGCCTCGACCGTCTCGGTGATCTGATCGGTGAACAGCCGCTGCGTCGCGAAGCCGAGCCAGCCGATCAGGAAGCCGGCGAACAGCACGAACATCACGAGATAGGCGGCAATGATCTTGAAGGCGGTCGTGCGCAGAAGCGTGCGCAGTCCGGAGCCGCGCCGGCCAGCCTGCTCCTCGGGCACGGCGGCGCCGGCCGGTCCCGCCCCGGTCACGCCCGCACCGTGTAACCCGCGCCGCGAATGGTCTGGATCAGCGCCTTGTCGAAACCCTTGTCGATCTTCGAGCGCAGGCGCGAGACGTGAACGTCGATGACATTGGTCTGCGGGTCGAAGTGATAGTCCCAGACATGCTCGAGCAGCATGGTGCGGGTGACGACCTGGCCGGCATTCTTCATGAGATATTCGAGCAGGCGGAACTCGCGCGGCTGCAGCACGATCTCCTCGCCGGCGCGAACGACCCGGTGCGAGAGCCGATCGAGCTCGAGATCGCCGACCCGGTAGACCGTCTCGGGCGTGCCAGCCGGGCGCCGGCGCGACAGGACCTCGACGCGCGCGAGCAGTTCGGAAAAGGAATAGGGCTTCGGCAGGTAGTCGTCGCCGCCGGCGCGCAGCCCCTTGACGCGATCATCGACCTGGCCGAGCGCCGACAGGATGAGGACCGGTGTGTCGCGTCCCATGGCCCGGAGATCGCCGATCAGGCTGAGGCCGTCCTTCTTCGGCAGCATCCGGTCGATGACGAGCACGTCATAGGGCCCGCCTTCGGCAAGGGCGAGGCCGGTCTCGCCATCCGCCGCATGATCGGCGACGTGGCCCGCCTCCTTGAAGGCCTTGACCAGGTAGGACGCCGCATCGCGGTCGTCTTCGACAATCAGAATCCGCATGTCGGGCATGGTAGGGAGGTCTCGCGCCATTCGCCAGATGCTGGATCACCCGGCGGGGTGGGTCGGACGGGTCCGCGACACGCCGCAAACCGGAACGAGGCGGACGGTGTGTGGCCCGTCCGCCTCGCCCGAGACCGATCCGTCGTGGCGGGGGGCGACTGGGGGGTTGCCACTCCGGATCGACAGTGTGTCGCGACGGGCTCGAAAAAGGTTCAAGCCCGTCGAACTTTTTTTCAGCTCGCGCTGAACGGGATGGCGATGAACCGCTGCCCCTCGCCGGAACGCAGGCGGATGAGCGCCGAACGGCGGCCTTCGGCGCGGGCCGCGGCCAGGGCTTCGTGCACGTCGCGCGCCGAGGAAACCGGCCGGCCGGCCACGTCCATGATCACGTCGCCCTCGCGAACGCCGCGCTGGGCAGCCGGTCCCGACGGGTCGACCTCGGTGACGACCAGGCCTTCGCCGCTGCCGCCCAGCTTGCCGCCGCGGCCGGCCGGCTGCAGCGACAGGCCGAGCCGGGGAACCTGCGGGCTTGCCGACGGCTCGTCGCGGCGTTCGCCGCGCTGCTCGCCGCGCGCCGAGGCCTGGCGCTCGTTGGGGATCTGGCCGAGCGTCAGGTTGACGGTGCGTTCGGCGCCATCGCGCATGACAGTCAGCCGGACGGTCGCCCCGGGATGGGCCGTGCCGATGCGGCGGCTGAGCTCACGGGCGTCCTTCACCGGCTGGCCATCGACCGCCGTGATGACGTCGGACGGCTTCAAGTCGGCCCGGGCCGCCGGGCTGCCGGACTGAACACCGGCGATCAGCGCACCCTCGGGCTTGGTCAGGCGCAGGCCCTCGGCGATCTCTTCGGTGACCGGCTGGATCTGGACACCGATCCAGCCGCGCGCCACCGTACCGGTCTCGCGCAGCGCCGCCACCACGGTCTGGGTGGTCTCGGCCGGGATGGCGAACGCAATACCGACATTGCCGCCCGACGGAGAATAGATCGCGGTGTTGACGCCGATCACCTCGCCGGCGGCATTGAAGGTCGGGCCGCCGGAATTGCCGCGGTTCACCGCCGCGTCGATCTGCAGGAAGTCGTCATAGGGACCCGAGCCGATGTCGCGGCCGCGGGCCGAGACGATGCCGGCGGTCACCGTGCCGCCGAGGCCGAAGGGATTGCCGACCGCCAGCACCCAGTCGCCGACGCGCGGCGCCTGGCTCGCGAAGCGAACGAACGGGAAGTTCGAGCCGTCGACCTTCAGCAGGGCGAGATCGGTGCGCGGGTCGGTGCCCACCACCTTGGCCTTCACGGTGCGGCCGCCATCGATGACGAGATCGGCTTCGGTCGCGCCTTCGACGACGTGATTGTTGGTCACCACATAGCCGTCGGCGGAAATGAAGAAGCCGGAGCCCTGCGCCATGGCGCGCGGGCCGCCGCGCTGCGGACCGCGGCCGAAGCGTTCGCCGCGCTCGCCGCGCGGACCTTCGCCGAAGCGACGCATGAAGCGCTCCATCATGCCGCCGTCGCCATCCTCGAGGCCGGGAATCTCACGGAACGACATCTGCTCGCTGGTTGCGGCCCGCGAGACGCGGACGGAGACGACCGCCGGGCGGACGCGCTCGACCACATCGGCGAAGGACGGCAAGGCGGCGGCCTGGCTGCTCTGGGCGTGGGCCGGGGCGATGAAAGTGCTCGGGGCGGTCTGGAATTGCAGGACGCCGGCGCCAATGGCGAGGGCCGCGACGGTGCCGTAGAGGGTGGTGCGCAGGCGGGGTGACATGCTTTGTCTCTCCATCGAAACGGGACACGGGAGCACCGTGGTTGCCCGGGACAATGATGGAGCGGAGATTACGGCGCTCTGACCGGGAGATTACAGTTTGGTAAGGTCGCCTGAAGGTCGTCCGCCGCGGAGGCCATGCGTCGCCGGAGGCCGCCCGTCACGACTTCAGGATCACGTCCAGCTTGGCCTTTTCCTCGTCCGTCAGCGGTTCCGGCGGCGTCGGAGCCGCCTGCTTCCGGCGGCGCAGCGCGAAGAGGATATAGAGCCCGCCGAGCACCAGGAAGGTGGCGGGCGCGGCCCAGAGCAGCACGGTCTGGCGGCTGAGCCGGGGCGTCAGCAGCACGAACTCGCCATAGCGGTCGACCAGATAGGCGAGGACCTGGCTGTCGCTGTCGCCGGCCTTCAGCCGCTCGCGGACGAGCAGCCTGAGGTCGCGCGCAAGGCTTGCGTCCGAGTCGTCGATCGACTGGTTCTGGCAGACCATGCAGCGCAGATCCTGGCTGAGCGCGCGGGCGCGCGCCTCCAGCGCCGGATCGGCCAGCCGCTCGTCCGGCAGGACGGCGAAGGCCGGCGTCGCGAGCGCCAGGACGAGCGCGGCGGCAAGCGCCCGCAGCAGCGCGAGCCGGGCCTTCATTCGGCTGCCTCGACGGGAGCCGTGGCCGGCGCCGCACGGCGAGCGGCAGGCTTCGGCGCGCCGACGCGCAGGCGCCGGTCTGAGAGGGACAGGAGGCCGCCGAACACCATGAACAGCGTGCCGATCCAGATCAGCAGCACCATGGGCTTGTAGTAGAAGCGCAGTGCGATGGAGCCGTCGGCGGCCGGCTCGCCCGGCGAAACGTACAGTTGCGACAGCCAGCGCGTCTTCAGCGCCGCCTCGGTGGTCGGCATGTTGCGGGCGGTGAAGACGCGCTTCGCCGGATTGAGGCCCCCCGTCGCGACCCCGCCCTCAGCCACCCTCAGCCGGGCGACAACGTCGCGGTAATTGGGCCCGATCTCGGGAAACAGGCCTTCGAAGGTCAGGTCATAGCCCGCGATCGACACCGTTTCGCCAGGCTTGACCTGGACGATCAGCTCCTGGCGATAGGCGGTCTCCCCGACAATGCCGAGCAGCATGACGCCGATGCCGGCATGGGCGAGCGCCGTACCCCAGGCCGAGCGCGGCAGGCCCTTGGCCCGCGCCAGGCTGACGGAGGCGGGCGCGCGGAACAGCTGGATGCGCTCGAAGACTTCGAGCAGCGCGCCGGCAATGATGTAGATCGCGAGGCCGATGGCGACCGGCGCCAGCACAGGGCCGCCCCAGGTGACGGCATAGGCCACGAGGACCGCGCCGACCCCGAGGCCGATCGCCCACGCCATGCGCTGGGCGACCCCATAGAGGTCGCCGCGCTTCCAGGCCAGGAAGGGCCCGAACACCATGACGACCAGCAGCGGCACCATCAGCGGCCCGAAGGTCCAGTTGAAGAAGGGCGGGCCGACCGAAATCTTGGCGCCGGTGAGCGCCTCGAGCGCCAGCGGATAGAGCGTGCCGACGAAGACCGCCGCGCAGGCCGCCGTCAGGAACAGATTGTTGAGCACGAGCGCGCCCTCGCGCGAAACCGGCGCGAACAGGCCCCCCTGCTTCAGCAGCGGTGCGCGCCAGGCATAGAGGGCGAGCGATCCGCCGATGAAGACCATCAGGATGCCGAGGATGAACACGCCGCGCTCGGGATCGACGGCGAAGGCATGGACCGAGGTGAGCACGCCGGAACGCACCAGGAAGGTGCCAAGCAGCGACAGCGAAAAGGTGAGGATGGCGAGCAGGATCGTCCAGACCTTCAACGCGTCGCGCTTTTCCATGACGATGGCCGAGTGGAGCAGCGCGGTGCCGGCGAGCCAGGGCATGAGCGAGGCGTTCTCGACCGGATCCCAGAACCACCAGCCGCCCCAGCCGAGCTCGTAATAGGCCCAGAACGAGCCCATCGAGATGCCCGCGGTCAGGAACATCCAGGCGGTCAGCGCCCAGGGCCGGACCCAGCGCGCCCAGGCCGCGTCGATCCGGCCGTCGATCAGCGCGGCGACGGCGAAGGCGAACGACATGGAGAAGCCGACATAGCCGACATAGAGCAGCGGCGGGTGGATCGCGAGGCCGGGATCCTGCAGCAGCGGATTGAGGTCGCGCCCTTCGAGCGGCGCCGGCGCGAGGCGCGTGAAGGGATTGGAGGTCTTGAGGATGAACAGCAGGAAGGCGACGGTGATCCAGCCCTGCACCGCCAGGACATTGGCCTTGAGGCTGAGCGGCAGGTTGCGCCCGAAGGCCGCGACCAGCGCCGAGAACAGCCCCAGGATCAGCACCCAGAGCAGCATCGAGCCTTCGTGGTTCCCCCAGACGCCGGAGATCTTGTAGATCAGCGGCTGTGCCGGGTGGCTGTTGAGATAGACGTTCTCGACCGAGAAATCGGACACGAGGTAGGCGTGGGTGAGGGTCGCGAAAGCGAGCGCGATGAAGAGGAACTGGCCGAGCGCCACCGGCCCGGCAATGCCCATCAGCACGGCATCGCCCTTGCGCGCGCCCCAGACCGGGATGACCGACTGGATCAGAGCCAGGGCAAGCGCCAGGACCAGGGCATAGTGGCCGATCTCGGGTGACATCGCCATTACCTCGTCGCACTGGTGCCGGTGGCGTTACCGGCCGCCGCCGGCTCGCCGGGCCGCCAGTGTCCCTGCTGGCGCAGGCTGTCGGCAACCTCTTTCGGCATGTAGTTCTCGTCGTGGCGGGCGAGCACGCTGTCGGCCCGGAAGTGCCTGCCGGGCTCGACCACGCCTTCGACCACGACCCCTTGCCCTTCGCGGAACAGGTCCGGCAGCACGCCGGTATAGGACACGGCGACGGCGTTCTGGCCGTCGGTGACCTTGAAGCGCACCTGCAGGCGGTCGCCGCGCTCGACCGAGCCGGTCTCGACCAGGCCGCCGAGGCGGATGCGCTGGCCGGGCTGGATCGCGCGGACCACGACGTCGGTCGGCGAATTGAACAGGGTGATCGAACCGGACAGCGCGTAGAGCACGAGGCCGGCGGCGAGGCCGAGGACGCCGAGTGCCAGTCCGATCAAAGTGAGGCGGCGCTGCTTGCGGGTCATCGAACGGTCAGCCTCCCAGACCCAGTTCGCGCACCAGCGCATCGAGACGGCCAAGCTTGTCGGTCTCGGCGGTGAAGCGGCCGCGCGCTTCCGCCGCGGCCTGCCGGGCCTTCGCCGTTTCACCGAGGACGGCATAGGAGCGTACGAGCCGCAGCCAGCCCTCGAAATCGCTGCCATCGGCGGCGAGCCGCGCGGCGAGCCCGTCGACCATCCCCCTGATGTCGGCCGGCGTCGGGCCGGCCGGCGCCCCATTGGGCGCCGCGGGCGCAGCAGCGACTGCCGGCGGCGTACCGCCGAGGCGGGTGATCTCGGCCCTGACGGTCGCCAGCCAGGGGGCGCCCGCAGGCGCCGCCTCGGCGAGCCGCGTCCAGATGGCGCGCGCCTCGTCCGGCCGGCCGGCCTGCTCGGCGGCAAGGCCGGAAAAATAGTTCGCCTTCGGATGCCCCGGCTCGCGCGCCAGGGCCCGCTCGAACCCGGCCCGCGCTTCCGCGCCGACCTGCCCCTGGGCCTGCAGCACGAGCGCCTCGGCAAGATCGGCCTCGCGGTCGGCCGTGGCGCCCAGCAGACGCAGCGCATTGGCGCGCGCCTTCACGGCATCGGCGCCGCGGCCGAGCCGGACATAGACGGGTGCGATCACCTCCCAGCCGCGGCCGTCCTCGGGATTGGCGGCAAGATGCGCCTCGACGCGGCCGATCAATGTCGCCAGGTCGCGATCGACGGGCGCCGGCTGCAGCCGGCCCGCCAGCGGCTGGCCGGGATAGTCGGGCCGGCCCCGGGCGCCGTAGACCGCCACCGCGACGAGCGGCACCATGACAAGCGCGATCACCGCGGCGATCCGCCGGCGCTTCAGCGACGCATCCAAGCCCGGTCCTGCTTGGTCGGCGGCTGCGATCAGCCGCCGGGAGACCTCGAGGCGCGCAGCTTCCGCCTCCGCCGCTCCGATCAGGCCGGCCGCGCGGTCGCGGTCGAGCTCGGCCAGCTGGTCGCGATAGACGGCAAGGTCCGAGCCGGACCGGCGGGCCGCAGCCTCGCCTGAGCGGGCAAGCGGCACCAGGACCGCGAAAACCGCGGCGGCCGTCATCACCGCAAAAACCAACCAGACCGTCATCGACCCATCCATGCCGCAGACATAAAGCGCGGCGCCGGTGGAGGCCACCGGACCATGCGTCGCGGTCGGACTTGCGCAATAGACCAGCCGGGCATCGGCGACAATGACGGCGATCAAATGGCAATCATGCCCGGGCGGTCCGGGGCTGGCGCCGGCAGTCCGGCGGGAAAGGCTTCAGCGGCCGGGATTCCTGCCGCTCTGGATGGCGACATCGGCCGCCTTCTGCAGCAATTGCGCGTAGCTTGCACCGAAAATCCGCGCCGAAAACCGGATGCCGGCGTCGATCTGGGCGATCTTCAGCGCACGATCGACATCGGGAGCGCTGCGGATCGCCTCGAGGAGCTGGGTCAGCCGCGGGTCGAGATAGCCCTGGATCTCGCCGAAAACACGCACGGTGATCTCGTTGAGGGCGATCTCGGAGGCCGCATTGCGGCAGACGGTCAGGAGGTCGAGACGGTTCTCCACATCGGCCACCGCCTCCGGACTGATCGGCTCATGGGTCACGTCGTCGCGCTGCGGCGCCCGCAGCAGCCGCCGGATCTGGCCGGGCACGCCGTCGATCTCGGCCGAGAGCTGGCGCGCCAGCGTGCCGCGCATGCGGGCCAGACGTCGCTGCCAGGGCCCGTCGCCGGCGAGATTCATGTCGGTGCGCAGCGCGCGCGCCGCATCGTGGAAATCCTTCACGGCGGCGGCAACCAGCTGCGGCCGGTTGACCTTCAGGGCCGCAGCGGCGGCCACCAGCGCCCGCTCGGCATCGGCGAGCACCAGCTCGACGGCATGGCGATAGGGATGGCTGGCGATCTTGACCGGATCGTCGCTTTCCGCCGCGGCCACCGCCAGACGGACGATCTGGTAGCGATGCACCAGGCGGGTTTGCACCAGGGCCAGCGCGAAGGGCAGAAGCGAAGGCCGGCGGGCGGCGATCGGGTCGAGCAGTTGCCGGGCGTTGTCGAGCCCCTCGTCGGCGAAGTTCTTGATGTGGGCCGGCAGGCGGGCGGGCAGATGCACCAGCGCCCCGATATCGGGCAGCACGCGAATGATGTCGACTGCGTCCTCCAGCACGCGTTCGTCGCCGAGGTGCGCGGCAAGGCGCTTGCGCGCCGGTTCTCC
Source organism: bacterium YEK0313 (assembly GCA_000751295.2). Classification (NCBI taxonomy): domain Bacteria; species bacterium YEK0313. The sequence goes on from CCMO02000001.1 coordinate 200,432, forward strand.
ACCTTCCGTCGCACCGAGCTTGGCCTCGATCGCCGGGATCATGACCGAAACGAACTTCGCGCAGTGATAGTTGACGGCCTCGGCGTCGCCGGCGGCACTGGCAGCGAGCACCGCCGCCTCGAAGACCTTGGTCTCGGCCGGCTTCAGATCGCGCCGGACCCAGGTCCAGATCGCCTGGACCGAGCCGCGCATGATCCGGCCCCGGGTCTTCGCCTCCAGCCGCTCTTCGATCAGAAACGGCTCGAGCGGCCTGAACAGGAGGCGGGCCGCCTGCTCCGAGCGCGCCGCCGGCTCTTCCGGGTCGTCCGGATCGGCCGCCTCGCGCAGATCGGTGCGGAGCAGCGCCAGTACCATTTCCCCGCCCGGCAGATCCTCGCCGCGCATCCGCGCCCGCTCGAATTCGGTCGCGAGCAGCGCCTTGGCCTCCATCGGCAGGGCGCCCAGATAGGCGCGCAGCCGCTCGCCCGGCGATGCGGGTGCCGTCTCTTGATCAGCCGCGGTCGCAAGCTCGGACATGGACGCCAAAGTTAGGCCCGGCGCGGTTAAGAATCGGTTGGCCGGCGGGTGTGCTCAGCGCCTATCTGACGTGCCACGTCACGGTCAATCGGCAGCCTCAGACGGTCGGCAGGCGCAGGATGGCGCGAAGCCCCCCGAGCGGCGCCGCATCCAGCATCAGCCGCCCGCCATAGAGGGCCGCGAGTTCCGAGGCGATGGAGAGGCCGAGCCCGGTGCCGGGCTTGGTCTCGTCGAGGCGCTTGCCACGCCGGCCGACGGCCTCGCGGTCGGCAGCCGACAGGCCGGGCCCGTCATCGTCGATGGTCACGGTGAAGAAGGCCCGGTCGGCGGCCGACATGGCAGCCTCCGGCCGCACGGTGACGAGCACCCGCCGATCCGCCCATTTGCAGGCATTGTCGACGAGATTGCCGACCATTTCCTCCAGGTCATGGCGTTCGCCGCGGAAGGTCAGGCCCGCGGGCACGTCGGCAGTCACCTTCAGTTCGCGGTCGCGATGGATCTTCTCCATGGTGCGGGCGAGCCCGCCGACCACCTCCGCCACCGGCACCGTCGTGGTGGCGACCTGGACGCGCGCCGCGACACGCGCGCGCTCCAGGTGGTGGTTGACCTGATCGCGCATGATGCCGACCTGTTCGCCCACCTTCACCGCCAGCGGGTCGGCACGCCCCGCCGCCTCGTTCTGGATCACCGAGATCGGCGTCTTCAAGGCATGGGCGAGATTGCCGACATGGGTCCGCGCGCGCTCGACGATCTCCTTGTTGGTGTCGATGAGCGCGTTGACCTCGCGAGCGAGCGGCGCGATCTCGGCCGGGAACGTGCCTTCCAGGTGTTCCCTTTCGCCGGTCCGGATGGCGCTGAGGCCGCCGACCAGCCGCTTCAGCGGCGTCAGGCCGACGCGCACCTGCAGCAGCGCCGCCACGACCATGCCGATGCCGAGCAGGACCAGCGTGACGATCAAGGTGAGGTTGAACTGGCTGACCGCGCCGGTGATCTCGTCGGCGTCGCCGGCCACCATGACGACGAATTCGCCGTCTTCGCCGAGCTCGATGGTGCGTTCCGCGGCCCGCAGCCGCTGCCCGGTCGGGCCGGCGACATAACCCTCGCGCGAGCGCGTCGGCCCTTCGGGGATCGGCCCCGGCCCGAGGCTCGGCAGCCGGCCCTCGAACAGCGAGCGCGAGGCGCGCACATCGCTGCGCCCGCCATCGACACGGGTGACCTGCCAGTACCAGCCCGATTGCGGCAGTTCGAACAGAGGCTCGCCGAGATTGGCGCCGATCTGGATCTGGGGATCGTCGGCGGCGCCCGCGACATCGGCGATCAGCAGCTTGACATAGACGCCGAGGCGCCGGTCGAAGCCGCGCTCGACCGCGTCGCGATTGACCTGCGCCAGCACGAGGCCGGTAATGGTCAGAAGCACGACCGCGAAGGTCAGAGCCAGGACGAACAGGCGCCGCGCGAGCGAGGGGGCGCGGACGGCGGGCACCGGTCAGGCCGCCTCGGGCGGCTGGAGGATATAGCCGAGGCCGCGCACGGTCTGGATCACATCGACGCCCAGCTTCTTGCGCAGGCGCCCGATGAAGACCTCGATCGTATTGGAATCGCGATCGAAATCCTGATCGTAGATATGCTCGACGAGTTCCGTCCGCGACACCACCTTGCCCTGCTGGTGCATGAGATAGGCCAGCAGGCGGTATTCGTGCGACGTGAGCTTGATCGGGTTGCCGTCCACGGTCACCCGGCCGGCGCGCGCATCGAGCCGCACCGGGCCGCAATTGAACTCGTTGGTCGCCTGGCCGGCCACGCGCCTGAGCAGCGCGCGCAGGCGCGCCAGCACCTCCTCCATGTGGAAGGGCTTGGCGACATAATCGTCGGCCCCGGCGTCGAACCCCTGCACCTTGTCTGACCAGCGGTCGCGGGCCGTCAGGATCAGCACCGGCATGGTCCGGCCGGACCGGCGCCACTGCTCCAGCACCGAGATGCCGTCCATCTTGGGCAGGCCGATATCAAGCACCACCGCGTCGTAGGGTTCGGAATCGCCGAGGTAGTAGCCCTCCTCCCCGTCGAAGGCGCGGTCGACGACATAGCCGGCGTCGGTCAGGGCGGTGAATATCTGCCGGTTGAGATCCGGATCGTCCTCGACGACGAGCAGTCGCACGCTTCAATTCCTTGTTCTGGCTCGCAGGCAGTGCCTGACACCTACCGGGCCTGCAGAAGCTGGCCCGACGCGGCGTCGAAGCGCGCGCGCACGACCTTGCCATGCCGGTCGACGACTGTCAGCAGGTAGACGAGCTGTCCGCCCGAGGTCCGGCAGAGCCGGGCATTGACAACCTCGCCGCGATGCTCCGGTCGCAGGTTGCGCGCCGCCTGGGCAAGCGGCACCGCCTGGCTGCCGGCAATGGCCGCCCGCTGTTCCGCGGGCGTCAGGCAGCTCTGCGCAAGGGCCGGCGTCGACACCAGGGCAAGCGCGAACATGACGGCGCAGATCTTGGGCAATGTCATGTGTCGAATGGACCATGGCGGAGGAGCGGGCAAGGTAGTCCCGCGGGCTGAACGGTCGATGAATGGCCGCACCAGGCGCCCTGCCGGCGGCCACGCTCAGGTCGGCTTGTTGTCCGACAAGGCCCCGTGTAGCTAGGAGGGCCTGCCGTCTTCGGCCCTCTCAGGGGACAGCGTCCAGCGCATCAGGAGTAGCGACATGAGCCATGTGCCGACCGACCTCGCCGCCGAATTTCCCGACGATGCCGACGCGATCGCCAAGCTCAAGGCGTCGAATGCCCATTTCGTCAAGGTCCTGGAAAGCCTTGCGGCGGTGAACCGCGAAATCGGCCGGATCGAGGCTGAGCTCGAGCCGACCTCCGACGAGACGCTCGAGGATTTCAAGAAGCAGCGGCTTGCTTTCCTCGATGAGATCGGCGCGATGATCGCCGCGGCCCGAAGCTGAGCCGGAACGAACGGCATGGTCTCAGGCCGCCGTTCCGGGCTGCGGACCGAGTGTCCAGCGCCGACCGGCGACGATCGAAAGCGCGGGTCCGCCATTGGCGGCCTTCAGCGCGGACGGGCTGCCGACGCGCACCAGGAAGGGCAAGGTCCATCCGGGCAGCGAGGCCGCCGGCTTGCCGAGGAGAATGACGGTTGAGGCGGTCATGACGCGATCCTCAAGCAGCCGGCGATCACATTGACGACATCGCACCGTGAGACCGGATCTACGCCGGGCGAACGCGCGGCGCGTGGTTTGGTTGCAGGCACGGTCATGGAACCTCTCGCTGATGTGGAATGGGTCGCCGGCCGGGATGATCTGGTTCACGCCTGTCCGGTGGGCGGATGCGGCAACCGGATTGACAGACCCGCCGCGTTGCGGGCCTGATCGCCCCGGTTTCGAGGAGACGACGTGCGGTTCCTGGTTCTTGCTCTGGCATTGATGCCTGCCAGCCCCGCCCTGGCTGTGATCGGCGGCACACCCCTGTCGTCATCCGACCCCGTCGCCAGCCAGACCGTGATGATTTCGGGCGGCAATGGCTTCTGCTCGGGCGCAGTCGTCGGCGAACGGCTGGTGCTGACCGCGGCCCATTGCGTCGAAGGCAGCCCGCGGCTCGCCGTCCTGGTGTTCGGACCGAACCGCCAGCCGATTCTCAACGAGATCACCGCCCGCACGATCCATCCGGCCTATCGGCGCGCCGACTGGCAGAACCGGCGCACGGCGGTGGACCTCGCGGTGGTGCGCACGGCCGAACCGATCGGCCAAGGCCGCCGGATCGCCGGCCTCAGCGCCGCGCCCCTGCCGGCGGCGGGCGCGACCATTCGCCTCGTCGGCTACGGGCCGGTCGCAGAGGGTGATGGCGCCAGCGCGGGCGTGCTGCGCGCAGCGGCCCTCACGGTCACCGGCCGGCCGTCGAGCTATCAGGTCCGGCTCACCGCGCCAGCCGGCGCGCGGCGCGGCGCCTGCACCGGCGATTCCGGCGGCCCCGTCTTTGCGACCGAAGCCGGCCAGCCGGTGGTTGCCGGCATCGTCAGCTGGAGCACCGGGCAAGGCACGGCCCGCTGCGGAACCCTGACGGGGACCGTCCCCGTCGCCCCTCACCGCCGCTGGATCGAGGAGACGATTCAGGGTCTTGGAGCGCAACGATGAATCAGTTCATGAGGTCGATCAGCCTGGCGGGCATGGTTGCAGGCGCCGTGCTGGCGGCGAGCGCCCCGGCGCAGGCGATCATCGGCGGACGCGTCGTTCCGCCGTCCGATCCCCTCGCCCGCTCCTCCGTGCTGATCGTCACGGGCGATGCCAATGGCTGCACGGGTACGCTGGTCGGCCCCCGCAGCGTGTTGACCGCCTCGCATTGCGTGCGCGGCGCCCGGGTTGCGGTCGTCGCCTTCATCCGCGGCGGCCGGATCGTGGCGCTGACCCCGGTCCTCGCTGCCGCCGGCCATCCCGGTGTGCGCGGCCCGACCGGTGGCAATGCGCCGATCGATGTCGCTGTCCTCACCATCCGCGACCTGCCGCCGCCCGGCTTCGGGCCCGCCCGCGTCGGCGGGCGCGAGCCGCAGCAAGGTTCGCGCGTCACCATTGCCGGCTTCGGCCGGCCGCGGCTCGAAAGCATGCGCAGCGGCGGCGAATTGCGGCGCGTCGAACTCCCGGTCATCCAGCGTTCGCCTTCGGGCTATACTGCGCTCGGCGTGCCTGGCCTGTTCGAGACCGGCCGGGCACCATCCGCCTGCCAGGGCGATTCCGGCGGGCCGGCCTTGTCGGGCGGCCATGTCGTCGGTGTCGTCAGCCTGGTATCGGGCCCGACCGAAACGCGCGGCTGCGGCTTCCTGACGATCGCCATGCCCGTCGTCTCGATCGCGCCCTGGATCCGCGGCGCCATTGCCTCGGGCGAAAGCCGTGCTCCGGCCAATCCGCGTGTCGCGACCCTGCCGCCGCCCCGCGCGCCGGAGCGCGAAGGCTTGCCGCCCTGGGCGCGGCTCGACAAGTAACGGGTCGGATCCGGCCGCAACTTTCCGACCGTGCATTGTTCGTAGCAGCATCGGCATGTCGATTCAAGGATTATTTTCCTTGGATCGACACCGATCGGTGGGGCTCAATGGGTCCAGGCGGCCCAGAGCATGGCGAGCCCGGACAACAGCATCAGCCCATCAAGCATGAAGCGGAAATGCTCGGCATCGATTGTCTGCACGAGACGCTTGGCCAGGAACGAGCCGGCCATCAGCGACGAGCCGGTGATGAGGCCCTTGACCACGATCTCGGCCGGCAGCGCCCCAAACTGGCGGAATGACAGCACCTTGGCGACGTAGATGGCGAGCGACCCGGCGGACTCCGTGCCAAGGAAAGCCCCACCCGTCAGCCCATAGGACATGAAGACCGGCACCGAGATCGGTCCGGTCGCCACGACAATGCCGGTGAGATAGCCGATCAGTGCGCCGGCCACCACAAGATGCCACAGGCCGAAGCGGAGCCTGCGCGCGGCGAACCAGCGCCGGACCGGGATCATCGCGATGAGGAACAGGCCGATGGCAATGTCCGCGACACGCGCGGGGATGGCGACCAGCGTGCGGGCGCCGAGCGCCGCGGCCGGCGCGCCGGCCGCGGCATAGGCGGCAAAGGCACGCCAGTCGACCTCGCGCCACCAGGCGAGAATGCGCGAGACATTGGCGAGGATGGACGCGACCGCCATGATCGGCACGGCTTCGAGCGGGCCGAAACTATAGGCGAGCACCGGTGCGAGCATGATGGTGGAGCCGGTGCCGATGACGCCGCTCACCGTTCCGGCGACCAGTCCAACCGTGAGCACGAGAAGGTATTCCATCCGTTGGCCCCTCCGGGGCAACCGTTGTCCGGTCGCCGCCAGAGTCGGTCAAGACAGGCGCTGCCAGCGCGTTTCTGTCCTGCGCGCGAAGAGGCGATCGAAGGCCTCCCAAGACACCGGCCCCACCTTCCGCCTGCTATCGCGGGGCGCCCAGTCGAGCACGCCGGGCATGGTGGTGTTCGGCCTTGATCCGGGTCCGCGGCCGGCCACGTTCGGCATGATCCGGCCTGGCGACCCTTGAATTTCGGAACAAGTCTGGCTATATGCACCTTCGACGTTCCGGTTGAATGACTTGGCATGGCGCTGCCTCATGAGCGCCTTTGCTAACGACCTCTCCCTTCAAGACATCGATAAGATCGCGTGTGACAGTCCGCGTGCTGGTCGAGGTCTGGCGCGAGGTTCGCACCGGCGGCACGAGCCGCGGGCGGCTCGGATGCCGGAACGATCAAGGGTTTCGTCCAGCCCGATGCCGGCAGGTGGTGCATGCATTCGCGCCACTGCGCGTTGCGGGCATGAGGAGCGACCATGAGGGTCGCACCGATGCCGGACGAAATCTGGACAGGGCCGTTGCGGACCTTCCGCCGCGGCCTGTCCGCAGCCGATCCCTTGAGGTCTGCGGACCGGACACAGCATGCCTTGCGCAGGAGAGCCGACCACGTATGTACCGGCGGCCTTCTTGTGCAAGTTCACGGTCCAGAGCGCGGCCGGCCATGGCCGGCCGGCGCTTCGGGCCACCGCAGCGGAGTTGCACCATCGGACGCGATGGCGGCGGCTCCGCTGTTTTTTGCATTCGTCGAGGCTTTCGGGCCGTCGTACGCAACTCAAAAGAGCAAGAGGTTTGATCCCATGGCACTTCGGCCCAGTCTTTTCATGTTCCAGTCCAGCACCTCCGACGATATCGGGGCTTTCGCGCTCGACAGGACCGGCGCGACGCTGCCGAAGAAATTCGGCCCCTGGACGCGCACCGGCGAGATTCTTCCCGACCGCAGCCCCCCGCACGGCCTGAAGCGTGCCGCCATCGAGGCAGGCGTCGCCCAGTCGGGATTCCAGCTCTGGCGCCGCAAGGCGAAGGCCTGACGTTCTTTTCAGATATCAGCCGAAGGAGGTTTTCCATGCAGGTTCTGGTTCGCGACAACAATGTCGACCAGGCGCTCAAGGCCCTGAAGCGCAAGATGCAGCGCGAAGGTATCTTCCGCGAGATGAAGCAGCGCACGGCCTATGAGAAGCCGTCGGAGCGCAAGGCGCGCGAAAAGGCGGAAGCCGTGCGCCGGGCCCGCAAGCTCGCGCGCAAGCAGGCCGTCCGCGAGGGCCTCATCGCCGCACCGAAGCCGAAGCCCCGTCCGGCGCGGCCGCCGCGCCCGGCTCCGGTCGCCAGCACCGAGACCGCCAAGACCTGAGCGCACAAGGCGCAGCCTCCAGGCGTATTCGAGCCAGGGCCCTTTACCGGCCCTGGCTTTTTTTATTGGCTCAACCCGCGGCAAGAGTACCGCCGCACGTCAGGCCAGGGACCAGTGGCGGCAGTGATGGTCACCGATGCGATTCTGCCGGAAGATCGAAGCGAACCGGCCTTGCCGGCTGGCCAGGCCCGACGCCCATTTCAGGAGCTCTAAATGCCTATCGTCACGCCTCTGACGGAACGGCTCGGCCTCGACATTCCCGTCCTCCTCGCCCCGATGGCCGGCGTGAGCGGCGGGGCATTGGCGGCGGCGGTGAGCAATGCCGGCGGGCTCGGCTTCATCGGCGGCGGCTATGCCGACCGCGACTGGCTCGCCAGCCAGATCGAAGCGGCCGGCAATACCGCGGTCGGTGTCGGCTTCATCACCTGGGCGCTCGCCCGCGATCCGGACCTGCTCGCGCTGACGCTGGCCCGCCGGCCGCGCGCGCTGTTTCTGTCATTCGGCGCGGTCGAAGCCTTTGCGGGACGGATCAAGGCGGCAGGCGTCGCGCTGGTCGTCCAGGTCCAGACGGTCGCCGATGCCCGCCGCGCCGCGGCGGCCGGCGCCGATGTGATCGTCGCCCAGGGCACGGAGGCCGGCGGGCACGGATCGAGCCGCGCCACCCTGCCCCTGGTGCCTGCCGTGGTCGACGCGGTCGGCGGCATACCGGTCGCGGCGGCGGGCGGCATCGGCGACGGGCGCGGACTGGCGGCCGCCCTGGCATTGGGTGCCGGCGGCGCCGTCTGCGGCACGGCCTTCTTTGCGGCGAGCGAAGCGCTCAGCCACCCCAATGCCAAGCGGGCGGCGGTCGAGGCATCGGGCGACGACACGATCCGCGGCTCCGTGTTCGATGTCGCGCGCGGCATCGATTGGCCGAAGCCCTGGACCATGCGGACGCTCGCCAACGGCTTCAGCCGGCAGTGGCATGGCGATCTTCCGGGATTGCAGGCCAATCTCGCCGCGGAGCAGGCCCGCTACGAACAGGCACGCCAGGCCGGGAATACCGACATCGCCGCGGTCATCATCGGCGAAGGCGCCGACATGGTCCGGGCGGTCGAGCCCGCCGAGGCGATCGTCCGGCGCATCACGGCTGAGGCCGAGCAGGCGCTGGCCCGGGGCGCCGACCTCGTCCGCGCCGGCCGCTGACGCTCAGGCGTGAGCGGTCTTGCCGCCGTCGATGACGAGGGCCGCTCCCGTCATGAAGGCATGCTCGTCTGACGCCAGCGTCAGCGCAAAAGCGGCAATCTCCTCCGGCCGCGCCATGCGCCCGAGGCCCGGCACATTGCTCTTGGCCCATTGGGCCGCGCCGACCTGCCAGACCGCGTCCGGCACGTTCTCCATGCCAGCCGCGCGGCGCACCAGCGCCGTGTCGGTCGTGCCCGGCACCAGGGCGTTCACGCGGATGCCATGCGGGGCATAGTCGAGCGCCGCGCTCTGGACGAGACCGATCAGCGCCCGCTTGCTCGCCGAATAGGCCGCGCGGCGCGCCTGGGTGGCAATGGCGTTGGAGGAGGCGGTCACCACGATGCTGCCGCCGCCGCCCGCGATCATATGCGGCACCTCGTATTTGATGGCCAGGAACGCGCCGCGCAGATTGGTATGGCTGACATCGTCGAATTCCTCCGCCGTCAGTTCGTGCAGCGGCTTTTCCAGGGTGATCCCGGCATTGTTGAAGGCAACGTCGAGCCGGCCATAGCGCGCCACCGCAGCGGCGACGAAGGCCTCGACATCGCGCTCGACCCTGACATCGGCCCGGATATAGGTCGCCTCGCCTCCGTCCCAGCGGATCTCCGCCTCGACGTCCCGGCCGAGTTCCTCCCGGCGGCCGCAGAAGGCGACCTTGGCGCCTTCGGCGGCGAAAGCCTTGGCGGCGGCACGGCCAATGCCCGATGTCGCCCCGGTGATCAGCACCACCTTGTCGGCAAACCGCGCCGTGCCACGCGCCGCCGCCCGCGGCGGACGCGATGCGGTGCCGAGCGCGAGGCCGCCGGCGAGCCCCGCCACCCCTGCCGCCGTTCCGAGCGCGGCCGAAGCGAGGACCAATCGTCTGCTGCTGCGATCTTTGGTATTTTCGCTCATATCGTGCTCCGCTAAGGGCATGGGCGAGGATCGGATCTTGCGCCAGGACCAATCTTGACGATGTTAAGATAGGCGTAGCATTCAAACTTAACAGTGTAAAGACCGCGTGACATGACCGATTGTCGCAATTCGCCGCCTGCCCCCTCCGGCCCGGAGAAGCGGCCGTCCTATCACCACGGGACATTGCAGGCGGCCCTGATCGAAGCGACCGACGCCATTCTCATGGAAAGCGGCATCGAAGGCTTCACGCTGCGGGCCGCGGCCCGGCGGGCCGGCGTCTCGCCGGCAGCGCCCGCCCATCATTTCGGCAGTGCCGCGGGGCTGCTGACCGAGGTCGCCATCCGCGGCTATGAGGATCTCGCATCGGCGCTGCTGGCGGACGCCCCCGCCGACGCCGATCCGACGAACGCGCTCAGAGCCATGGGCGTTGCCTATGTCCGCTTCGCCATGACCTATCCCGGCCGCTTCAAGCTGATGTACCGCAAGGATCTGCTGCTGGAATCCGAGGCGCTGCACAACGCCGCGCATGTCAGCCTGGAACTCGTCGAGCTCCATGTGCAGCGCTATCTCGGCCGGACGCCCGGCACACCGCTCGACCGGTCGGCGGAAGCCCTGGTGCTGGGCTGCTGGTCCTCGGCCCATGGCTTCGCGCAGCTTGCCATCGAAGGCCGGCTTGCCGAAAAGGCCGGACCGTTGGACATGGCAGCCTATGTCGACGCCATCGTGCCGGAGGTGATGGCGATGCTGCTGCCGGCGAGGCCGGTCGGCGGGACATAGAATCTGGAGCCGATCACAGCCGCGTCATGGCGCGCAATGCGCCTCGACGGCGGGTGCGCGAGGCGGTCTATTCATGGGGCGTCCAGGGCCAAGGCAACTCGGCCGCGGCCAGCGCGTTGTTCTCCAGTGGATGAAAACCGGGAGATTTCCATGAACCGTCCCCTCATCGCCCTCGCCGGAGCGACCCTCCTCGCCGCGGGCTTCGCCGCACCCGCCGCCGCGCAGCAGCGTGTCCGCGCCGGCGTGCTGACCTGCGACGTCTCGGCCGGCATCGGCCTGATCGTCACCTCGCAGCGCGGCGTTGCCTGCCAGTTCCGGCCCGATCGGCGAGGACGGCCGGAATATTACGTCGGGCGGATCGCCCGTTATGGCCTCGACCTCGGCATTACCGGGCGCGGCGTGCTGGCCTGGACCGTGTTCACCGCCCAGCGCCGCTACCAGCGCTACCAGCTCGCCGGCAATTATGGCGGCGCCAGCGCGGAAGCGACGCTCGCGGTCGGCCTCGGCGCCAATGCGCTGGTCGGCGGCTCGCGCAATTCGGTGGCGTTGCAGCCGTTCTCCGTCCAGGCGCAGACCGGCGCCAATCTTGCCCTCGGCGTTGCAGAACTGCGGCTCCGCCCAGGGCGCTGAGACGACCCTCCGATCATTGCGAACGCCATGTCCGGAGGTGGCGCGCCGCCACCTCCGCGTTGATCGTCACGGCAGGCCGCAGACTTTCAGCGCAAGGTGCCGAAGGTCTCGCCGGGCTCGCCCGGATGCATGCGGATGAGCCGTGAATCGGCGACCGCCGCCTGCCGGTGCTTGACCGCCTCGCGATAGACCGGGTCCCGCAGCATCTCGATGAAGGCCGCACCGGTCGGATACGCGGCGATGAAGGCGATGTCCCAGGTCTCCGCTTCCGGGCCGATCAGGGTGAGGTCCGGCCTGCCGATCCACACCTGCCGGCCCCCGAGGCGCTGGAATACCGGCCCGCTCTCCCGGCCGTAGGCGCGATAGGCCTCCAGGCCCGTGGTCTTGCGTCCGTCCGGATAGACCGCCTCGGCGTGGAGGCGGATCAGGTTCAGCATGTGCACGGGCTGGTCACGCGGCAGGTCCCTGAACAGCTGGAAGCGTTCGCGCGTCGGGTCGACATGGCTGGTCATGACAAGCTCCTGGCGGCCGTCAGGCCGATGCGCGATCCTGCGCCCGGCAGCGAACACGGCTCAAGCCGGCCGAACGGCGGTGCTCAGCCTTCCGGCGCCTCGCCCGGCCAATCCGCCAGGTGATCTTCCAGATCCTGCAGCTCGGCGAGCTCATGTTCCCAGGCGGTAATCCGCCCGCGCACCGACATGCCGGCCTGATGCACCGTCTCGGCCGACCCCGAAACGAGCGGATGCCACCAGTAGAGATCGTGGCCCTCCGCCACCAGGCGATAGGCGCAGGTCGGCGGCAGCCAGGGCAGACTGCGCGCGTCCTCGGGTGTCAGCCTGACGCAATCGGGCACCTTGGCCTGCCGGTCGTCGTAGTTGCGGCACCGGCAGGTTTCGCCGTCGAGCAGGGTGCAGGCGACCGAGGTGAAATGGATGACGCCGGTCTCCTCTTCCTCGAGCTTGTTGAGGCAGCAGCGCGCGCAGCCGTCGCACAGGCTCTCCCACTCGGCCGAGGTCATCTCCTCCAGCGGTTTCCGCCGCCAGAACGGCTCTCCTTCGGCCGGTATCGGAAGGCCTGCGGCCCCGCCCTGTGCCTTCATGAGTCAAACCTCCACGGCGGCCGGGACGTGCCGCCAATACGCCCGCCGGGACCGGCGGGTGCCGCCCACACGATTGCGCCGAGAGACAAAATATCGATACAAATCAAGTTATTGCAAACTCCATCCGAATTGCGCCGCCGCGCTCAGCCCGACCGGGATGTCGGAACTTATGCGCCGGCGCGCAAGGCCGGCTCGGTAACCCTGTTCCCGGGCGCCGGCCGGCGCTGTTGGCTCATATCCGCCGTTTCCGCTATGGTAATCGGATCGTCAAGAGATCCGCATAAAGGACGTTTCCGACGTGACCGATTTGCCACCCGGCGGGGGTTGGGGAGAGGCCGCAAGGCGCTTTTTCCTCGATCTCGACGCACGGTTGACCGATGGGGCCTGGCGCCTCGCCGGTCTGATCGGGCGCGGCTGGGAGCGGCTTGCCGACCTCTCCGACCGGGTTCAGGTCTATGGCTGGAAGCGGTTTGCCGCCGAACTCCTGTCGGAAGGCGCGACGCTCGGCGCGCTCGGCATGGTGGTGCTGCTCACCGCCGCCATTCCCGCCTTCCGGGAGACCACCGATGGCGACTGGCTGAAAAAAAGCGAACTGTCGGTCGTGTTCCAGGACCGCTACGGCAACGAGGTCGGCCGGCGCGGCATCCGCCACAACGATTCGGTGCCGCTCGACGATTTTCCCGATCACATGATCAAGGCCGTGCTCGCCACCGAGGATCGCCGCTTCTTCGAGCATTACGGCATCGACGTGATCGGCACCTTGCGCGCCGTCATGACCAATGCGCGCGCCGGCGGCGTCGTGCAGGGCGGCTCCACCATCACCCAGCAGCTCGCCAAAAATCTGTTCCTGACCAACGAACGCTCGATCGAGCGCAAGATCAAGGAGGCGTTTCTGGCGCTGTGGCTGGAAACGCGCGCGACCAAGGCCGAGATCCTCAAGGCCTATCTCGACCGCGCCTATATGGGCGGCGGCGCCTTCGGTGCCGAAGCCGCCGCCGAATATTATTTCGGCAAGTCGGTGCGCGACGTGACGCTGGCCGAAGCCGCCATGCTCGCCGGCCTGTTCAAGGCGCCGACCCGCTTCGCCCCGCATGCCAACCTGCCGGCCGCCCGCGCCCGCGCCAATACCGTGCTCGACAACCTGGTCGAGGCCGGCTTCATGACCGAGGGCCAGGTGTTCGGCGCGCGCCGCAACCCGGCAACGCCGATGGACCGCAAGGACGAGGCGGTGCCCAACTATTATCTCGACTATGCCTTCGACGACGTGAAACGTCTGGTCGCGCAGACGCCGGCGCTCACCGACCGGGTGCTGACGGTGCGCACCGGGCTGGATCTCGCCGTCCAGCGCCAGACCGAGCTCGCGGTCGAGACGGTCCTGCGCCAGTACGGCAACGAATATGGCGCCTCCCAGGCGGCCGTCGTGCTGATGGACGTCGACGGCACGATGCGCGCCATCGTCGGTGGCCGGGACTATGGCGCGAGCCAGTTCAACCGCGCGACCGAAGCCATGCGCCAGCCCGGCTCCTCGTTCAAGCCGATCGTCTATGGCACGGCGCTGCGCGAAGGCCTGATCACCTCCCGCTCGATCGTGGTCGACCGGCCCATCTGCCTGGGCAACTGGTGCCCGCAGAACTATGGCCGCAGCTTTTCCGGCCGGACCACGGTCATGTCCGCCCTGGTGCGCTCGATCAACAGCATTCCGGTCATCCTGACCCAGCAGATGGGCCGGGGCGACTCGCGCATCGGCCGGCAGAAGATCATCCAGACTGCGCGCGAAATGGGCATCACCCGGCCGCTCACCGATTCCGCGCCGCTGCCGATCGGCGCCGCCGAGGTGACGTTGATGGAACTGACCACGGCCTATGCCACCTTCGCCTCGGGCGGGCGCAGCGTGACACCCCATGCCGCCGTCGAGATCCGCAATTCGCACGGCGACGTGGTCTGGCGCGCCGACCGGGACATGCCGGCACGCCGGCAGGTCTTCTCTGCGCCCGTTGCGACCGACATGAACGCCATGCTGGTCGGCGTGGTCGAATCCGGCACCGGCCGGCGCGCCCAGGTGGAGGGCGTCCAGGTGGCCGGCAAGACGGGCACCACCAACTCCTACCGCGACGCCCTGTTCATCGGCTTTTCGAGCCAATATGCCGCCGGCATCTGGTTCGGCAATGACGACTATTCGGAAACCAACCGGATGACCGGCGGTTCGCTGCCTGCCATGACCTTCAGCCGGGTGATGACCGCAGCGCATCAGGGACTGGAACGCCGGCCGGTCTTCGGGCAACCGGACACCAGCCGGCCGCACGCGCCGCCCGCCGCGGGCACGGCCGCGCCGGCCGCCGGCCTGTCCGAGAGGCCGCAGGTTCTCTCGCGCCGCTCGCAGGCCGTTCTCGGCCGGATCGAGCGGCTGATGCGCGATGCCTGGGAGGCGCCGCTGCGGCCGGGCCCGGTCTCCGCCGTCGACCTCCAGCCGCCGCTCCTGCGCTGACCGGGATGGGAACAGGCCCCGTGCGCAGCGTCACCGGCATCTTCCTCACCTTGGCCCTCGGGGCGGCGGTCGGGCTCGGCCTCACCGCCGCATCCGTCGGGCGCGGCACCGGCGCGGGCGTGCTGCAGATCGGGCCCTGGACGGCAACGCCGAAGGCCGGCACGCTGGAGGCCGATCCTTATGCCCGCGCCGTCACCGCCCGGCTCGGCACCTTGCCCCTGGCGCTTGCCGACGGCCTGACATTGACCGCCGATGCCGACGAGACGGGCCGGAGGCTCGACGGGCGCTGCACCTACCGCGTCTCCGGCCAGATGCCGCCGGCCCGGTTCTGGACGCTCGGCGTGGTCAACAGCAACAACGAACCGGCAGCCCCGGCCGGTCAAAGGCGGGGTTTTACCAGCTATGAGGTGCTGCGCGCGGCCGATCAGCCGCTCGAGGTGACGGTGGCGCCGGCGGCCCGGCCGGGCAACTGGCTGCCGTCGGGCGGCGGCGAGGCCATCCGGCTGATCCTCAGGCTCTACGACACGCCGATCGCCACCACCATTTCGACCAGCACCGGCCTGCCGGCGGTCGCAAGGGTCCATTGCCCATGATCGGCGGGACGCTCGGACGGCTGCTCAAAGGTCCAGGCCTCTGGATCGCGGCGGGTCTCATTCTCGGCCTCGCGATCCACATCGTGACGGTCTTCGCCTTGCCGCAGGTCGCCCCCGACGATGTCCGGGCGCGGCTGAAGGACGTCCCCGTCAACCAGGTCGCCATGCTGGGAGAAGGCGCGACGCCACAATTGCCGCTGGCCGATCCGGCTTTCGAGACGGCGATCTGCCGTTTCGACCTCACGGGCGGCATCCTGCATATCCGCGCGCCGGTGACGCCGCACTATACGGCCATCGCGCTCTACACCGCGACCGGCCTCGCCTTCGGGGCCGTCAACGACAAGGCCGCGACGCGCCGGACGATGGATCTTTTCGTCGTCACGCAGACCCAGCGACGCGAACTCGCAACCGGCGACGACGAAACACAGGCCGACAATCTGATCATGGTTTCGCCGACAAGCCGGGGCTTCGTGCTGATCCGGGCGCTCGCCGCCCAGCCGGGGCTTGCCCCCCTCGTCCGCGACCAGCTCGCGCAGCAGACGCGCTGCGAGATCCTGACCGGCGACGAGGCCGCGGGCAACTGATGCCGGCTACTTCACCACCAACGGCCGCGGCGTCGTGGGATAGTAGCCGGGGCTCGCCTGCTCGACGCCGACCGCGCCGCGGACGGCGCCGCCCGCGCAGATGACATTCATGCGCTGAATGTCGGCCTCCAGCCCGGCCAGCTCCCGCTCGGCCAGCACCGCCTCCTGGTCGGGCGTCGCCACCAGCTGCGTGTTGAGCGCGCGGCGGTAGGCGGCGACATGCTGGTTCAGCCCATGCCGGACCCAGCCGATGATCATGCGGTTCTCGGCGATCCGGTCGCGGGCGCTGCGGATCTCGACGGACGAGAGGTCGGCGATGTAGCCGATCGCGCCCTCGCGGATCCGGTCGGCATTGGCCACCTCAACCGCCTTGGCACAGAACGGTTCGATGCGCGACCGATCGGCGCGCATGTCGTCGACCATGCGGATGAAGCGGGACCGGGAGGACCGGTAGTCCTCGCGCATCAGGGTGTGGCCGTAGCCGCGCGGATCGGGATCGAAGCGGACGGGATCGCCGATGCGCGTGCGCCGCAGCTCGGCCCAGTACTGGTTCCAGCCGTCGCGCGGATGGGTCGGCATGATCAGCGCATAGCCGAGCTGGCGCAGTTCGCGCTCGGCATCGGTGAAGGAATAGCCGGAGACGGGTTCGCCGCGCTGGCGCGCCGCGACATTGCCGACCGCCGGCATGATCTCGTCATTGACGACATTGGGGCGCGGCCGGCCGAAATCACCCGGTTGCGGGCCGCAGGCGCCGAGCGTCGCGGTCAGGGCCGCGGCGAGAGCCCAGCGCACCGGTGAAGGCACCAGTCGCGGCGGCCAGGCGCAAGGCATGATGCAACCCCTTGGGGAGAATGAGACTGTCAGGCGCTCCGGCGGCCGCGGCGCGGCTTGTCGCCGCCGGACCTCGGAAGGTGGCTGTTCGGACGCTTGGCGGCCGGATGGGGCATCGCACGCGGCGCGTCGTGCCGCTCGACCTGGATCACAGGTAGAATCAGCACGTGGCCGCTGTCGGCATCGATGTCGGAAGAGGGACGCTGCGCCTTGCGGCGCTCGAGCGGGAATCGAAGCACTGAACCCATCAAACGCTCCTCCGTGCCGACCTCCATGGCGACCATGTCCGGCGGATGGAATTCGCCGGTCGTTTTCAGTAAGGCTTCAGTTTCGTTAACGGCCGGTAAACCCGGACTTAACAAGTGAATCCGCTTTCGCCGCCGGGGCCGGCAGCGAAGCCGCCGCGCCGGGGCGGCAAGTCCGGTCGGGCAGCGTCAGGTGGTCGACAGCTTCAGGCCGACAATGCCCGCGAGAATCAGCGAGACGCTGGCGACCCGGAACAGGGTGGCGGCTTCACCCAGGACGAAGACGCCGACCAGGAAGGCACCGACGGCGCCGATGCCCGTCCAGATCGCGTAGGCCGTGCCGAGCGGCAGCGAGCGCATGGCGAGCGCCAGCAGCGCGAAGCTGATGATCATGGTCACGATGGTGATCACGCTCGGCACGAGGCGCGAAAAACCCTCGGACTGCTTCATGAAGGAGGCCCAGACGATCTCGAAGATGCCCGCCAGGACCAGATAGACCCATGCCATGAAAAGTTCTCCGTGCCGGCAGGCCGTTCAATGGCCCGGATGCAGCGCATCGTTGAGATACATGCAGGTAAGCATGGTGAAGATGTAGGCCTGGATCACCGACATCAGCAATTCGAGGCCGATCAGGCCGACCGTCATGGCCAGCGGCAGAACCGCGCCCAGCACGCCGATCGCCCCGAGGCTGCCGAGCCCCACGACGAAGCCGGCAAAGACCTTGAGCGTGATGTGGCCGGCGAGCATGACCGCGAAGAGACGGACCGAATGGCTCACCGGGCGCGACAGGTAGGAGATCAGCTCGATCGGCACGATGATCGGTGCGAGCGCGAGCGGAATCCCCGAGGGCATGAACAGCCGGAAGAAGCCGAGGCCATGGCGCATCAGGCCGTAGATGGTCACCGTCAGGAACACCAGCATCGCCAGCGAGAAGGTGATGACGAGATGGCTGGTGACGGTGAACGAATAGGGGAACATGCCGACCAGGTTCGCCACGAGGACGAAGATGAACACCGAGAAGACCAGCGGGAAGAAGCGCATGCCCTGTTGGCCGGCATTTTCGCGCAAGGTCTTGGCGGCGAAGTCGTAGAGGATTTCGGCGCTCGCCTGCCATCGGCCTGGCACCGTCTGGCGCCGCCGCGTGGCGAGAAACAGGAACAGCGCGCTGCCCAGCACGATAAGCAGCATGTAGGCCGCCGAATTGGTGAAATGGATCTCCTGGCCGGCAATCTCCGCGACGCGGAACAGCCGCTTGATCTCAAATTGTTCGATCGGACCGGCCATGCCGCGGCTCCCTGACGCAGGAGATCGGATGGGACGAAAGCGGCGGCACCGGAACGGGCCGCCGCCGCCGCGCGATGCGCCGGGCGCCGGGCGCGACGGCATGCGGACGCGCCGGGCAAGCCCGTCCGGGACGCCTTCCGGATTGTGAGAATTGCGGGCCTGACCTGATGCAGGCCCCATTGCGACATCGCATGAGACGGCTCCCGTTCCATGTCTCGTCACGCCGAGACAATGGGGCCGTCCCCGATGCGGTGTCGGCGCAGGTCGTCCTGCGCCCGATGGCCTTGCTAGCCACAGCAGTCCGCCGATGCAAGGCCCGCCGGCGGGGCCTCATGTCGCAGGCGGTGCGGGCAAGGCTCAGCGCCTGCCGATCCGATTCCGCTCGAACCCGGCAAATCCAGCGATATCAGCAGCTTATTCGGATCTCTTTTAGTTAACGAGGCGTTAGCAGATCACCCTTAATCTCATCTGTCACAGCAGCCGAAGTGTTTCCGCCAACGGGTCCGCATGTCCACGCCGCGCCTGCCTCATGTGCAAAGCCTGATCGGGCTTGCCCGGTCGAACGGTATCGACGTGCGCCAGACCCTGCTGCGGGTGCTGGTCGACCAGTTCGTGGCCGAGCCCCAGCACAGCGCGGCCGAAATCACGCGCTTCGGCGAACTGGTGCTGCATCTCATCGCCAAGGCGAGCGAAGACGATCGCGCGATCGTCGCGGCCAAGCTTGCCGATCACCCACAGACCCCGACCGCGGTCGCCCGCAGGCTCGCCAACGACACGGTCCGGGTCGCCTTCCCGATCCTCGCCCGCTCAAAGGCCCTGTCCGAGGACGACATGTATCAGGCGGTCCGCTCGGGCGATGCCGAGCGGGCGCTTGCCGTGGCATCGCGGGCCGATCTCGGCCTTGCCGCCCTTGTCGCGCTCGAGGAGATGGACGACCCGCGCGTGGGAGCGGCGCTCGAAGCGCGCCAGTCGGACCCCGCCGAGCCGGAACTGCCAGTCCCGGCCGATGCCGAGCTCGGCCGCCGCTTCCTCGATGCCGGGCCGCCCCTGCGGGAATCGATCATTGCCGGCCTCGCGCTCGAAGCCGGCAGCGGCGCGGGCTTCCCCGCCGCCGAGCCGGCGACCGGCCGCTCGATCGAGCTCGCCGCCCTGTCGCGGCGCCCCGGTGCTCTCGCCGAAGCCATTGCCAACGATCTGCGCATCGATCCCGTCACTGCCCGGCGCATCGCCGAGGATGAAACCGGCGAGCCCCTGGTGGTGGCGGCCCGCGCGCTCGACCTCGGCCGCGAGGCCGCGATCCGCATCCTCCTGTTCGCCCATGCCGCGGTGGCGACCTCGGTCGAGCGGGTCCACGGCCTCGCCGCGCTCTACGACGCCGTACCGCGCATGGTGGCGGTCGCTCTCGTGCAGTCCTGGCGTGCCGCGGGCACAGCCGTCGCGCAGCCCCAGCGGCACGGCCGCCATGTACCGGTTCATGCGCTCGACGGATCGGAACGGCTCGGCGCGCGGCAGGCCGCCGGCTCCGCGGCATGGCCGGCCAATCGGCCGGCCATGCCGCTGCGGCCGGCGAGCCGCCGCCTGAAGGACGGTTGACCGCGCCACCCAGGCTTCGCGGCCGGCTCTGCGTGGAATCTCAGCCTGGAGCGCTTGCGAGATCGAGAAACGAGCGGCCGTCGCGATCCTCGACGTCGACGATCCACAGATCCGGGTCGAAGTCGACCTCGCGCGCCAACTTCTCGTCGACCCGACGCTCCTCGACGAAAATGTCCGGATAGGCCGGAACGAACAGGCGGTCGCCGGGCCTTGCCGTGTCGAAGGCCGATTGCGGTGCCTGCAGGAACAGGGCCGCGAGCCGGTCGCCGCGGACGACGACGACCGCGATGGCGCCGGCTTCGGGTGCGCCGCGGCGGCGCAGGACGGCAAAGGCGCCTTCAATGCGGACGCGGCGCAAATAGGCCGCGACCCAGAACTCCGAGGTGACGCGATCACTCACGGCGCCGATGCCTGCGGCAGCGCCATCACTGGGCGGGCCGGGCGGCAGGACGCGCCTGCGGCGCCGGTCGCGCCGCCGCCGGTCCGGCGCTGGCATTGATGAGCTGGGCGATGGACTGCGGCCCGTCGGCGCGCGGCTGGGCCTGCGGGCGCGGCGGCTGGGGGCGCGGCGCCGGCGTGGAGGCGTCGGCCGCCAGCAGCTGGTTGATCGACTGCGCCGAAGCCGGCGCCTGGGCGGGCGCGGCGGCGCGCCGCTGGACCGGCCGGCGCATGTGGCTCAGGAGCTGTTCGTTCGCTTCCCCAGACACCCTGAGGCCGGCCTGGCTTTCGTAACGCTTGATGGCCGCATCGGTCCGCGGGCCGGTCAGGCCGTCGATGGCGCCGTCATAGAGCGAACGCCGCGCCAGCTCGCGCTGGATGTCGGCGACGATCTCGTTGCGCGGCCGGCCTGCCGGAGCCGCCGGGGTGGCGGGCGCCGGCGGCGGCTCGGCCACGCGCTGCTCGGCCACGCGCTCGTTCGGAACGCGCTGCGTGATGGAGGCGGTCGGCTGCATGTCGGCCGGGCGGACGGCCGGAACCGGCGCCGCCTGCGGCTCGACCCTGGCGGCGAACAGCGGCGCGGGGTGCGGCCCGCTCTGACGCGCGAGCGCATTCACCCCGATGCCGAGCGCAACGAAGGCGGCACAGGCCACCGCCAGCATGTCGCCCTTGTTGCGGCCCAGCACCTGGCGCCACAACGGCAGGCGCGGCGGCGGATCGTCGTCGAAATCGGTTTCGATCGCACGCGCCCGGCGGGGACGCAGATCATCCTCGTCATAGGTCACGTCACGCAATTTTCCGGCCCTCCTGTTTGACCGAAGCGGGCGCCAGCGGCGCGCTGCGCGCCGCGACGGGCAGTCGCTCCACGACGCTGCGCGCGGCCTCGCAATCGATCGGCATGCGCAGGGTCACCCGGGTGCCCTGCCCGACCACGGAAGCGACATCGAGACTGCCGCCATGGAGCTCGGCAAGCCCCTTGACCACGGACAGGCCGAGGCCGGTGCCCTCATATTGCCGGTCGTAGCTGGCGCGCGCCTGGAAGAACGGACTGCCGATGCGCGGCAGGTCGGCCGCGGCGATACCGATGCCGGTATCGGCAACCGAGAGCAGCACGGCACCGCCATCGCGGCGCAGGCCAAGCTTCACAGTGCCGCCGCTCTTGGTGAATTTGATGGCATTGGACAGAAGATTCAGCGCGATCTGCCGGTAGGACCGCTTGTCGCCGATCACCTCGGGCAAGCCATCGGCGAGATCAGCGACCAGGCGGATGCCGCCCTCCTCGGCCTTGAGCTGCATCATCTGGACGCATTGCGCCATCAGCTGGGCGAGATCGAACGGTTCGGCCGTGATCTCGAAATTGCCGCTCTCGATCTTCGACATGTCGAGGATCGAATTGACGAGATTGAGCAGATGCTCGCCGGAATCGCGGATGAGGGTCGCATATTCCTTGCGCCGTGCCTGGTCGAGGCGCATGGCCTCTTCCTGCATGAGCATTTCCGAAAAACCGTTGATGGCGTTCAGCGGCGTGCGCAGTTCGTGGCTGACATTGGCCAGGAACCGGCCGCGGGCCTCGTTGGCGCGCTCGGCATCCGAGCGTGCCGCATCGACGGCCGCCTCGTGCGACTTGCGGTCCGACACGTCGCGGAGCACGGCGACGACCTGCGGCTCCTCGCCCGCGGCGGTCAGCGGATGGCAGCGCATCTCGACCCAGACGAAAACCGGCTCGCATCCCTCCGGCCGGTCGCGGCGCAGACGGAACTCGGCCGAGGTCGCCGCGCCCCGGGCGGAGGCGAGCGACAACGCATTCAGATAGGCTGGCCGGTCGGCAATGTGGACCCGGTCGAACAGACCCTGGCCATGGAGCGCCGGCGGCGCCACGCCGGCCACCCGCTCGGCGGCGGGCGAGGCGAAGGTCACCGTGCCGGAGCGGCCGTGACGGGTGATCAGGTCGCTCATATGCTCGGCGAGCAGCCGATAGCGCTCCTCGCCGACCGACTGCACCTCTTCGCCGGTGCGGCTGACGGTGGCCGCCGACAGAGCGAGGCCAAGCGCATAGGCGACGGCGGACGCGGCCGAAGCGAAGGCTGCGACGCCCGCCCCCAGGGGGCTGGTGCGCGCGGCCGGCAGAAGCTGGAAAAGGTCGGCGAGGCCGATCAGCGCGACGGCGCCGAGCGCCATGGCGCCGGCGGCGGCCACGACGCGACGTGAACCTGACAGGACGGCCTCCGCCGGCACCAAGGCGAACCAGATCACGACGAAGGAACCCGCGCCGCCGCTGAGCGCGGCGACCAGCGCGACGATGCCGGTGAGGGCCGCGGCCGAATAGAGATGGGCCGTCTCGTAGCGCCCGGTGCGCGAAAGATAGAAGGCGATGGCGATCGGCAGCAGCAGCCAGCCGAAGGTGAGCGCCTCGAGCGGGCCGGGCACGCCCTGCAGGGCGAGGTAGAGCGGCAGCGCCGAAAAGGCGAGCAGCCCCGGCATCAGCCGGGTGGCAATGAAGGCACGGTGCCGAATGAACAGAATCGGATCGACCGCGGCGGCCGGATGAACCAGACCGTCGAGATAGGATCTCACCGAACCGATCAAGGCGTTCTGACCCAACGCACTCACCTCAACACGCGGCTGCCGCCGTTTCTTCAGGGCCCTCAGCATGGCAGCGGCGCATGAAAGAAACCCTAAGTCGGCCGGCGACCGGCCGATCGCCCGGCCGGTGCAGACGGTTTCCGGGCGGATGGTGAAGGAACGGTTGCCAGGCCGGGACACCCTCGCGGACCTCGGGATCGAGCGCAGCACGAGCGCGTCAACCTTAATGCGAGATCGCCGCGACATGAGCGAAATTTACCTTGTTCGCCAACGGCATGTTCACCTCGCGGGCCGAGTTTCGATCGCTCGGATCGACGCCTCGTGGGGACGGCGCGGACCGAATTCGAGGGGGACGAAGGGACCGGAAAGCGGCGTCATGTACTTCCTTCTGAAGGCGGTATTCTGGCTTGGACTGGTGTTCCTGCTGCTGCCGGACCGCGGCCTGTTCACGTCGACGGCGCGGCCACCGCAGACGGCCGAACCTGCGCCGGGCACCGCGCCGGCGGCCGGGCGGCTGACGCCGGAAGGCATCGCCCAAGGGCTTGCCGGCAAGGCTTTGGACTATTGCCGCGACAATCCGCAGACCTGCGCGCGTGGCGCCGCCCTGATCGGCGAGGCCGCCGAAGCCGGCCGGCAGGCACTGCCGCAGCCGCCGGCGACCCAGGATACGCTGACCCCCGCCGATCTGCAGGCTCCGTTCGGTGGGTTCACGCCGCCGGCGGCAGGGAATGCGCCGCGCACGGCGCCATTGCCGCGGCGCCGGCCGGTCTGACCGGCAGAGGCGGCCGACAGGTCTTTGTTTCGGGCGTCGGGCTCGCTATATGCCGGGCATGACCGCAACCACCATGACGATCGACGACATCACCGAAGCCTTCGCCCTGCTCGACGACTGGGAGGAGCGCTACCGGTACGTGATCGAGATCGGCAGGTCGCTGCCGACGCTGACGGCGGAGCAGCGCAACGAGACGAACCGTGTCAAGGGCTGCGCCAGCAATGTCTGGCTGGTCACTCATGTCGGCCCCGGTGCCGATCCGGTCGTGACCTTCGAGGGCGAGAGCGATGCCCATATCGTCAAGGGCCTCGTGGCGGTGACCCTCGCCTTCTATTCCGGCAAGACCGCCAGCCAGATCGTCGCCGAGGATGCTTTCGAACTCTTCCGCACGCTCGGCTTCGAGCAGCACCTGACGCCGCAGCGCTCGAACGGCGTGCGCTCGATGATCGAGCGGATCCGGCGCGACGCGCGTGCCGCGCTTGCCGCTCAGCCCGCCTCAGGCGGCTGAAGCGCGCCGAGATCCGACAGGATCCGGCCCGGCGGCCAGTCCGGATACTCGTCCGGCAGGCCGGCGCGGTTCAGCCAGACCGTCGCGAAGCCGAAAGCCGCGGCCCCCGCGACATCCCAGCGGTTCGACGAAACGAAGGTGATGTCGGCCGGCCGCGCCGCGCCGACGGCCGCCAGCGCCGCGGCGTAGACCGGCGGCGCGGGCTTGTAGGCCTCCAGAGGTTCGACCGTTACGACGTGATCAATGAGACCGCCGAGGCCGGCCGCGGCGATCGCCGCCTGGACCATGGCCCGCGTGCCATTGGTGAAAATGGCAAGACCGTGCCCCGCCGTCTTCAGCCGCGTCAGGGCTGGGACGACATCGGGATAGGCCGAAAGGGTGCGATAGGCGTCGAGCAGCGCCGCGCGCAGGCCGGCATCGGCCAGGCCATGGCGAGCCAGCGCGAAGTCGAGGCTGCGTTCGGTCAGCGTCCAGAAATCGGCGAAACCGCCGATCAGCGTGCCGGTCCAGGAATATTCGAGCTGCTTGGTGCGCCAGAGCTGCGAGATCGCATCCGCCTTGTCGCCGAGCGCGGCGCCTGCCCTGGCCACCGCGGCATGGACGTCGAACAGCGTGCCATAGGCATCGAACATGAACTGGCGGTGTGCCATGGCGGACAGCTCCGGTCGAAAGACGCCCCATGGTCGCCAAGATGGGCCAGAGCGCAATGGCAAAACTGTCTTTCCGGAATGGACAGGCATCCGGCCGCTGCAGGCCACCGATCACGACATTTCATGATGCCTGCCGCGCATGACAGGCTAAGTTTGCCGGGGAAACGTTCTGGAGAGCCCAATGACCAAATGGTCGCAAACCTGGACCTATGTCGACGGCGAGTGGCTGGAAGGCAATCCGCCGCTGACCGGCCCGCGCAGCCATGCCTTCTGGCAGTCCTCATCCGTCTTCGATGGCGCCCGCGTATTCAACGGCCTGATGCCCGACATGGATCAGCACGCCGCCCGGCTCAACCGCTCCGCCGCCGCGCTCGGCATGAAGGCGACCATGACTGTGGACGCCATCGTCGAGCTCGCCCGCGAAGGGGCCCGCAAGTTCGACGGCAAGACCGCACTCTATGTGCGGCCGATGTACTGGGCCGAAGGCGACGGGCCGAGCGCCATCCTGAACGATCCGGAGACCACACGCTTCCTTCTGTGCCTCTACGAGGCGCCGATGGGCGAACCCGGCGCGAGCTCGATCACGCTGTCGCCGTTCCGGCGCCCGACCATCGAAAACGCCCCGACCGATTCCAAGGCCGGCTGCCTCTATCCGAACAATGCCCGCGCCCTGCGCGAGGCCCGCGCGCGCGGCTTCGACAACTGCCTGGTCCGCGACATGCTCGGCAATGTCGCGGAAACCGCGACGTCCAACATCTTCCTGGCCAAGGATGGCATCGTCTACACGCCCGTGCCGAACGGCACGTTCCTGAACGGCATCACGCGGCAGCGGACCATCGCATTGCTGCGCGAGGCCGGCGTGACGGTCGTCGAGAAGAGCCTGACCTATGGCGACTTCACCGGCGCCGACGAGATCTTCTCCTCGGGCAACTATTCCAAGGTGGTGCCGGTCACGCGCATCGACGAGCGCACGCTGCAGCCGGGCCCGATGGGGCGCAAGGCACGCGAACTCTACCTCGCCTATGCCGCGAGCGGTCCGCGCATCTGACGAGCGCGCAGGCGGCGGATGAGCCGCCGCCTGCGGACGGCAGGGCGATCAGCCGCCGACATGCGCGCGGAACTCGCGCAGGGATGCAAAGCGCGTTGTGCCGGACGGCAGGTCCGCCTCGATCGAACCGTCCCCGTAAAGCCGGAACGGAATTCCGGCAATCACCCCTTCACGCAACAAGGGCGCGGCCCGCGCCGGTGCCGCAGGAGCAGTCGGCGCCGGCGCAACCGGCTCCGGCGCGGCGCGCGGCGGCACCGCCGACTCGCCCACAGCGGGCTCGGCGTCGGCGGGCCCGGCATCGGCCGGGCCCGCCGACTCGCCCACAGCGGGCTCGGCGTCGGCGGGCCCGGCATCGGCAGGTTCAGCGTCGACAGGTTCAGCGTCGACAGGTTCGGCGTCGGCGGGCTTTCTGATTTCGCGCGCTTCGGCTTGAGGCTGCCGAGCGGGCTCCGCTTCCGCCGGCTCCTCCGCCACGCTCTCCATCGCATGGCTGTCATGGACCTCGTCCCCATCGCGCCCGATCACCACCGGCTCGACCGGCTCGGGTGGCGGCGTCCGCTTCAGAATATCGCCGAGTTCGGGGAAATCCCGCGCAAGGGCGGCCATCGCCCCCTCGCCGGTCGGCGGTGACGGCCGCGGCGCTTCCGGCTCCGGTTCCGGCTCGGAACGGGCCGGCGGCGGCACAAATCGATCGCGCGGATCCGAGGCCGCGGGCACCTCGCGGCCGAGCGCCGCCTTCAAGGCCTTCTCGAGCTCCTCCTCGATCGAGGCGGCTCGCGGCTTCAGCTCGTCGCTCACCGAAGCCGGCTGTTCGGGCGGCTGTTCGGCCGGCTCTTCGGCCGACCCGGAATCCCGCTCCGGTGCAGCCTCCGGTTCGGATGCCGCCGGTGCCGGGGCTGGGTCCGGGCCGAGGATCGATGCTCTGAGCCGCGCCATCAGGTCGTCTTCTTCGACCACGCGCGCAGGACGGGGCGGCACCGGCACCGCCGGCACGGGCTTCGGATCGGCCAGGGCGCCACCGAGAATCTCCTCGAGGCTCTTGCCGCCCCGGATCTCCGGCTCGGTGCCGGCCTTGTCGCCTGGCTCCGGCGCGGGGGCCGGGTCGGCACGACGCTCCCCGGCCCTGCTGGAAGCCCCTGCCGCGACGGCACCGACGGCGGCAGCGGCACCAGCCGTCGCCGTGGCCGACTTCCAGCCGAAACGTTCGCGGAAGGTCATGCGCCGCGGCTGTTCCGCCGCCGTTTCCGGGGCGGCAACGGGAGGCGCCGGTTCCGCTCCCGCCGGCGCGGCAGCGACGGGAGGCGCGACCCCGGGCTCGGTCCGGACAGTCTCGATCGGCGGCAGTTCCACCTTCACCGGTTCGGCCTCGGCCGGGGCGGCTTTGGCGGGCTCGACCACGGCCGGCCCCACTTTGGCCGCCTCGACCGGCGCGGCTTCGACCCGCGCGGGCTCCACCGGAACCGGCCTGACCGGGGTCGGCATCGGCGGCAGCGGCCGTGCCGTCTCCGCTTCGGTGGCCTGCGCCGGTTCCGCACGCAGCGGCGGCATGTCGCGGTGCGGCACCGGCGGCAGATCGGCGACCGGCGGCTCGACACGCGCGGGCTCGGCGACGCGCAGCGTGGACAGATCGATCTCCCCGGGAGCCGGCACCGCATCCATGCGCGGCTCGACCTCGGCGGGCCGCAGCGCCGGCACCATGGCGGGAGCCGGCGTCACCCCCAGCTTCAGCGTGTCGATGCCGCGCGCGACCCGATCGATGCGGCTCGCGATGACGCTCAGCGCAAACAGCACGAGGCCGCCAACCGCACCGATCGCACCGACGATCATCAGCGTGTTGCCCAGGCTCAGCATGCTCGGGTCGTTGCCGAGATAGAAGGTGACGGCGCCGGCGATCGTCAGGACAACGGCGATGGCCTGGAGGAGCAGGATCATGGGGTCTTCCTTTTCAACCCGCGTGGCCCGGGCTGCATCGGCCTGATTCTTCGCCGTTTATTACAGCCTATCAAAGGCATGTCATAAGATTCTCGCAACTTTGGCCTCACCTGCGGCTTCCCCAATTGCCCCGCCGGAAGGTCGGGCCTATCAAGACGGGGTTGCTTTGCATCGCCGTTATCTGTGCCCCAGGCCCGGAACGGTCTTTCCAGGAGACAGCTCATGTCCTTCACGCTCGACGATCTGCCCTATGCTCACGATGCACTCCAGCCTTACATGTCGAAGGAGACGCTCGAGTATCATCACGACAAGCACCACCTCGCCTACGTGAACAACGGCAACAATCTGATCAAGGGCACCGAGTTCGAAGGCAAGAGCCTGGAAGAGGTGGTCAAGGGCTCGTTCGGCAAGAATGCCGGCCTGTTCAACAATGCCGGCCAGCACTACAACCACATCCACTTCTGGAAATGGATGAAGCCGAACGGCGGCGGCAAGATCCCCGGCGCACTGGAAAAGGCGCTGGTCGACGGCTTCGGCTCGATCGACGAGATGAAGGCCAAGTTCATCGAGGCCTGCGTCACCCAGTTCGGCTCCGGCTGGGGCTGGCTCGCCGTGCAGAACGGCAAGGTCGTGGCCATGAAGACCCCGAACGGCGAGAGCCCGCTGGTTCATGGCGCCAAGCCGATCCTCGGCTGCGACGTCTGGGAGCATTCCTACTATATCGACTATCGCAACCGGCGCCCGGACTACGCCAAGGCGTTCATCGAGCACCTCGTCAACTGGGACTATGTCGACGAGATGTTCCAGGCCGCGGCCAAGTGATGGCCTGACCGCAGCAGCGCTTCTCCTGGCAGGGCCTCGGCGGTTTTCCGCCGGGGCCCTGTCGTTTTTTCGGGCCGTCATGTCCTGGCGGCGCGGCGGTCATGCCGGCAAGGACCTCGCCCGCGGCGGCGCCCGCGCTAAGCTGGCCGCATCATCCTGCCGGCCCGGCCGCGCGAGGCTTCATGCCGCTTCTCTTCCTGCTTTCAGCCGCGACCTTCGTCGTCGGCATGGGCGCCTTTGCCGTCATCGGCGTCATCAGCCCCATGTCGCACGATCTCGGCCTCGACCCGGTCGGCGCGAGCTGGGTGATGAGCGCCTATGCGATCGCCTATGCGCTCGGCTCGCCGCTGCTGACGTCGGCCACCGGCCGGCTGGACCGGCGCACCGTGCTGGTTGCCGGCATGGCTCTGTTCAGCCTTGGGCTCGCCGCCTCCGCGCTCGCGACCAATGCGGCGATGCTCTATGCGGGACGGATCGTCACCGCCTTCGGTTCCGGCCTCTATTCGCCGACGGCCGCCGGCGTCGCCATCGCCTCGGTGCCGGCCGAACGCCGCGGCCAGGCGCTGGCCATCATCTATGGCGGTCTCACCCTTGCCCAGGTGCTGGGCCTGCCGGCCGGCAGCTATCTCGGCTACCGCCTCGGCTGGGCTCCGGTGTTCGGCATGGTCGGCGCCGTCGCCGCGGCCATGACGGTCGCGCTGGCGCTGAAAGTGCCGCGGGCCATCCCGGTCGCGCCGGCACGGCTCACCGACCTCGTGTCGACCCTGGCGACGCCCAGGCTCGCCTTCGCCGTGCTGCTCACCGCCTCGATCATGGGCGCGGCCTGGATCCCCTATACGTTCCTCGCGCCGATCATCGAGGAAAAGACCGGCGGCGGCCCGCAGCTGGTGGCGCTCCTGCTCGTCGTCTACGGCCTCGGCTCGGTCGCGGGCAACGCGCTCGGTGGCCATCTCACCGATCGCATCGGCGCGAACCGCGCGCTGATCGTCGCCACCATACTGCCTGTGCCGATGATGGCGGCCGTGACCCTGCTGCCCTGGGGAACGCCCTGGCTGGGCGGCCTCCTGCTGTTCGGCTGGGCCTGCTTCGGCTGGTCGATGTCGGTGCCCCAGCAGGCCCGCCTCGTCGCACTCGACCCGGAGCGCACGCAGGTTCTGCTCTCGCTCAGCGCCGCCTGCATCTATGTCGGCGCGGCGCTCGGCGCGACGATCGCCGGACTGGCCAAGAGTGCCGGCGGCATTCCCGGCATCGGGATCGCCGCCGTCCTCGCCGGGCTGATCGGCATCGCCCACCTGACGCTGCTGCTCGCCCGGGAAAGCCGGCCCGCCACGGCCGGCTGACCCCGAGCGCGGTCAGGCCACGGTGTCCCGCGAGCCAACCACGGCGATCGCGAAAGCATAGGCCTTGGCCACCTCCTTCAGCCGGTCGAACCGGCCGGCGGCGCCGCCATGACCCGAATCCATGTTGGTGACCAGCAGGACGGGGTTCGCATCGGTCTTGGCGACGCGCAGACGCGCCACCCATTTGGCCGGCTCCCAATAGGTCACCCGCGGATCGGAGACGCCGGCGAGCGCCAGGATCGGCGGATAGGCGTGGGCCCCGACATTGTCGTAGGGGGAATAGCCGAGCATGCGCCGGAAGGCCTCGGCATCGCGAATGGGATCGCCCCATTCGCGCCATTCCGGCGGCGTCAGCGGCAACGTGTCGTCGAGCATGGTGTTGACGAGGTCGACGAAGGGCACCTCGGCGATCACCCCGCCCCAGAGCTCCGGCCTCATATTGGCGATGGCCCCCATCAGCAGACCGCCGGCCGAGCCGCCATGCGTGACGATCCGCCCGGGCGCGGTGAACCGCTCGGCGGCCAGGTGTTCGGCCGCGGCGATGAAATCGGTGAAGGTGTTGAGCTTGTGCTCGCGCTTGCCGTTCCGGTACCAGCGATAGCCCTTCTCCATGCCGCCGCGCACATGGGCGATGGCGTAGACGAAGCCGCGGTCGACCAGCGACAGGCGCGTCGTGGAGAAGGACGCGGGCATCGAGGCGCCGTAGGAGCCGTAGCCGTAGAGCAGCAGCGGCGCCGTGCCGTCGAGCGCCAGATCCTTGCGATAGACCAGTGAGACAGGCACGGTCTCGCCGTCGGCGGCGGGCGCCAGCAGGCGGCGCGTCACATAGGCCGACGGATCATGGCCGGACGGCACCTCCTGGCGCTTGCGCAGGACACGCTCGCGCCGCGCCATGTCGTAGTCCCAGATCTCGCTCGGCGTCGTCATCGACGAATAGGCGAAACGCAGCGTATCGGTATCGAATTCGTAGCCGCCGACAATGCCGAGCGAATAGGCCTCCTCGTCGAAGGCAATGGCATGTTCCTCGCCCGTCTCCAGGTGCCGGACCACGATGCGCGGCAGGGCATTCTCGCGCTCCAGGCGCACCAGCCAGCGCGCCAGCACGGTGATCGACAGGATCAGCACGCCCGGACGGTGCGGCACGAGGTCCCGCCAGGCCGACCGCGCGGGATCGGCGGCCGGCGTGACGACGATCTTGTAGTCCTCGGCGCCGTCGGCGTTGGTCAGGACGAACAATGTCGGCCGCCCCTCATAGGAGGGATGGTAGTCGGGATGGGACTTCACCTCGTCCTCGCGCGGCAGGATGAGGCGCGGTGCCGCGGCTGGATCGCTAAGATCGAGAAGACGGACTTCCGTTGAATCGCTCTGCGCGCCGGTGATGAAGGCGACGTCGCCCGACGTCGCCCGATCGAGCCCCACGAAGACCGTGGTGTCGGTCTCCTCGTAGACCAGCCGGTCGGCCGCCGTATCCGTGCCGACGGCATGGCGGAAGACCTTGAGCGGCCGATGATTGTCGTCGAGCCGGACGTAATAGAAGGCCTCGCTGTCGGCCGACCAGACGGCGTCGCCGCCGGTCTCCGTCACTGCGTCGCCGAGATCCTGTCCGGTCGCCAGATCGCGCACGGCGATGGTGAAGAATTCCGAACCCTTGTCGTCATGGCTCCAGGCAAGCCGTGCGTGGTCGGGACTATGCGCCGCCGCGCCGAGATCGAAATAGGGCTTGCCGTCGGCGAGAGCATCGCCATCGAGCATGACCTGCTCGCCAGCGGCTGTCCCGCGCGGACGGCGGCAGATCATCGGATGCTGGCCGCCGTGGCGAAAGCTTTCGTAATATTCCCAGGCACCATCGGGCGCGGGCACCGATGAATCGTCTTCCTTGATCCGGCCCTTCATTTCCTGGAACAGCGCGTCGATTAGTGGCTCGACTGGTTTGAGCACCGCGGCGGCATAGGCGTTCTCCGCCTCGAGATAGGCCCGGATCGGCGCCGGCAGGAGCGCGGGATCGCGGATGGCCGCCTGCCAGTTGGCCGCCCTCAGCCAGTCATAATCGTCGCGCAGCACAACATCATGCATGATCTTCTCGACCGGCTGGCGCGCGGCCACCGGTGCGGTCGCTGCCGCGGCGTCGAGACGGGCGCGCGTGTCAGTCATCGGCAAATCCTCGTCATCAGGATATTTGGACAGGTGGATAGAAATTTGGTCAGACCATGGCGAGCAAGAATAGGTAAGATGTCTCCTACTGGCGCTCCTGTGGCGCCGTCATGTGACTGCTGTCGGCGCCCTCGTACTGATCTGCCACAGGCCGATCGCCGCTGCCTTCATCAGGTAAGTTGATGGCTGCAGGCCGACAATCAACGGATTTCTTGGGCGAGTTGCGCGTGGCGCGCGCAAAATCGGGTTGTACAGCTACCGGCGCCGCTCGCATTCCTGCAGGGTCGCCTGACAAAAAGATGACCGAATGTGACTGCGGCGGATAATCGCAATTCGATTTTACTTGATTTATTGCATATTGGCCTTGAAACCTTATCTCAACAGCAGTATCTGCCTGCCAGTGACGATTTTCCGAATCGGCTTGTCGCTAGGTGATGAGCGTCGGAACAACAACGCCACATGCTAAGCGTTTCAAGCGCATGAATGTCACGGCGGCAGCTTCTGCCGCTTTTTAGAGGATTAGCAAAGCCATGGCCGACTCGTTGAGCGCAAACAACTATATCGAGCTCGCTGCCGATATCGTCTCGGCTTATGTCAGCAATAATTCTGTGTCCACCAGCGACTTGCCCGGCCTGATCAACAGCGTCCATCACGCGCTCACGAATATTTCAACAGGCAAGGTCGAAGTCCCCGCCGAGCCGCCGAAGCCGGTCGTCCCGGTGAAGAAGTCGATCACCCCGGACTATATCGTCTGTCTGGAGGACGGAAAGAAGTTCAAGTCGCTGAAGCGCCACCTGCGCACGCAGTACAATCTGTCGCCGGAAGACTATCGCGAGAAGTGGGGCCTGCCGGCCGATTATCCGATGGTTGCGCCGAACTATGCTGCGGCGCGCTCGCAGCTCGCCAAGCAGATGGGTCTCGGCCAGCAGCGTCGCCGCAAGGGCCGCTAAGCGCAACCGGCGACCGCCGACGCCAGAACAATACGCCGCGCGAGCCCTGCCCGCGCGGCGTTTTCATATGCGGCTCGCCGTTACTGCGCCAACGCGTCGAGGATGCGCGCCCAGCTGCGAATGCCCTTGTGGAAGCTCTTCAGGTCGTATTTTTCGTTCGGCGAATGGACGCGGTCGTCTTCGAGCCCGAAGCCGACCAGCAGGGTGTCGAGCCCAAGGACGTTCTTGAAGTCGCCGACGATCGGAATCGAGCCGCCCGAGCCGATGGTCACGGCCTTGCGCCCCCATTCCGCCGTCAGCGCCGCGCGCGCCGCCGTCAGCGCCGGCATGGTCCAAGGCAGCTCGATGGCCGGGCTCGCCTTGTAGCTGATGAACTCGACCTTGCAGTCGACCGGCAGGAGGGATCGCACGAAGGTGTGGAACGCCTCGCGGATCCTGAGCGGATCCTGTCCGGCGACCAGTCGGAACGACACCTTGGCCGAAGCCTCCGAGGGGATCACCGTCTTGGTGCCCTCGCCGGTATAGCCGCCAATGATGCCGTTGACGTCGCAGGTCGGCCGCGACTGGATCATTTCGATCAGCAGCCGGCCCTTTTCGCCGATCGGCTCGCTGAGCCCGATCGGGCCGAGGAAGGCGTCGGCGGTGAGCCCCAGCCCCTCCCAGTCCGCCTTGACGTCGGGCGGCAGATCCTTCACGCCGTCGTAAAAGCCGGGAATGGCGATGCGGCCGTCATCGCCATGGATCGCGCCGATGATCCTGCCAAGGACGTGGATGGGATTGCGCGCCGCGCCGCCATAGACGCCTGAATGCAGGTCGCGGTCGGCGGCGATGATCTTGACCTCTTCATAAACGAGCCCGCGCAGCGAGGTGGTGATGGCCGGCGTGTCGCTATCCCACATGCCGGTGTCGCAGACCAGCGCGACATCCGCCTTGAGATCGTCCTTGTTCGCCCTGACGAAGTCGAAGAGGTGTTTCGAGCCGCTCTCCTCCTCGCCTTCGATCAGCAGCGTCAGCCCCATCGGCAGCGAGCCGGTCACCGCCTTCCAGGCACGGCACGCTTCGACGAAGGTCATCACCTGGCCCTTGTCGTCGCAGGCACCGCGCGCCAGGATGCGCTTGGCGCCATCCGGGCCGGCCGCAAGGCTAGGCTCGAAGGGCGGCGTCTCCCACAGGTTCAGCGGGTCGACCGGCTGAACGTCGTAATGGCCGTAGAACAGCGCATGCCGGCCGGCATCGCCCGGGCTCTTGGCCACGACGGCGGGATGGCCGCCGGTCGGGCGGACCTCGGCCGCAAAACCGATCGTCCTGAGATCGGCGGCGAGCCACTCAGCCGCCTCGACACAGTCCTTGGCATAGGCGCTGTCGGTGGAGATGGACTTGATGCGGAGCAGCGCGAACAACCGCTCGAGGCTCTGGTCAAGGGTGGAATCGACGTTGGCGAGGACCTGTTCGAGAGGGCGCGACGAAGTCATGGCGGAATGTCCAGCTTTGGCGGGACCGCGACGCTAGCGCGCGCCAATGCATTTGGAAACGCCCCGCCGGGAGCGTCAGGGGTCGCCCGAAAACAGGTCTCGTCAGGCTGCCGCGCGCTGGGCGGCGTCGCGCTCGCGCCCCAGCCGCCGCACGCGCTGCATCAGGGCGCCGACCCGGCGATAGATGACGCGCGCCGGCGCCGTGTCGGGGAGAGCAGCGGCAAAGCCGGCGGCCTGGGCCGCCTGCGCGGTCCGGCGGCCGGCCTCCGGCGTCAGCAGCAGGCAGGGGATCGAGGCCGTGCGTGCATCCGGCGGCGCCTGGACCAGGCCGTCCTCGCCGCGCAGCACCACCGCCGCCGGGTCCTGTTCGTAGACCACGACGACATTGACCTTGCCGCCGGCGATCCGGACCGCCAGTTCCAGCACGGATGTCACCACCGCAACGTGTACCATCCCGAGATCGCGGAGGTCCTGGGCGGCCTTGTCCGCCTCCGCCGAGGCCGTTCGCAGCAGAAGGACCTGCGCCGCTTGGATCTGCTTCATCCCTGCCATGGCATAAATCCCGACATTGGCGCGGAGGCCGCCACTGCAACTTCTCCGATAAGATACATGTTAACTGACTGCCATACCAGTCGACCAGAGCCGAAGTGCACCGGTTCGGCCCGACCGCGACAATTTGGCAGAGACGCGGCGTGATCGGGCCGCCGCGCCAATGTCAGGGGGCTCAGCGGCGAAAGCCGCCGAGCACGCCGCGGATCAGCGCGCGGCCGATCTGCGTGCCGACCGAACGCGCGATCGAACCCGCGGCATTGCGGATCATCACCTCGCTCGTCGTCATGCGGGTGCGCCCGCCCTTGCCGGCTGGTGCATTGCCGCCGCCGAGAATGCTGCCGAGCAGTCCGCCGAGGCCGCCCGCGTCGGCTTCCTGCGGCGCCGCCTCCTCCTGATGGCGCTTCTGCAACTGCTCGAAGGCGGAGTCGCGGTCGACGACCTCGTCGTACTTGCCCTTCATCGGGCTCGCCGCGATGATCTTCTGCCGCTCCTCGACCGTGATGGGGCCGATCCGCGCGGTCGGCGGCGCGATCAGGGTGCGCTGCACCATCGACGGCACGCCGTTGCCCTCCAGCATGGAGACCAGCGCCTCGCCTTTGCCGAGCTCGGTGATGACCGCCTCGGTATTGAGCTTGGGGTTCTGCCGGAAGGTCGTCGCCGCAGCCTTGACCGCCTTCTGGTCACGCGGCGTGAAGGCACGCAAGGCATGCTGCACGCGGTTGCCCAGCTGGGCGAGGACCGTGTCGGGCACGTCAAGCGGGTTCTGCGTGACGAAATAGATGCCCACGCCCTTCGAGCGGATCAGGCGCACCACCTGCTCGATCTTCTCGATCAGTGCCTTCGGCGCGTCCTTGAACAGGAGGTGGGCCTCGTCGAAAAAGAAGACCAGCTTCGGCTTGTCGAGATCGCCGACCTCGGGCAGTTCCTGGAACAGCTCCGACATCAGCCACAGCAGGAAGGTGGCGTAGAGCTGCGGGCTGCCCATCAGCTTGTCGGCAGCCAGGAGATTGATGATGCCGCGACCGTCGCGGTCGGTCCGCATCAGATCCTTCAGCAGCAGGGCAGGTTCGCCGAAGAACTGCGAGCCGCCCTGGTTCTCCAGGGTCAGCAGCTGGCGCTGGATCGCGCCGACCGATTGCGGCGAGACATTGCCGTAGGCCGCACGCAGCTCGTTCTGCAGCTCCTTGTTGGAGCCGAGCTCGGACAGCATGGCGCGCAGGTCCTTCAGGTCGAGCAGCAGAAGGCCCTTCTCGTCGGCATAACGGAAGAGAATGTTGATGACCCCTTCCTGGGTCTCGTTGAGGTCCATGAGCCGCGACAGGAGCAGCGGTCCCATCTCGGAAATGGTGGCGCGGATCGGATGTCCCTGCTCGCCGAAGAGATCCCAGAACGTGACCGGAAAGGCGGCCGGCGCCCAGGTCATGCCGACCTGGCTCGCGCGCTCGGTGATGAAGGGCTTGGCCTCGCCCATGGCGGCGACACCGGACAGATCGCCCTTGATGTCGGCGGCGAAGACCGGCACGCCGGCATTGGAGAAGCCCTCGGCGAGAACCTGCAAGGTCACGGTCTTGCCGGTGCCGGTCGCGCCGGTGATCAGGCCGTGCCGGTTGCCGAATTTGAGAGCGAGCACTTCCGGCTTGGTGCTCTTGCCGATCAAGAGGCTGTCGTCGGCCATGGCTTCATTCCTGGTCGTTGGCGCTGCATCCGCGAAGGGTTGTAGCAACGCGGCGTGACCGCCGCCAAGCCTGATCGGCGGCGGGCGATGCTCAAAATCCCGGCTGCCGGCCTCCCGCGGGAGGCCGGCAACCGTGTTTCAGACAAGAACAGACCAAGACTGCGACGGAAACGGGGCGGCCGGCAACCCGGGGTGCCGGCCGCCGCGGCGATCGTATCAGCCGCGTCCCCACAGCTCCTTGGTCACGATGCCGACCTTGCTTTCGATCGCTGCGGCCGCGTCGAGGCAGAGATCCTCGCGATAGCGCGAGCCGACGATCTGCACGCCGACCGGCAGGCCCTTGTTGATGCCGGCCGGCACCACTGCGGCCGGCAGGCCGAGCACGTTGATCGAGGAGATGAACCGCAGGTCGTTGTAGAAAAGTTCCTTGACCCGGTTGTCGCCGCCGAGATCGGCATTGGTCTCGGGCGTGCGCTTGACCGTGGTCGGGGTCAGCACCAGCGGATAGTCCTCGAGGAAGGCCATCCAGTTGCGGATGTGACGCGAACGGTCGGCAA
Source organism: bacterium YEK0313 (assembly GCA_000751295.2). Classification (NCBI taxonomy): domain Bacteria; species bacterium YEK0313. The sequence continues at coordinate 237,832 of CCMO02000001.1, forward strand.
TGGCCTTCATGTAGCCGGCCTGGTCGAGCCGGGTCGACAGCTTGAGGAAACCGTCCAGCGTCTTCTGGAAATCCGCACCGGTGGTCGCGCGCATCTGCTCTTCCTGCAGCACGGCGAGCTCGGTCATGATCAGGTTGCACCAGAGCTGCCAGACGCCGCCGAGATCGGGCACCTCGACCTCGGAGACGTTGTAGCCGGCATCGCTGAGATGGTCGGCGGCCTTGCGGACCAGTGCGATCACCGAGCGGTCGGTATCCATGTCGCGCGGGATCTTGGCGAGCGCGACCTTGATCGGCCCTTTCGGCTTCGGTCCCTTGAGCGGCGCCGGCACCCACCAGGGGTCGCGCGGATCGCGCTGCGCCATCACCTCGAGGCCGAGGCGCACATCGCGGACCTCACGCGCCATCGGCCCCTGCGAGGACATGAACTGGGCCATCAGCGGCCGCTCGGCCGTCGCGCTCGGATTGAAGGCGGGGATCCGGCCCTGGGTCGGCTTGATGGTGGCGATGCCGTTGCACTGGGCCGGCCAGCGCAGCGAGCCGCCGATATCATTGCCGTGCGCGATGGTGCCGATGCCCATCGCCACCGAGGCGCCGGCGCCGCCGGACGAGCCGCCGCAGGTGACCGCCGGATCCCAGGGGTTCAGCGTCAGCCCGTGCAGGGGATTGTCGGTGAAGCCGCGCATCGAGAATTCGGGCGTGTTGGTCAGGCCGATGATGACCGCGCCGGCCTTCTTCAGATTGCTGGTCACCGGCGAATCGCCCGGCGCGATATTGTCCTTGAGAGCCACCACGCCGTTGGAATTGGCTTGGCCCTGAACGTCGATGTTGATCTTGATGGTGACGGGCACGCCGTGCAGCGGTCCAACGTCCTTGCCCTTGGCCAGCGCCTTGTCGGCAGCCTTGGCCGCCTTGATGGCGTCCTTGCTGAGATCGACGACCACGGCGTTGATCTTCGGATTGGCCTGGTGCATGCGCTCGACATGGGCGCGCACCACCTCCTCCGATGAGACCTTGCCCTTCTTGATCGCCGCCGCCGTCTCGACGGCGGACCACTGCCAGATCGGTGCCTTAGCCACGTTTCCTATTCCCTTCATGCTTTTGTCAGCGCCGGAACGGTAGCGGACGGCCCGCGCGCAAGTCGAGCCGCGAGGCGGCAGAGGTCATCTGCGTCCGGCAGCGGGCTCGCTCGCGGCGAGGCTCAATCGAGCTTGGTGCCGGAGACCCGGACGAGCTCCTCCCAGAACGGATTCTCGCGCCGGATGAGGTCCTTGAGGGCCGCGGGCGAAGCATCGGTCACGGCGCTCAGCCCCGCCGGGGTCATGCGCGTCGCATAACGCTCGGTCGCGACCGCCGTCAGGACAGCCTTGTGATAGTCGGCGACGATCGGCGCCGGCGTCGCCGCAGGGACCGCAACGGCAAACCAGGTCTGGATGTCGACATCGGCGAGGTTCAGGTCGGCGAACTCCTTCATGCCGGGCACGTCCGGCAGGAAAGGCTGCCGCTCCAGGCTCGCCACCGCCAGCGCCCGGAAGGTTCCGGCCGCAACATTGGGCAGGAGCGCGGCCATGGTGTCGAACATGACGTCGATATTGCCTGACATCAGATCGGCGATCGCCGGGGCGCCGCCGCGATAGGGCAGATGCACCATGCCGGTGCCGCAGCGGGCATTGATGAGGCCCAGCATCAGATGCGAGGTCTGGCCGAGCCCCGACGAGCCGAAATTGATCTTGCCCGGATTGGCGCGGCCCCAGGCGATCAGATCGCGGAAGCTCTTCCAGCCCCGCTCCTCCGCACGCTTGGCATTGACCACGCACAGGATGGTGCCGGTGGCGATGCGGGTGACTGCGGTCAGATCCTTGTCGGGATCGTAGAGCATGCGCGAGAACAGGTATTTGTTGGTGATCAGCGTCGAGGCCGTGGCGATGCCGGCGGTCGTGCCGTCGGCAGCGCTGTTGGCGACGTTGGCGATGCCCAGCATCGCGCCGGCGCCGCCGATATTCTCGACCACCACCCGGCCGCCGGTCGCGGGTCCCAGAGCGTCGGCCAGCAGGCGGCCGACGAAGTCGAGCGCGCCGCCCGCCAGAAACGGCACGACCAGCCGCTTCAGTGGAATGGTCTGCGCGCGCGCATGCGGCGACGGAACGAAAGACGCGGCGAGCGCCGCAAGGCCGATCGCGCGGCGTGTCAATGTCATTGGAAGCCCCTCCTGCCCTCACATGCGATGCGGCGCTTCCCACGCCTGGATCCGGTGGCCGGCAAGGCTAGTGCGGATCTTCGAGATCCAACAACAGACAAGCGGGGATGGCAGGCCCGCCGGAACGGTCAGAGTCCGAGCGCCGCCGCGATCTCCTCGACCGCCACCATCGGCGCAACGCGGCCGCTGGCGACCTCTGCCTCCAGCGCCGGCAGCCGCGCCTTCAGCGCGGGATCGCGCTTCAGCCGGTCGGTCACGCGCTCCTGCAGCATCGTCCACATCCATTTGACGCCCTGGGACCGGCGGCGGGCGGCGAAATCGCCCGAAGCCTCCATCTTGGCGCGATAGGCCTCGATCTGCTGCCAGAGCGCATCCAGCCCCTCGTTGGCGAGGCCGGATATGGTCAGGACGGGCGGCGACCAGACGCGCGAGCGGGGCGCCATGATGTGCAGCGCCGCCCGATATTCGGCGGCGGCCGACTTGGCGCGCGCAGCGCCGTCGCCGTCGGCCTTGTTGACCGCGATGATGTCGGCGAGCTCGAGGATGCCCTTCTTGATGCCCTGAAGCTCATCGCCTGCGCCCGGCAGCATCAGCACCAGGAAAAGGTCGGTCATGTCGGCGACCGCGGTCTCCGACTGGCCGACGCCGACGGTTTCGACCAGCAGCACGTCGAAGCCCGCGGCCTCGCAGAGAAGCATGGTCTCGCGCGTCTTGGCGGCGACGCCGCCGAGCGTGCCGGAGGAGGGCGAGGGCCGCACATAGGCGTTGGGATCGGTCGCGAGCCGCGCCATGCGCGTCTTGTCGCCGAGGATCGAGCCGCCGGTGCGCGAGGACGATGGATCGACCGCCAGGACCGCAACCCGGTGGCCGGCCGCGGTCAGGTTCGAGCCGAACGTGTCGATGGTCGTCGACTTGCCGGCTCCAGGCACGCCGGTAATGCCGATGCGGATCGCGCGGCCCGTCTCGGGCAGCAGGCGCTGCACCAGATCCCGCGCCAGCGCCTGGTGCTCGGGTTTCGTCGATTCCACCAGCGTGATGGCACGCGCCAGCATGGCGCGTTCGCCGGCACGGATGGCATGGGAGAGCTGTTCAATGTCGATCGGCGCACGCATGACCGGGTTGGTAACAAACCCGGGGTCTCAATGCGAGCACCGAACGCACCCGCCAGAGGTCTCAGGCCGCCTTCAGGTCATCCATGAAGGCGGTCACCGCCTGCTGCAGTTCGGCCGACTGGTCGGCAAGCGAGCGCGACAACCCGGTCAGGCGGGCGGAGGCGGTTCCCGTCACCTCGGCGGACTGGCCGATGCCGACGATATTGCCCGTCACGTCGGCAGTGCCGCTGGCCGCGCGCTGCGTGTTGGCGGCGATCTCGGCGGTCGCCGCGCCCTGCTCGGCGATCGACCCTGCGATCGCCGACGTGACCTCGCGGATGGTGCCGATCGTCGCGACGATGCGCGAGATCGAGCTGACCGTCACCGTCGTCGCCGACTGGATCTCGGTAATCTTGTCGCCGATCTCGTTGGTCGCCCGGGCCGTCTGGGCCGCCAACTGCTTGACCTCCGAGGCGACCACCGCAAACCCCCTGCCCGCCTCGCCGGCACGTGCCGCTTCGATGGTGGCGTTGAGCGCAAGCAGATTGGTCTGCGCGGCGATCGCTCGGATCAGCGCGACGACGTCGCCGATCTGGCCGGCCGCGGCGGTCAGGGCCATGATGTTGTCGTTGGTCCGGGCCGCTTCCTCGGCCGCGCTGCGGGCGACCTCGGCCGAACGGGCGACCTGGCCATTGATGTCGCCGATCGAGGCCGCGAGCTGTTCCGCTCCGACGGCGACCGTCTGAACGTTGCCGGACGCATTCTCGGCGGCGAAGGCGACGGCCTGGACCCGCTCCGCCGTGTCGCGTGCGGCAGAGGAGAGATTGCGCGCCGCATCCGCGACCTCCGACGACGAGCCGATCAGGTTTCCCGCCAGCGCCTGAAGGCGGGCGGTGAACTCTTCGGCCGAGCGGGCGCGTTGCGCGAGGCGCTCGCTCTGCTCGGCGAGGGCGGCCGAGGTCCGCCTGGTTTCAGCGGAATCGGTCTGCGCGGCGAGAATCTCGGCCATGGCCGCGTCGGAGGCGACGAACAGCGCCTGCAGGCGGAACGTCAGCCAGGTCAGCACCGCAGTTTCGACCACGACGATGACGGCATGGACGATCACCCGCATCAGATCCGGGTTGCTGGTCGGGAAGACCGCTGCGGGCAGCGCGAAATTCAGCACGAGGTGATGCACGGCGGTGACCGCCGCATTGGCCACGATGGCGCGCCAGTCGCACCAGCCGGCGACCACCGCCAGCATGGCGAAGAAATACATGTGCATGTCGATCTGATAGCGGTGCCCGGCGAAGACATAGACGAGCAGCGCGACCAGCGCGGACGCCGCCATGGCGGTCACCATGCGCGTGGCCGGACCGGTCCGGTCCTGCCACCAGCACACTGTCGCGCCACCGGCGATAATGACGGCCCCGCCGATCGCGACGGCAACGGAGCTGCTGCCGAGCACCAGCGCCAGCACGGCGATCAATGCGACATTCGCCCAGAGGAACGGGACCAGGACCAGCCCGAACTTCCGACGCAGTTCCTCAAGTCCCTGCATGAGCTCACTCCTTCTGGAGACAGGCGCCCACGATCCGCGGGTCGAAAACGAGCCACGCGCCGGCTGCGTAGAGCCCGGCGACGAAATCACGCCGCTCAGCGCGCGCGACCACGATCCAGCCGAAGCGCGAAGGCGTGACGAGAGCGCCCTCGGCCGCCGCGACGACTTCGGCCGCCCGGCTCGCCGGCGCGAAGGGCGACACCGCAACGGCGACGTCGCCGCCGGCGCCCGGACTGGCAAAGGCCGCGGCGAATACTGCCGCTATGACGGCGGCAAAGATCAGAACCGACCGCATCTGGCAGCTCTACCTCGCAGTACCGCCGGGCCATCGTGTTGCAACGCGCGGCTACTCTGACGAATAGTCGCTTATTTCTCGTTAATTGCAGAGTACGTCCGCCACAACCGGACCGCACGGAACGGCGCGGCCGCGGTTCGGCCGCATTCCCGCCACGCGCGGCCGGTAACGCCACGCACACCCTCCCGTCCGCCTGCCGCGATTCACCCTTCGGCAAGACGGTGTGCGGCAATGACCTCTTTTCGCAATGCCATGCCGCCCCCATGCCCGCGCCGCCGCTCCGCAAACCCGCTATGGTCATTCGTCTCGCCCTGGTGGGACTGGCATCGCTGTTGATGGCAGGCTGCCTGGGCGCGGACGCGTCGGGCCTCTCGGCCTCGGTCGGCGCCCTGGCGAGCCGCCCCGGCCAGATCCGCGCGGTCAACGTCTTCGTGACCTCGACGCGTCCGGCTCTGCCGGGCGACCGGCTGGGCGATCCGACCCGCGAGCGGGCACGCTTCTATCGCCAGGTCGTCACCGTGCCTCCCGGCCATCAGGTCGGCACCATTCCGCGCCCGACGCTCACCGCCGAGAGCCCGTCGCGCCACTTCGTCCTGGCGGACCGCACCGCTCTGACGCCCGATGCCTTCCGCAGCCAGCTTGCGCAGGCCATCGCCGCCAAGCCAGCCGACCAGCGCGACGTGCTCGTCTACATCCACGGCTTCAACACCGATTACGACGAGGCCGCCTTCCGGCTCGTCCAGGTGGCGACCGATGCCGGCTTCCGCGGCACCCCGGTTCTGTTCACCTGGCCAAGCTACCGGCGCATGCTGGCCTATGGCGGCGACCGGGAGATTGCGACGGCATCGCGCGATGCCTTCGAGAAGCTGCTGGCGGATCTCGGCGACGTGCCCGGCGTCGGACGCATCCATCTCATCGCCCATTCCATGGGCGCCTTCCTGACCATGGAGGGCCTGCGCCAGGCCGGCATTGCCGGACGGGGCGAAGCGAACGGCCATCTCGGCGAGGTGATCCTGGCGGCTCCGGACCTCGATGTCGAGGTGTTCCGCGGACAGGTCGCGCGCGTCGCCCGGCCGGGCCGCATCTCGCTGTTCGTCCAGTCCGACGACCGGGCGCTCGCCGCTTCCATGACGGTCGCCTGGGACCGCCAGCGTCTCGGCGCGCTCGACGTGCGCAATCCGCAGCACCGCGAGATCATTTCCGGGCTCGGCGTGCGCGTCTTCACGATGACCTCGCAGGGCTGGACCGATCTCCTGCGTCACGGAACCTTCGCCGAAGCGCCCGAGATCGTCCGGCTGATCGGCGGCAAGATCGCTTCACCGCCGGTCATCGAGGACTCGCTGCCACCGGCGCCGACCACCCCCCCGCCCCTGCCGCCGGAACTGCAGCCGCCCCAGGCCCAGGCGCCGATGGCCGGCCAGCCGGAAAGCGCCCGTCAGGACGTGACGACAGAAGCCCTGCCCGCGATCCAGCCGGCCAGCGCCAACTGAGCCGGTCACGTCCCTCGGATGCTGCGCATCAGGTCGCAGGCACCGGCCGGCCGGGGCGCCGGCGCCAGAGCCAGACCGCCAGCGGCCAGACGAACAGGCCGATGGTGATGGCGGCGAGCACGGCCGAGACCGGCCGCTCGAAGAACGGCAGGATCGATCCGTCGGACTTGATCAGCGACGTGACGAAATGCTGCTCGACCATCGAGCCCATGACCACGCCGAGCACCATGGCGGCGACCGGATAGCCGTTCTTCTCCATGACGTAGCCGATGCAGCCGAAGGCGGCGACGGTGATGACCAGGAAGAGATTGTTGCCGGTCGCGAACGAGCCGACCGCGCAGAGCAGCACGATCACCGGCATGATGGCGTAGCGCTTGAGCCGCAGCACATGGCTCGCCAGCCGGATCATGATAATGCCGAGCGGGATCATGATGATATTGCCCAGCATGAAGATGATGTAGAGCGCGTACATGCTCGACGCTTTCTCGGTGAACAGCGTCGGACCCGGATTGAGCCCTTTCATGTAGAGCACGCCGATGGCGATGGCGGTGATGGTGTCGCCGGGAATGCCGAAGAGCAGCGAGGGCACCCAGCCGGAAGCGAGCGAGGCATTGTTCGAGGCGCCGGCCTCGATCAGCCCTTCGGGATGGCCGGTGCCGAACTTTTCCGGCGTCTTCGAGAACCGCTTGGCCATGGCGTAGGAGACCCAGGCGGCCATGTCGGCGCCTGCGCCGGGCAGGACGCCGATGATGATGCCGACAATGTTGCCGCGGGTCTGCTGCACCGGATATTCCTTGGTCAGCTTCCACTGTCCCGCGAGGATCGAACCGAATTTCCGGCGCGCCAGCGGCGGCGGCTCCGGCACCGACATGGCGCGCATGACCTCGGCCACGGCGAAGCAGCCGACCAGCGCCGGCACGACCTCGATGCCGCCGAGCAGATCGGTGAAGCCGAAGGTGAAGCGCGGTGTGCCCGCCGGGTTCTCGATGCCGACGCAGGCGATCAGAAGGCCGACAAGCATGGCCGCGATCGCCTTGACCGGCGACGACCGTGCCACCAGCGTCGCGCACATCAGGCCGAGAAAGGCGAGCCAGAAATATTCGAATGTCGAGAAGGACAGGGCGAATTCGGCGAGCAGGGGCGCCATCAGGATGAGCGAGAGCGTGCCGAACACGCCGCCGAGCGCCGAGAACCAGAGGCAGATGCCGAGCGCCAGCTCGGCCTGCCCCTTGCGAGTCATCGCGTAGGCCTCGTCCGTATAGGCCGCGGAGGCCGGCGTGCCCGGGATGCGCAGAAGGCAGCCGGGGATGTCGCCGGAAAAGATCGCCATGGCCGAGGCGGTGATAATCGTGGCGACGGCCGCGATCGGCGAGAGATAGAAGGTGACCGGCACGAGCAGGGCCGTCGCCATGGTTGCCGACAGCCCCGGCAGCGACCCGACGACGAGGCCGTAGACGGCGGACAGGAGGATGGCGACCAGCACGTCGGGGGCGAGCACCATGCCGATGGCGTCGATGAAGGCGCTCATGGCAAGGCCCTCACCACGGCATGGGCAGGAGGCCGGCGGGCAAGGGCACCCGCAGCAGCTTGGCGAAGATCAGGTGCACGGCGGGCGGCGCCAGGAGGGCCAGAGGCACGGCCGTGCGCCAGGTGCCGCCGAGGGCGAGCGAGGTGGCGAGGACCATGATCGCCGCGGTGGGGATGAAGCCGAGCATATCGACGCTGAAGGCGTAGAACAGGAGCAGCAGCGGCGGCACCAGCGTCTTCAGCGCCCCATGGCGAACCGGCGGAGGCAGGGCGTCGGCCGGCGCATGGGACCCGTCCTCCGACGTGACGATCTCCTCCGGCTCCTCGAAGGAGCGCCCCACGCCAAAGGCAATGGCGAGGCCGCAGGCGATCAGGCCGAAACCGATGACCATCGGAAACACGTTCGGCCCGACCTGCTGGCCCGGCACTGGCGGCAGGAGCGAGCCGCCATAGGCGGCGGCCGCTCCGAGGGCTGCAAAAAATCCGCCCGTCACACGATCGGAAAGATGCATGGGTCCCCTGGCAGGATCGGGTTGGTCTAGTCGGTGCGCGGCGTCCCGGATGGCAGTGCCGCCGGCCGGCGGCACCGTGGTCGCGCGGGTGAGCCCCGCGGGCCCGCGTCAGCCTTGCTTGGCGAGCCCGGCCGCCTTCATGGCAACGCCCATGGCGGCATCGCCGTCGGCCATGAACTTGGCGAAGCCCGCACCGTCGGCCCATTTGATGCCGAAGCCGCGATTGTTCATGAACTCCTGGAATTCCTTGGATTCATTGGCTTTCTTGAGCGCCGCCGTCAGCCGCTCGGCGATCGGCGCCGGCAGGTTCTTCGGCGCGCCGATGCCGCGCCAGGCGCCGACCGAATAATCGATGCCGAGCCCTTCCTTCAGCGTCGGTACATTGGGGAATTGCGGATTGCGGGCCGGCGCCATGATGGCCAGCGAGCGGGCGCGGCCGGCATCGAGCATGGCCTTCGCCTCCGGCACCGAGCAGGTGACGATGTCGAGGCCCGAGGCGGCGAGGTCCTGCATGGCGGGCGCCGCGCCATTGGATGGTACCCATGGTACCGCATTGGCCGGCAGGCCCATGGCACCGAGCCAGCCGACTAGGGCCAGATGCCAGATGCCGCCCTGTCCGGTGCCGGAGGCCTTGAGCTTGCCGGGATTGGCCTTGATCGCATCGGCGAGGTCCTTGATCGTCCGGTAGGACGAGCTTGCCGCCACCTGCACGCCCGGCGGGTCCTCGTTCATCAGCGCCAGCGGCGTGTAGCTCGCCGGGGTCAATTCGGTGAGCCCTTGCCAGTGCATCATCGAGATCTCGACGGTGAGCATGCCGATCGTGTAGCCGTCGGGCGCGGCGGTTGCGATCGCCGAATGGCCGACGACGCCCGAGCCGCCCGTCCGGTTGACGACATTGACCGGCTGGCCGAGATCCCGCTCGAGGATCGATGCGACGATGCGCGCGGTCGCGTCCGTGCCGCCGCCCGCGCCCCACGGCACGATCAGCGTGATCGGCCGCGCCGGATAGGCCTGGGCAAGAGCGGGCGCGGCGAGCGCCACCACGCCGAGACCGGCGGCGGAGCTGATGAGGGTTCTGCGTGTCGGCATCGTCATCGACTTCCTCCCGTGTCGACCGGCCGGTTCATCCGGCCTCTTTCTGTGATCACAGAAGGCTGCACCGGAACGCCGAGCTTGGCAATCCGTGAGCCGCGGGAGGGCCTCGCATGGCACCTGCGCGCCGCCGCCGGCTCCGGAAGAGACCGCACGCGCGGCTTGCCGGATGCGAATCTGGCCCACTCCTGGCAACACTCGTCCGATGCGCATCGAGTCGTTGATCGGCCCCACTCCCCTGCCCGCGCCCCGGGCGGTCGACATGCGCCTGGTCCTGGCGATCGGGGCCGGCGTCTATGGCCTGTTCGTCCTGCTCGCGGGCAGCCTGCTGAACGACCCCGACAGCCACTGGCATGTCTTTGTCGGTGAGGAGATCCTGCGCAACCGGGCCTTTCCCTGGACCGACGGCTATTCCCACACGATGCCGGGCAGCTTCTGGATCGCCAAGGAATGGCTGTCGCAGGTGGCCATGGCTCTGGCCTTCCGGGCCGGCGGCTGGACCGGCGTCGCAGCACTCGCGGCTGCCGCGGCAGCGCTCGCCTTCATGATCCTCGCCCATGCCCTGCTGCGGCGGCTGGACTGGCGCCCGGCGCTGGTGCTGATCGGCGCGGCGGTCGCGCTCAGCGCGCCGCATGCGCTCGCCCGCCCCCATCTCATCGCGCTGCCGGTGCTCGTCGCCTGGGTGGTCGGCTTGCTCGACGCGGCGGAGACCGGACGCGCGCCCGGCTTGCGGCTGCTGCCGCTGATGACGCTCTGGGCCAATCTGCACGGCAGCTTCATGTTCGGCCTCGCACTCGGCGCGCCGCTGGCGCTCGAAGCCATGGTGAGGGCCGCGCCGGCCGACCGGCCGCGGGTGTTTTTCGGCTGGGCCTTGTTCGGCCTGCTGGCGGTCGGTTTCGCCTGCATTCACCCCTATGGTCCCGAGGTGATCCTGGCGGCCTTCCGCGTGCTCGGGCTCGATCAGGCCCAGGCCGCCATCATCGAGTGGCGCGCCCACGATTTCAGCCGGATCGAGCCGTTCGAGCTGGTGCTGCTCGGCGGCTTCGCGCTGGCGCTCGCCTTCGGCATCCAGGTGCCGCTGCTGCGCGTCATCGTCATCGTCGGGCTGACCCACATGGCCCTCGCCCATGTCCGGCACCAGACGCTGCTTGCCATCGTCGGCGCCCTGCTGCTGGCACCCGCCATTGCCGCGCGCCTCGCACCGCGGCCGCCGCCCGCACCCGGCCGAGCCGCCATGGCCGGTCTCGCGGCGCCCGCCGTGGACAGCGCGGCGACCGTCGCGACGGGGAGCCTCGGGCTGGCCCGGCCCAATCCGCGCTACATTCCGTCAGCCGCGCTGACGGCGGCACGCGCGGCCGGCGCGACCGGGCCGGTGCTCAACGACTATGCCTTCGGCGGCTGGCTGATCACCCAGGGCGTGCCGACCTTCTTCGACGGCCGCACCGAACTCTATGGCGGCCCCTTCGTGGTGCGCACCCTGCGCGCGCTCGACCTCTCCGAAATCGACGGGCTCATGACGCTGCTCGACCGCCACCGGATCGGCTGGACGCTGCTGACGCCCCAGACGCCGGCGGTCGCCCTGCTCGACCGGCTGCCGGACTGGCGCCGTGTCCATGGCGACGGCGTCGCCGTCGTCCATGTCCGGCGCTGAAACGGCGGCCTATTCGGCGGCCTGCGGATAGCCGAGCTTGGCGTTGAGCTTGTCCATCAGATCGATGGCGGCGTCGGCGATCGGCGTGCCCGGCGGGAAGATGGCGGCGGCGCCCGCCGTGTACAGCGCGTCGAAATCCTGCGGCGGGATGACCCCGCCGACCACGATCATGATGTCCTCGCGGCCCTGGGCGGCGAGTTCGGCCTTCAGTTCCGGAACCAGGGTGAGATGGCCGGCGGCGAGCGACGAGACGCCGACGCAATGGACATCGTTCTCGATCGCCTGCTTGGCCGCCTCGGCCGGCGTTGCGAACAGCGGCCCGATATCGACGTCGAAGCCGAGATCGGCAAAGGCGGAAGCGATCACCTTCTGGCCGCGGTCATGGCCGTCCTGGCCGACCTTGGCGACCAGGATGCGCGGACGGCGCCCCTCGTTCTCGGCGAAGGTCTCGACCATGTGCTGGACCCGGGAGACATTCTCGTTCATGGCGCCGACCTCGCGCTTGTAGACACCGGAGATCGCCTTGATCTCGGCCTTGTGGCGGCCGAACACCTTCTCCATGGCGTCCGACATCTCGCCGACCGTCGCTTTCGCCCGGGCCGCGTTGATGGCGAGCTCGAGCAGATTGCCGTTGCCGCCGGCCGCGGCGGTCAGCGCGTCGAGGGCGGCCTGGACCTCGGCCGGATTGCGCTCGGCGCGCAGCCGCTTCAGCTTGTCGATCTGGCTCGCGCGGACGGCCGAATTGTCGACCTTGAGCACGTCGATCGGCTTCTCGCCGTCCGGCTTGAACTTGTTGACGCCGATCACCGACTGGATGCCGGAATCGATGCGGGCCTGCGTCTTGGCGGCCGCTTCCTCGATGCGCAGCTTGGGAATGCCGGCATCGATCGCCTTGGCCATGCCGCCAAGCGCCTCGACCTCCTGGATATGCTCCCAGGCCTTGGCGGCGAGATCCGCCGTCAGCCGCTCCACATAGAACGAGCCGCCCCAGGGATCGATGATCCGGCAGGTGCCGGATTCCTGCTGCAGGAACAGCTGGGTGTTGCGGGCGATGCGCGCGGAAAAGTCGGTCGGCAGGGCCAGCGCCTCGTCCAGCGCGTTGGTATGCAGCGACTGGGTATGGCCCTGGGTCGCCGCCATGGCCTCGATCTGGGTGCGGATGACGTTGTTGAACACGTCCTGCGCGGTCAGCGACCAGCCGGAGGTCTGGCTGTGGGTGCGCAGCGGCAGGCTCTTGTCGGATTTCGGCTCGAAGCCCTTGACGAGCTTTGCCCACAGGAGGCGGGCGGCGCGCAGCTTGGCCACCTCCATGAAGAAGTTCATGCCGATGGCCCAGAAGAACGACAGGCGCGGCGCGAACTGGTCGACCGTCATGCCCGCGGCAAGCCCCGCGCGGATATACTCCACGCCGTCGGCGAGCGTATAGGCGAGCTCCAGGTCCTGCGTCGCCCCGGCCTCCTGCATGTGATAGCCGGAGATCGAGATCGAATTGTATTTCGGCATGTGCTTCGCCGTGTGGGCGAAGATGTCGGAGATGATGCGCATCGAGGGCGCGGGAGGATAGATGTAGGTGTTGCGGACCATGAACTCCTTGAGGATGTCGTTCTGGATGGTCCCCGACAGCTTGGCCTGCGGCACGCCCTGTTCCTCGGCGGCCGCAATATAGAGCGCCAGCACCGGCAGGACGGCGCCGTTCATGGTCATCGACACGCTCATCTCGCCGAGCGGAATGCCGGAGAAGAGCGTGCGCATGTCGTAGATGGAATCGATCGCAACGCCCGCCATGCCGACGTCGCCGGCAACACGCGGATGGTCGGAATCATAGCCCCGGTGGGTGGCGAGATCGAAGGCGACCGACAGGCCCTTCTGTCCGGCCGCCAGGTTGCGCCGGTAGAAGGCGTTGGAATCCTCGGCCGTCGAGAACCCGGCATATTGCCGGATCGTCCAGGGCTGATTGACATACATGGTCGGATAGGGACCACGCAGGAACGGCTTGATGCCCGGATAGGTGTCGAGGAAGTCGAGGCCCGCAAGGTCGGCCGCGCCATAGACCGGCGCCACCGCGATGTCCTCGGGGGTCATCCAGGCATCGCCCTCGGCGCGCGCGGCGGGCGCTGCCTTGGCAAAGGCAAGGGTCGAGAAATCGGGAATGGAGGTCATTGGCCTCTTCCTCACATGCCGAGCGCTGCTTGGGCAGCGCCGAGACAGTCTAACACGTCACAGCCGGCATAGACGAACCCGTCGATACCGGCAGCCTTCAGGCTCTGTTCCGCCTCGCCGGGGCGGCCGGCGAGCCAAAGCTGCGCCGCGCCCGCCGATTTGAGCGCTTCCGCGACGCCTTCGGCCTCCGCCGCGTAGAGCTCGTCGGACGAGCAGATGCAGGCGATCTGCGCCTTGGACGCCTGGAAAGCGGCCAGAAGCGCCGCGCGATCGGCGAAAGGCTCGGGGATCGGCGCCTCGAAACCGCCGGCCTCGAACAGGTTCTTGGCGAAGGTCGCCCGCGCGGTGAAGGCTGCCACCGGGCCGAGAACCGCCAGGAACACGCGCGGCCGCGTGCCGGTGCGGGCCGCGACGCCGTCGAGCGCCGCCCGCAGGGCTTCGAACGGCTCGGCGAGACGGATCGGCTGCAGGGGATCGACGAAGATCGTGTCGGTCTTCGGCCGGGACAGGGCCGCCCTGACGGCGCCGCCGGCGAAAGCCGCGACGGTCGCCTCGAAACGCTCGCCCTTGGCGGCCGCCGGCAGCTCGATCAGCGTGTCCGCTTGCCGCGGCAGGCGCGCCGGGGGACGGAGAACCTCCGGCGTCGTCTCATGCACATTGGGGAATTCGGACGTGCCGGTCAGCGGCTCGCGGCGCCTGGCGATGGCCGCGCGGCGCGCAAGGCGCACCTTGGCGACATCGGCCTGGATCGCGCCCGCCGAAAGCGCGGCGACCACGCCGCCCGCCGCCTCGCTCCCCTGGAACAGCTTCCAGGCAGCTTCGCAGAGCTCGGCGGTCAACGTCTCGACGCCGCCCGACCCCGCCGCCGGATCGGCCACCCGGTGGAGGTTCGATTCCTCGATGAGGATCAGCTGCGTGTTGCGGGCGATGCGCCGCGCGAAGGCGTCGGGCAGGCCGATCGCGGCGGTCCACGGCTGGACCGTCACATGGCCGGCGCCACCGATGCCGGCGGCGAAGCAGGCCGTGGTGGTGCGCAGCCAGTTGACCGCGGGATCGGTCACCGACAGCATGCGCCAGGCGGTCTCGGCATGCAGGTCGAGCCGCGCCGGCGCGAGGCCGCAGGCGCTTTCAACGCGCGCCCAGAGCTGACGCATCGCGCGCATCTTGGCGGTGGTGAGAAACTGGTCGGCATCGGCGGCCAGCAGCACCGCGATCGCCTGCCCCGCCTCGTCGAGGCCGAGCCCGGCAGCCTCCAGGACGCGCAGATATTGCACGGCGGCACCGAGAGCGAAGGCGAGTTCCTGCGCCTCCGAGCCGCCGGCATCGTGGATGACGCGGCCGTCGGCCATCACCTGCGTGCCGGCAAAACCGCGCCGGCGCAGGCCGAGCACGACATCCGCCGCCTTGGCCGCCGCCCCGTCCCAGCTCTCCAGCGTGCCGCGCCGCGCGAAGGCGCCGATCGGGTCGATACCGAAGGCAATCGCCAAAGCCGACGGATCCAGGCGGTCCCGCTCCACCTTGGCGGCGATCATGGCGGCGACATGCCCCGCCGCCGTGCCGGCGTCGACCCTGAGCTGGATGAGATCCAGCATGACGCCGTCCAGGACCTGATCGAGATCGGCGAGGCCGTCCAGCACGAGCCCATCGCCGCGATGGTCGCCGATGGCGCCGCGCATCACCAGGGCGAGTCCCGAGGCGCCTTCGCCCAGATCGGCAAGCGCCTGGCCGTTGGCATCGGCGGGCGCCGGCTGGTCGGCCCGCTGGACGATGGTCCAGGGCGCGCCGGCCGGCCGGCCGGCCAGCGGCTCCGCTGCGGCGGCACGCGGATAGAGCGGCTCGATGGCCAGACCATCGGCCGTGCGGCCGACCAGCGTCTTGTCGAAGGGCTTGCCCTTCAGAACGGCATCGACCGCCGCGCGCCAGTCGGCTTGCGTGGCGGCGGGGAATTCAGCGGCGAAAGCCAGGGGAGAGGACGATGTCATGGCCTCTCGATGCCAGAAAGATAAGTCTTTCGAAAGGCGTCCTTTGGACGGATCAGGGCCGCGCCGGCCGCTCGGCCGCCTGGCGTGCCGGCAGCCGCTCGATGCCGGCGGCGTCGATCTCCCGCGCCAGATCGCCCACCCGGCGTCCGCCGATGAGCCGGTTGGGCACGATTTCGGCCAGCGGCACCAGCACGAAGGCCCGTTCGCGGAGGCGCGGATGCGGCAGATGCAAGTCGGGTTCGTCCAGGCTGAGATCGCCATAGGCGATGATGTCGATATCAACCGGCCGCGGCCCCCAGCGCCGGGATCGCGCCCGCTCCCGGCCGAGCCTTGCCTCCACGGCCAGCGCACGCTCCAGAAGGCCGCGCGGGCCGAGCGTGGTATGGACCGACAGCGCCAGGTTGACGAAGGGCGGCTGGTCCGTGACGCCCCAGGGCGGCGTCGCATAGTCGGCCGAGCGCGCCTTGAGGCGCACCGCGACGCCGTCGCAGAAGAGGTCGACGGCGCGATCGAGGGTTGCGCGCACGTCGCCGATATTGCCACCGAGACTGATGAGCGCATCCACCGGCGCGGCGTCGCTGCCCGACGGCTCAGTCATGTCGGCCCCGGGTCAGGACGACGCCGACATCGTCGAAGATCGCCGCGATCGGGGCATGCGGCTTGTGCACCGTGACCCTGACGGTGCGGATCTTCGGAAAGGCGGCAAGGACGGCTTCAGCCACCGCCCCGGCCGCTGCCTCGAGCAGCTTGAAGCTGCGCGTCGTGAACGCCCGCTCGGTCTCGGCCGCAATGGCGGCGTAGGAGACGGTGTCGGCGAGATGGTCGCTCGCGGCCGCCGCCGCGAGATCGCAGGTCAGATCGAGATCGATGACGAAACGCTGGCCGACCTGACTCTCGTGCTCCATCACGCCGTGATGGGCGTGGATCACCAGGCCCTTGATGAAGATCTGATCGGTCATCGTGCCTCTGCTATGGCTTGGGCGACTTTCAGCGCCTGGACGGTCTCGGCCACGTCATGGGCGCGAATGATCGCCGCGCCGGCTCGCATGGCGATGAGATGGGCGGCGAGCGAGCCGCCGATGCGCTGGTCCGGCGGGGCCGGCGAGATACGGTCGATGAACCGCTTGCGCGAGGCGCCGACGAGCAGCGGCAGGCCGAAAGCGGCAAGCCGGTCGAGCCTGGCGAGAACGGCGATGCTCTGCTCCGGCGTCTTGCCGAAGCCGATCCCGGGGTCGAGGACGATGCGATTGCGGCGAATGCCGGCCTTGTCGGCGATGGCCAGCGACCGGTGAAAGAAGGCATCGATATCGGCCATGATGTCGATCGCCGGGTCGGCCCGGTCGCGATTATGCATCACCACGACGGGAGCGCCGTGGGCGGCGACGACGGCAGCCATGTTGGGATCGTGCTGCAGGCCCCAGACGTCGTTGACGATCGCCGCCCCCTGCTCCAGCGCCCAGCGTGCGACCGGCGCCTTGATCGTGTCGATCGACACCGGCAGGCCGAGCGCGACGACATCGGCCAGGACCGGCTTCAGGCGCGCCAGCTCGTCGTCGAGCGAAACCGACCGCGCGCCGCCATAGGGACGCGTCGATTCCGCGCCGATATCGAGGATGTCGGCGCCCTCGGCCGCCATGCGCCGCGCCTGTGCGAGCGCGCGTTCCGGCGCGAAAAACTGCCCCGCATCGGAGAAGGAATCCGGCGTGACGTTGAGAATGCCCATCACCGCCGGCCGGCCGAGGCCGGTCAGGGCAGCCAGCAGCCCGTCCGGGGTCGAAGCGTCGGAAGCTGAAGCGGCTTTCATGGCGCGTGCTTTGAGCGCCGGGCAGCGCCATGTCAACCCATCACGACGACGCCCGGCGGGGCGTTCGGATCACTGCGGCGCGAGCGGCGCGCAAGCCCCGAGATACCGGCTCAATGCCGCCTTGGCGCCCTCCAGCGGCAGCCTGAAGGAGGCGGCCGCGCCGGCGCCGGTCAGGCGCAGCTCGCTGCCGCCGGCATCGCGCAGGAAACGCGCGAAATCCCGGAGCGTATCGGCGTCGGCCGGCTCGATCACGCTGCGTTCCGCCGTCAATTCGCTGCGGCCGTCGGCCGGGGCCGACAGGGCGGCATCCAGCGTCGCGACGAAAAGGTCGTCGCCGGCCTCGAAGGTCACCCGGACCGGATCGGTCTTGCCCGCCGGACCGCCGCCGGGCGCGGGCACGCGCAGGCGCACCACCGGCTGCGGTCCGCAGAAGAAGCCGAGATAGACCGTGCCCGCCGACGGCCCCTCGCCGGTATCGGCCGAGACGAAAGCCTGGATCTGGCCGTCTGCCTCGTTGACGCGCCAGCCGGTCGCCTCGGTTTCCGCCGCTGCGGCCGCCGCCCCGGCGACGACCGAGGCGGTAAGGATCAGGGCCCGGAGGTTGAACGGCATCAGACGAATTGCGAAAGTCCCGGCGTGCCGCCGACGATCTGGCCCATCACATCCTCGCCGGCATGTTCGCGGCCGAAGGCGATCAGTTCCTTGCCGACGCTGGAGATCTGGCCCATGTCGAGGCCGGCGCCCATCAGATTGGCGCCGAGCCCCATGATGCCGCCGCCCATCAGGCCGCCGACCATGCCCATCAGGCCGCCGCCACCGCCGCCCGAGGCCTGCTCGATCAGCGCCGTGGACCCGGGAAGCGCCGCCAGCATCTGCTGCACCGGCTCCGACGGACCTTCCTTCTGCAGGAAGCCCAGGATCATGCCGATGGCCTTGGAGGCAAGCGCTGAATCGATGCCGGCCGCCGCGGCGACACGGTTGATGAGGTCTTCGATCATGTCTCGTCTCCTAGGGGATATGCGGAGTTCAGCGTGGGCAGGGCCTTGTCCCCGCGCAAGTCGCGGCAATATGGCCGTCAGGGCTGCGCGCGGCAAGCGGCCACCATTCCGCGCGGGCATATTTCCATGAGCCACGCTTTGTGGTCTGCTCTCATACGGAGTGGCCGGCCGGCTCGCAACCGGCACCGCCACCCACCCTCGAGGTTTCGTCCAGACGGCTCCGCCTCCCGCAGGGTTCACGTCCTGCGAGGATACGGCCCGCGCCGGAACCGATCTCCGGAGACCGCCCATGTCCTATGACCGCTCGACCATCGAAGCCGTCGTCCAGCTCTATTTCGACGGCCTTTACGAATGCGACGCCGACAAGCTCGCCGAAGCCTTCCATCCGTCCGCCGACCTGCGCTGGAACGAGAACGGCGAACTGAAAGTGCTCGGCTACAAGGACTGGCTCGGCTTGGTACGCCAGCGCACCTCGCCGAAAAGCCAGGGCCATCCGCGCCACGACTTCCTCGTCACCGTCGACCGGTCCGACGAGAAGACGGCCTTCGTGAAGGTGAAATGCGCCCTGCCGCCGCGCTTCTTCATCGACTACCTCGTGCTGATGAAGCTGTCCGACGGCTGGCGCGTGGTGTCGAAATCCTATCGCTACGAAATGCGCGAATAGGCCGACGGCAAGAAGCGGCCGCGTTTGGCCGCAGCCCCGGACCATGGCGGCCCGGGGCTTTTTTGCATGCGGCCGAGGCCTGACAGCACGGCCTGCGATGCGGTCACGGCCAGGTCTTCGCGACCATGGTGAGCACGTCGTATTGCGCGGCGGTCGCGCCGGTCTGGTTGGTCACCCGGCAATCCCAGCGGACTTCGCCATGCTCGGCGCCGCTGCGCGGATTGATCTCCTTGCAGGTGAGCTCGACCTGCAGCGTGTCGCCTGGATAGACCGGGGTTAGGAAGCGCAGATTGTCGACACCGTAATTGGCGAGGACCGGACCGGGTGCCGGATCGACGAACAACCCCGCGGCGAACGAAACGATCAGATAGCCATGCGCGACGCGGCCGTCGAAGAACGGGTTCGCCTTCGCCGCCTCTTCGTCCATGTGGGCGTAGAAGACGTCGCCGGTGAAATGGGCGAAATGCTCGACATCCTCGAGCGTCACCATGCGCTTCGCGGTAACCAGGCGATCGCCGACCTTGAGCTCGGCGAGCGACTTGCGGAACGGATGCACGGCGTCGTCCCTGACGGGCGCGCCCTGGATCCAGCGGCCGGTGACGGCCGAGAGCAGCGCCGGGGCGCCCTGCACGGCGGTGCGCTGCATGTAATGGGCGACGCTGCGCAGCCCGCCAAGCTCCTCGCCGCCGCCGGCCCGGCCCGGGCCGCCATGCACCAGAACGGGCAGCGGCGAACCATGGCCGGTCGCCGTCTTGGCGCTCGTCCGGTTGCCGA
This sequence comes from bacterium YEK0313, assembly GCA_000751295.2. Taxonomy (NCBI): domain Bacteria; species bacterium YEK0313. The sequence continues at coordinate 257,608 of CCMO02000001.1, forward strand.
TCATGACCCGGCCGTGGAACGGGGCCAGGCCCGTCACCACGTCGGCGGCAAAAGCCGGATCGTTGGTGAAGACCGAGGCGACGAGGCTGCCGCTGCCACGCCGGGTGAGGCTCACGGCCTCCTCCGCAGCGTCATAGGGCATGACGGTCGCGACCGGGCCGAAGGCCTCCACTGCGTGGACCGCGCGCGCGGCATCGGGCCTGTCGCAATAGAGAAGGATCGGGTTCAGAAAGGCGCCGGCCGCGGCATCGCCGGACACGATCGTGGGGTTGGCGGGATCGCCGGCGACGATCTCGGCTTCGGCGGCGAGCTCGCCGATGCGGGCGCGGACTTCCTCGCGCTGGCCGAGGCTTGCGAGCGGCCCCATGCGCACGGCCTCGTCGGCGGGATTGCCGACCGGCGTCCTGGCGAGCCGGTCGCGCAGCGTCGAGACGAGCGCATCGACATGGCGACGCGGCGCGATGACCCGGCGGATGGCCGTGCATTTCTGGCCGGCCTTGACGGTCATCTCGCGCGCCACCTCCTTGACGAAGAGGTCGAACTCCTCGGTGCCGGGGCCGGCATCGAGGCCGAGAATGGCAGCGTTCAGGCTGTCGGCCTCCATCGTGAAGCGGGTGGCGTTGCGGACGATCGCCGGATGGGCCTTGAGCTTCTGGCCGGTCGCCGCCGAGCCGGTGAAGGTCACGATGTCCTGGCCGTCGACATGGTCGAGAAGATCGCCGATGCTGCCGCAGACGAGCTGCAGCGCCCCTTCGGGCAGGATGCCGCTCTCGATGATGCGCCGGACCATCAGCTCGGTCAGATAAGCCGTCTGGCTCGCCGGCTTGACGATCGCGGGCACGCCGGCGAGCAGTGTCGGCGCCAGCTTTTCCAGCATGCCCCAGCAGGGGAAATTGAAGGCATTGACGTGGATGGCGGCGCCCTGGAGCGGCGTCAGGATATGCTGGCCGGCAAAAGTGCCGTCCTTGGCGAGCGGCTCGACATCGCCATCGACCAGGACGCGGGTGTTCGGCAGCTCGCGCCGCCCCTTGGCGGCATAGGACATGAGCGTGCCAATGCCGCCCTCGATGTCGATCCAGCCGTCGGCGCGGGTCGCGCCCGTGGCCGCGGAGAGCGCGTAGAACTCCTCCTTCTGCGCCGTCAGGGCCTGGGCGAGAGCCTTCAGCATGGCGGCGCGGTCATGGAAGGACAGCCGCCGCAGGGCCGCGCCGCCCTTGTCGCGGCCATAGGCGAGCGCCGCGGCGAAATCGAGCCCGGACGAATCGATCGTGGCGACGGGAGCGCCGGTCGCCGCATCGAGCAGCGGCACGCCGTCGCCGGCGCCCTTGCGCCACGCCCCGCCGAGATAGCTCTCAAGCCGACGGACCCCAGTTGCAGCCTTGGTCATTGCGCGGTCCCTTTCTCAGCCAGCCCCAGCGTGGCCAGTTCCGATCCGATCGTGCTCTGCCAGGCGGCAAGCAGGGTTTCATTCGGCGTATGCCTCAGACCGAGGCGCGCCAGCATCTCGTAGCGGCCGGAGCCGGAAAGGCCGAAGCTCGCCGCGACGCGCGGACGCCAATAGGCGATGGCGGCCTGTGCCCTCGTCCGGCCCTCGGCGGTTTCGACGACCCGCCTCAGGCCTTCCATGCCGAGCTCGGCATGCCTGACCTCGCGCGGCGTGATGGTCCGGAACACCTCGGCGAGCGGCTGGTACGACACCTTTTCGAGCTCTTTCAGCTGCAGCGCGACCGCCCGGCCCATCAGGGCGTTCATCGCCACCGCGTCGATCCAGCCCTCCAGGGGATAGTGCAGCACCGACAGCCGCCGGTCGCCGCCATGGCGCGTCGCACCGATATCGGCATCGCGCGGCAGGCGCGCGGCCCAGGGATAGTGCACCGCATAGCGGCCGGCATCGGCGCCGAAGCTTGCCATGACCTCCAGCACCCGGCCGGCATGGTCGGTCTTTTCGAGCACGATGCGCGAGGCGGCGATGCGCTCCTTGATGCCGGGCGCGTCGTTGATCGTGTCGGCGAAACCGGCCGAGCCCGCAAGCTCGCTGTCGACGAAGCTCGCCATCAGGCGCATGAGCTCTGCGCGGTAGCGCGCGGGCGCGTTGCCCGGCGCCGTCAGCACGCCGCCCTGCGCGAGATAGTCCTCGATGGGAAGGCTGTCGGGATCTGCGTCGGCCATCGGCGTTCCCCTGTTCAATTCCGGCGCGCCGTCACGGGCCGTCGCCGGCCACGCGGGTTCCGGCACGCCGCTATTGGTCGTAGCTGACCACGATCCGGTCGCTGACCGGATAGCACTGACAGCTCAGCACATAGCCCTGGGCGACCTCGTAGTCCTCCAGGGCATGGTTGACGAGCATCTCGACCTCGCCTTCGAGCACCTTGGCCCGGCAGGTCGAACATACGCCGGCCTTGCAGGCATAGGGTGGGTCGAGGCTGTGCTCGATCGCGGCGTCGAGCAGGCTCTGGCCCTGCTTCGGGAACGAGAAACTGCGGGCAACGCCGTCCAGCGTGACGGTGGCCTCGCAATTCGCCCGCTGGTGGCCGTCGCCGGGTCCCCGCGCCTTCTGTGCCGCCCGGCCGGGCTGCGAGGAGGCGAACAGTTCGAACTTGATCTGGTCGTCGCGCAGGCCGTGGCTGCGCAGCGCCTCGGCGAGGGTCAGCATCATGGCCTCGGGCCCGCAGATGAAGGCGGCGTCGACCGTGCCGATATCGATCCAGGTCTTGAACAGGATGTCGCATTTCGCCCGGTCCAGCCGGCCGGTGAACAGGTCGATCTCCTGCCCCTCGCTCTCCAGGACATGGATCACCGAGAGCCGGCCGAGATGACTGTTCTTCAGGTCTTCCAGCTCCTCGCGGAACATGATCGAGCTGATCTGCCGGTTGGCATAGACGAGCGTGAAACGCGATTTGGGCTCGCGGGCGAGCGTCGTCTTGATGATCGAGAGGACCGGCGTGATGCCGCTGCCGCCGGCAAAGCCGACATATTCCCTGGCGGCGGCGGGATCGATGGGCAGGTGGAAATTGCCCATGGGCGGCATCGCCTCGAGCACGTCACCGGCCTTCAGGCTCTCATTGGCCCAGGTCGAAAAGGCGCCGCCATCGACACGCTTGATGCCGACGCGCAGCACATCGTCATCGAGCCCGGCGCAGATCGAATAGGAACGCCTGAGCTCCTCGTCGTCGAACTTGCGCCGGAAGGTCAGATATTGCCCCTGGATGAACCGGAAGGCATCGCGGTCCGCCTCGCGCGGCTTCAGCGTGACGACCACCGCGTCGCGCGTCTCGCGCTGGACGGCCGTCACTTCGAGTGAATGGAAACGAGACATTTCAGACCCTTGGCGGCTCCGCGCGCATCCTCAGATGCATTTGAAGTAGTCGAACGGCTCCAGGCAGGCGGTGCAGCGATAGCTCGCCTTGCAGGGGGTAGAGCCGAACTGGCTGACCTTTTCGGTGGCGTGCGAGCCGCAGCGCGGGCAGGCGATCGCAAGGTTCGCGCCGGCGAGGCGCTGGGCCCGCAACGATCCCCGTCCGTCGGCGGCGGTGCCGTCGATCGGCGGCGCGATGCCGTAGGCATTGAGCTTGCCGCGCGCCTCCGGGCCGATCCACTCGGTGGTCCAGGGCGGCGACAGGCGGCGTTCGAGACGCAGCTTGGCGACGCCGTGCGCGCTGAGCGCGGCTTCGATGTCGAGGTTGATCGCGGCGGTCGCCGGGCAGCCCGAATAGGTCGGGGTGACCGCCACCACCAATGTGTCGCCGTCATAGGACACCTCGCGGACGATGCCGAGATCGACGATGGAGATGACGGGGATCTCCGGATCGGGCACCTCGGCGAGCCAGCTCCAGACATCGTCGAGCGCGGGCAGCGACGCGGAGCGATGGTCGGACAGGCTCGCCACGGCCACCTCCCCTACCAGGTCGCGCCGGGATAGGCGCGCTGCAGGAACTGCATCTCGGCGAGCAGATAGCCGAGATGTTCGGAGTGGCGCCCCGTCCTGCCGCCCTTGTGGGCGAAGGTGCCTGCCGGCTGCTGGAGGGTCGCCTCGGCAAGGACGCCGCCGACCTCGGCCTGCCAGGCCTCGCGCAGGCTCTCGGGCAAGGGGGCGATGCCTGCCGCGTCCATGGCGGCATCGACCCCGTCCGACAGGAAAAGTTCGCCCGCATAGGGCCAGAGATCGTCGAGCGCCTTCTGCATGCGCCGATGGCTTTCGTCGCTGCCGTCGCCGAGCCGAATGACGAGGTCGGAGGAGCGCTCCAGATGATAGGTCGCCTCCTTCACCGCCTTGGCGGCGATCTCGGCGACCCGCGGATCGCGCGAGCGGGCGAGCGCGCCGAGCTGCGGCACGTGCCAGGCATCGAACAGGAATTGCCGCATCAGTGTCTGGCCGAAGTCGCCGTTCGGCCGCTCGGCGAGCAGCGCATTGCGGAAATCATGGGCGTCACGGAGATAGGCGAGATCGTCGGCCGAGCGCCCCCTGTCCTCGACATCGGCGGCGAGGCCGAGCCAGAGCTGGGTCTGGCCGATGAGGTCGAGCGCTGTATTGGCGAGCGCGATGTCCTCCTCGAGCGCCGGCGCATGGCCGCACCATTCCGACAGCCTGTGCCCGAGGATCAGCGTGCTGTCGCCCATGCGCAGCAGGAACTCGACGAAGGCCGCGCGGTCGATGCCGGGATCGAGGGGCGAGGCCATCACATATGCCCCACTTCGTCGGGAACCTTGAAGAAGGTCGGGTGACGATAGACCTTCGAATTGGCCGGCTCGAACAGCGGGCCCTTGTCGGACGGCGAGCTGGCGGTGATGTCGGAGGAGCGGACCACCCAGATGCTCACGCCCTCGTTGCGGCGCGTATAGACGTCGCGCGCATTGTTCATCGCCATTTCCGCGTCGGGCGCGTGCAGGCTGCCGACATGGCGATGGTTGAGGCCGTGCTGGCCACGGATGAAGACCTCCCAAAGCGGCCATTCGCGGGACATTGCCTGTTCCTCCCAAGGGTTTGCCGCGCCGCTGCCGTGTCGCGGCGCACGGGACGTCGCTTCGATGCCGTCAGGCGACCGCCTTGCGGGCCTTCTTCTTCTGGGCGTGAGCGGTCAGCCCGTCGCGAAACCAGGCGCCGTCCTCCCAGGCCTTGACGCGCGCGCCAAGCCGCTCCTTGTTGCAGGGCCCGTTGCCGGCCAGAACCTCGAAGAACTCCGCCCAGTCCGGCTCGGAGAAATCGTGGCCGCCCTTGGCCTCGTTCCAGCTGAGCTTGTCGTCAGGAATGGTCAGGCCGAGATATTTGGCCTGCGGCACGGTCTGGTCGACGAACTTCTGGCGCAGCTCGTCATTGGTGTTGATCTTGATCTTCCAGGCCATCGATTGGGCCGAGTGGACGGAATCCTTGTCGGACGGCCCGAACATCATCAGCGAAGGATACCAGAAGCGGTTCAGCGCATCCTGCGCCATGGCCTTCTGGGCCGGCGTGCCCTGGGCCATCTTGGTCATGATGTCGTAGCCCTGCCGCTGGTGGAAGCTCTCCTCCTTGCAGATGCGGATCATCGCGCGGCTGTAGGGACCGTAGGAGGTGCGCTGCAGCGGCACCTGGTTCATGATCGCGGCACCGTCGACGAGCCAGCCGATCGCCCCGATATCCGCCCAGTTGAGGGTCGGATAGTTGAAGATCGAGGAATATTTCATCTTGCCGGAATGCAGCCGCTCGAGCAGTTCGTCCCGGCTCACGCCGAGCGTCTCGGCGGCGCAGTAGAGATAGAGGCCGTGGCCCGCCTCGTCCTGCACCTTGGCGAGCAGGATCGCCTTGCGCTCCAGCGTCGGCGCCCGCGTGATCCAGTTGCCCTCGGGCAGCTGGCCGACGATTTCGGAATGGGCATGCTGGCCGATCTGGCGGATCAGCGTGTTGCGATAAGCCTCCGGCATCCATTCCTTCGGCTCGATCTTCTCGCCGCGGTCGATGCGCTCCTGAAAGGCGCGCTCCTGCGCCGACATTTCGGCCGCACCCTTCATGTGATCGCTGTCGGTCTTGATCATCTGCGCATACATGGCGTCCTCCACCGTCACCCGATCAAATGCCGTCCCGGACCGTGGTCCCGGATCGAGGGTTGTCGCCCGGCCGACGCCGAGACCCATGCGATGCAAGCAGGCTGCCCGCCGCGCAATGTGGCCGGCGCCCCTTGGAGATAATAGCAGGTTCGCTCGCGGCAATCAGGGCGGCGCGGCCGCCGGCTGCCAGTGCCGACACGGCATCATGTCCGACGGCTTCAGGCATGCGCTCCCTCCCCCGGATTGCGGCCTTGTTCCTTATGCTGACCGACCGGCCGGTTATCTTCATAACGCCAAAAGCATCACAGATCAATAGACAAGATCGAAATTAATGTGATGCTTCTGCCGATCCACCGGGCGCCGGGGCTGCCGTCCGGACACATGTCAGAGGCTGGCCGCGGCCGTTTCGTCCGCGGCGCATCCAGCCTGGCGGATGAGCGCGGCGAGACGCCGCTCCACCGCCGGCGAGCGTTCCGGCAAGGGGCCCTCCATCGACGCGAGCTCGCCGGCAATGTGACGGTCGGCGGCCCTGGAGAGCGCGACATAGAGGCGGGAGAACAGGATGCGCGCCGCTTCACCAGGCCAGGGATCGGGCAAGGCCGCCAGCGGCAGGCGCGGATCGTGCAGCACGACGAGGCGATAGGCATGGACGAGCAGCAGGCGCAGGGTCAGCGCCTTCGGCCCGGCCAGTTGCGGCGGGGAGCCCCATCGCCCCGCCAGCGCCGAAAAGCTTCCGACGAAGCTGTCATAGGCACGCGCCGCCGCCGGCAGGTCCCAGTAGTCGGCCGCGAAGCGCTGCAGTTCGGCATTGCCCGAAACCGCCCGGGCTTCGAACACCAGCGCACCGTCGATCGCCTCGACATGCCGTTTCGGACCGACCGCCAGGCGCGCGGCAATGCGCGCATAGCCAACGCGCTCGAGCGTCCGCATGGTGCCGTCGGCATTGTCGCCGAACAGGTGGACGAATTCCCAGCCGCCGTCCTCGGCCTGGTCGAACAGAACCCGCGAGGCGGCGGCGAACTCCGCCCTTGCGGTCGGCGCGAGGCGATAGTAGCTGCGGCGCCCTTCCTTCTCGCCGACGAGCTGGCCGGCGGAGACCAGGCGCGACACGGCGGTGCGCACGAGGGACTCGCTGATGCCGACCTCGGCGCAGAGCGTGATGAGATTGCCCATCCACAGCACGCCGCCGCGCGGCTCGACCACATCGCCATAGATCGTGACGATGAAGGCGGTCGCCTTCAGCGGCCGGTCGTTCAACAGGGTTCTGATCAGCTCGGGCGCCAGAGGCTCGGCATCGAAGGCGGACATGGGAGGTCCCGGCAGGCAGGCACGCGCCTATGGATTTCACAGCCACGGCGCCGGCGCAACGCGTTCCGCCGCGGCGCCCGGCCGCGCGCCCCGATCAAGCCGAAGCCCCGGCGCTGCCCGTCCCTGGCCGGACAGGCCGCCGGCAAGGCCGACAACAGGATTCAGCAGACATTCGCCTGGCGGGCGCAGCCGGCACGCGCCCGGGTGACGTTCTCACGCAGCTTCTCGGCGCCGACGGCACCGACCACCACCTCGTCGCCGATGACATAGGTCGGCGTACCGTTGATGCGCAGGAGATCGGCAAGGCGCGCCGTCTCGGCGAGCTCGGTCCGGATGTCCGGGGCATTCATGTCCTGCTCGAGCCGGGCCATGTCGGCCCCCACTTCGCGGGCGACCTCCAGCGCGCGGGCGCGGTTGGCCTGGCCACGGCCGCCGAGCAGCCGGGTGTGGAATTCCTGGTACTTGGCACCCTGGATCTGCTTCTTCAGCGCGAGGGCAACCTGCGCGGCTTCCACCGAGCCCGGGCCGAGCACGGGAAAATCACGCAGCACCAGCCGGATACGCTGGTCCTGGCGGACGAGGTCCATGGTCTCGGCCATGGCGCGCTTGCAGAAGCCGCAATTGTAATCGAAGAACTCGACGATGGTGACGTCGCCCTGCGGATTGCCGAGCACGACCTGGTTGGCGGCACGGTAGAGCTGCTGGCGGTTGGAGGCGAGCGCCTCGGTGCGGCTGCGCTCCTCGTTCGCCGCCTGGCGCCGCTCCAGCTCGACCAGCGCCTCCTGCAGCACTTCCGGATTGCGGATCAGATAGTCGCGGATGATCGTTTCGATCCGCGCGCGCTCCTCCGGGCTCGCCTGCACGGCGGGCGCGGTCGAGACCTGCGGCGCGGCGGGCGCCGGCGCCTGCTGGGCCGGCGCCGAGGTGGCAAGACCGATGGCCGCAGCCAGGGCGAGGGCGAAGGGGCGGATGTCCATGGAAGCTGAGCCTTCAGTTCTGCTGGTTGCGCCGCTGGGCGATGATGTCTTCGGCCCGCAGCCAGCCGGGCGAGCCGGTGGGCAGCGAGCCCTGGGCCCGGCGGGCGAGCGAGCGCGCGGCGACGAGATCGCCCTCGTGCAGCGAAGCCTGGGCGGCGGAGAGATCGGCCTGGCCGCGATCGTTCTTGCGGCCATAGGCGATGGCGAGCTGGCGGTAGCCGTCGGCGGCTTCCGGCTCGCGCTGGAGGGCGAGGCGCAGCTCACGCACCGCCTCGTCCAGCATGGCATTGTTGCCGGTGGCGACCAGGGCATGGCCGAGCATGATGCGGATCAGGCCGGAATTCGGCGCCAGCGAGACGGCGCGCCGGAGCGAGGGCAGCGCCTGAGCCGGCAGCCCGGTTTCGAGCAGGATCTGGCCCTTGATCTCGTGGAAATAGGGATTGTTGGGCTGTGACCGGATCAGCTCGTCGGCGAGCGCCGCGGCCCGGTTCCGATCGCCGAAGCGGAACATCTGGATGGTGCGGGCATAGCGGGCGGGCAGCGAGGTGTCGCTCGGCGGGTAGCGGCGCGTGATCGCGTCGCTGCGCTCGATGAAGCCGACCAGCTTGGCCCGCGCCAGGTTGTGGCGCATCACCCGGTCGGGTGGATCGACGGCGTTGTAATGGGGGCTTGCCTTGGCCAGCGGCTCGATATTGGCGACACGATCCGCGGGCATGGGGTGGCTGACCATGTAGGGATCGGCCTGCCGGGCGGCGAACATGGTCTGCTCCTGGAGCCGCCGGAACGTTTCCACCATGCCCTTGGCGGACTGGCCGGAAGCGTTGAGGTAACCGATCGCCGCACGATCGGCGGCCGCCTCCTCGCCGCGCTGGTAGGACAGGAGCGATCGCATGGCGATGTGCTGGCCGCCGGTCAGCACGCCCGGCGCCGCCTCGCCGATGCCGCCGGCGCCCCGGCCGGACGCGGCCCCCGCCGCCACAGCGCCGGCGCCGGCCAGCATGCCGATGACCGCCAGGATCTGGGCGCGCTCGACCGCCTCGCGCAGGCGCGCCAGATGGCCGCCGGCAATATGGCCGGTCTCATGGGCCATGACGCCGATCAGTTCGTTGGGCGTGCGCGAATCGATGATGGCGCCAGCATTGACGAAGATGCGCCGGCCATTGGCGACGAAAGCGTTGAAGGCGCGATCGTTGATGACGACGACATTGGTCTGGCTGCCGCCGACGCCGGCGACGCGGAACAGCGGCCGCGCATAGTCGCGCAGGAGATTCTCGATCTCGGTGTCGCGGACGATCGGCAGGCCGCGCTGCTGGGCAAGGGCCGGCGGCACCGTCGAAACAGTGGCCAGGATTGCCAGCACCGAGGCTGCAAGGCGTGTGCGAAACGGCTGAGACGTCATCCTGCGGGAACCTACGGAGCGGGCGACCGAGCGTCAACGCGCCTTGAGATCACGTTCGGGCGAGAGCCGTGACCTCATGGAAGCGGCATGTTACAGGGCTTGCCGCGGCACGCCGCGGCGCTGGTCCCGGCGGATGAGTGCCCGCCGATCCCAGTCCCGGGTCCGGCTCATGCCGACGCATCCGGGCAAAACCATGACGAGGTCACCCATGTCCCGCGAGGGCATTGCCCGTTCGCTGCTCACGCCGACCCGGCGCGGCTCCGTCGCCCCCTTCCTGGTCATGGACGTGATGACGGCTGCGGCGCGCGCCGAGGCCGAAGGCCGCAGCATCATCCATATGGAGGTCGGTGAGCCCGGCGCGGCGACGCCTGCGACCATTCGCGAGGCCGCCGCCAGGGCGCTAATGGACGGCCAGATCGGCTATACGCTGGCGCTCGGGATGCCCGAGCTGCGCCGGCGCATCGCACGCTATTATGCCGATATCCATGGCGTCGCGGTGCCGATCGAGCGCATCGCTGTGACCATGGGCTCGTCGTCCGCCTTCATCCTCTCCTTCCTCGCCCTGTTCGAGGCCGGTGACCGGGTGGCGATCGCAAGCCCCGGCTATCCGGCCTACAAGAACATTCTGGAAGCGCTGGGCTGCGAGGTGGTGTTCATCGAGACCACCGCCGCGACACGGTACGCGATCACGCCCGCCATGCTCGCGGCGGAACATGCGAAGAAGCCGCTCAACGGCCTGCTGGTGGCAAGTCCCGCCAATCCGACCGGCACGATGATGACGCCCGAGGCGCTGAAGGCGCTCGTCGTCGCCGCCCGCGACCTCGGCATCCGCTTCATCTCCGACGAGATCTATCACGGCCTGTCCTACGACATGCCCTGCGCGACGGCGCTCGAAAGCGCCGACGACGTGGTGGTGATCAACTCGTTCTCGAAATACTACTGCATGACCGGCTGGCGCATCGGCTGGATGGTGGTACCGGAGAGCTTGGTGCGGGCGGTCGAGTGCCTCGCCCAGAACCTGTTCATCTCGGCCCCGAAGCTCAGCCAGATCGCGGCGCTCGCCGCCTTCGAGGCGACCGATGCCCTGGAAGCGATCAAGGCAGGCTATGCGGCCAATCGCGCGGTGCTGCTCGACGGCCTGCCGAAAGCCGGGCTCGACCGCCTGCTGCCGGTCGACGGCGCCTTCTACGTCTATGCCGACATCGGCCACCTGACCAATGACAGCATGGACTTTGCCCGTCGCATGCTCGCGGAGGCAGGCGTGGCGGCGACGCCGGGGCTGGATTTCGACCCGTTCGGCGGTCAGCACGCCATCCGCTTCTCCTTCGCCGGCTCGACGTCCGACATGGAGGAGGCGATGCGGCGGCTCGCCGGTTGGTTGAAATGATCGTTCAGGCCATGAAACCGGTGGCCAGGGCATGGGCCCATTCCGGCCGGCCATTCGCCCGTGCCCGCTCGGACGCGGCCTGCCAGTCGTAGGGCACCGCGATCATTTCGACCGCGGTCACCGCGCCGGCCTCAATCGACACCATGGCGTAGCGGGCATGCGGCGAGCCGGCCTCCGACACGTGCGGCTGCGGCGGGGTCGGGTCATCATAGGCAGGCGCACCGACACTGCCGGGATTGACCAGCACCGCGCCTGTCGCGGCGACGCGCAGAAGCCGCGGCTGGTGGCTGTGGCCGCAGAGAACGAGGCCGGCCGATGCCGCCGCGCCCAGCCGGCCTGCCAGGATCGCACCGTCGACCAGGGCGAGCTTCCCGCCGACGACATCCTCGGCGAGATAAGCATTGTCGTCATCCGGCCTTGCGTGAAAGGCGCGGACGGTCACGCCCTCGGCTTCGAAGGTCAGCCCGGGCGGCAGCTCACGCAGCCAGCGCCGAGCCGCCTCGTCGAGGGCGTCGAAGGCATAACGATCCGACGGGCCCATCGCCGCCGGATCGCCGTCACCGACCCAGCGATCGTGATTGCCGCGAACCGTGGCAAGACCGAGCGGCATCAGGCGCTCTCAGGTCTCGCGAGGCCAGAGCGGGCCTGAGACGCAATCGCCAAGATTGACGATGCGGTCGGCCCCGCGCCCGGCCACGTCGGCCAGCACGGCGTCGAGCGCCAGAACGTTGCCGTGGATATCGGCGATGACGGCAAGGCGCATGAGATGGTCCTGGCGGCAAGGATTGGGCTCGGGATGGCGTCGGCGGACAGCCAGTCAGGCGACGAGATCGGCATATTCGGGGTGCTTCTTGATATAGCCGGCAATGAAGGGGCATTGCGGCACCACCTTCAGCCCCTGGGCTCGTGCATCGTCGAGCGCGCCGCGCGCCAGCGCCGAACCGACGCCGCGTCCGCCGAGAGCGTCCGGCACCACGGTATGGACGAAGGTGATCACGCCGGGCTGCAGCGTATAGTGCGCGGCGGCGACATGACCATCGACGACGAGTTCGTAGCGATGCTCGCCGGCATTGTTGCGCACATTATCGGACATGGGCAGGCCTCGCTTCCCTTGATGATATTCCACCCGGACCATGTCGGATCGCAGGGTCACTTGTCCAGGAAGAGCGAGTGGCGAATAGCGGATGGCGAGTAGCGAATGGGGTGTGGGGACGCGGCTGGAGTGCACCCATAAAGTGAGACACGGTAATCACGTTACAGGGGCCTGTGAGGATGAGCTATGGGCCTGCAAGTACACCGTGTCTTTTCGGTCGCGTTCAAGGCTGCGGCCCTGCGCCGTGTGGAAGCCGGCGAAGCGCTTGCGACGGTTGCGCGCGATCTGAAGGTTGAGCGCAAGCTTCTGTATGACTGGCGGCGGGCCTACGAGACGGGCGGCCTTGCCGGACTGGAGAACCGCAAACCGGGGCGCAAGCCCGGTTTGCCCATGACGCCCGAAGAGCGGGCCCTCAAGCCGCCGCCGGACTTGCCTGGCGATCTGGCGCAAGCCCATGCGCGGATCGCCGAGCTCGAGCGCAAGATCGGGCGCCAGCAGATGGATCTCGATTTTTTTCGCAGAGCCTTGCATCTTGCGGGCGGCCCGGAGGCGCAGGTCTCCACCGCATCCGCATCTACGCGGCCATCGAAGAAATGACCGTACAGATGCAAGGCGGCCTCGATATTCAGCGGCTGTGCGGCCTTTCCGGGGTCTCACGCGCCGGTTTCTACCGATATCGGCAAGAACGGGTGCCGGCTCAGGCCGATACAGAGCTGCGCGATACGATCCAGAAGCTCAGCCTCAAACACCGTCATTACGGCTATCGGCGCATGACGGCCCAATTGCGCCGCGACGGCACGCCGGTGAATGCCAAGCGCGTGTTGCGGCTGATGCGCGAGGACAATCTCCTGTGCATGCGCGGCCGGCCCTATGTCCCGCGCACCACCAATAGCCGCCATGGCTATCGCATTCTGCCCAACCTGGTGCGCGGGCTCGTGCCCTCCGGCATCGATCAGATCTGGGTCGCCGATATCACCTATATCCGCCTGCTCGAGGCCTTCGTCTATCTGGCTGTCATCCTCGACGCCTTCTCTCGCAGGGTGGTCGGATGGGCGCTCGAAGATCACCTCCAAACCCGCCTGGCGCTCGCAGCTCTCGACATGGCCATCGCCGCCCGCGGGCCGCAGGCGGGCCGCCTCATTCATCACTCCGACCGGGGCGTCCAATATGCCTGCAGCGACTACGCAAGCCGCCTCGACCACCATGGTATCCGGATGAGCATGAGCGGGGTCGCCAACCCCTACGACAATGCCAAGGCCGAGAGCTTCATGAAGACGCTCAAGGCCGAAGAGGTCGACGGCAAAACCTACCTCACCCTTGACCACGCCCGCCGCGATATCGCTACCTTCCTGGAGACCACATACAACCGCGAAAGACTCCACTCCGCTCTCGGATATCAGCCTCCGGTTGAGTTCGAGAGCGACCTAAACCGGCATCACGTCCCCTAACCAACGAACCAATACCCTGTAACGTGATTACCGTGTCTCAGTGCAGGGGTGCACTCCAGCCGCCTGCTTGTTCCCCAATCGCCACGCGCCACTCGCCATTCGCCCATATCCCGTTTCGGGACAGTTCCGGCCGGCACGGCCCTTGCGACCGGTCCGGCATGTTCGGATCGGTTCGGAGCCCCGGCATGTCGCTCGATCGACGTTCCCTTCTTCTTGGCGCAGCCTGCCTCGCCCTGCCCGCGACGGCGCGCGCGGCCGCCCTGGACGGCGCCTCCTTCGGGCTGAAGCCGGATGCGGCCGAAGACCAGACGCGCCATTTCCAGCGCGCGGTAGAGACGGCGGCGACCTCGCGCCAGCCGCTCAGGCTCGGCGCCGGCAGCTATCGGATCGGCGAGATCAGGCTGCCCGCCAACAGCCAGATCATCGGCATCCGCGGTCAGACCAGACTGCTCTTCGCAGGCGGCACCGCCTGCCTCGCCGCCCAGCGCGCCGACAATGTGACGCTCTCCGGCCTCGTCATCGACGGCGGCGGGCGTGCCCTGCCCGATCGCCGCGGCCTCGTCACGCTCGCCCATGGGCGCGGCGTACGCGTCGAGGACTGCGAGATCGCGGGAGCCGGGCAGCACGGCCTGATGCTCGAAGGCATCGAAGGCATCGTCCGTGGCAACAGCATTGCCGGCGCCGCCAAGGCCGGCATCATGGCGCTCGACAGCCAGGGCCTGACCATCGCCCAGAACACGATACGCGGCGCCGGCAACAACGGCATCCTCGTCTGGCGCACGCTCGCCGGCGACGACGGCACCATCGTGGAGGCGAACCGGATCGAGGAGATCGCCGCGCGCGACGGCGGCTCCGGGCAGAACGGCAATGCGATCAATGTCTTCCGTGCCGGCAATGTGATCGTGCGCGGCAACCGCGTCAGGACCTGCGCCTTTTCGGCGGTGCGCGCCAATGCCAGCGCCAATATTGCGATTACCGGTAATCAGTGCACCGGCCTCGGCGAGACCGCGCTCTATGTCGAATTCGGCTCGGAAGGCGCGGTCATCGCCAACAATCTCGTCGACGGCGCCGCGCTCGGCGTGGTCGTGACCAATTTCAACGAGGGCGGACGGCTCGCCGCGATCCAGGGCAACCTGATCCGCAACCTCGTCGCGCGTCGGCCGGCCGGCACCGATCCGAACGATCCGGCCGGTGTCGGCATCGCGGTTGAGGCCGACGCGGCGATTTCCGGCAATGTCGTGGAAGGCGCGCCCGCTGCCGGCATCCAGCTCGGCTGGGGCCAGTATCTGCGCGATGTCTCGGTGACCGGCAATGTCGTCAAGGGCGCGCCGGTCGGCATCGCCGTGTCGGTCGCCCCCGGCGCCGGCCAGGCCCTGATCACCGACAACCTGGTGCAGGGCGCAAGCCGCGGCGCCGTCGTCGGCATGGAGTGGAAACGGCCCGTCACCGGCGACCTCGCGCGCGAAGGCGCCGGACGCTACGCGCAGTTGACGGTTTCCGGCAACCGCGTGCGCTGACGCGCCGCGTCGTGCATTTCCGCCGAACTCATGCCGCGCCCGGGCGTTGCTGCGGTACGGAGGTGCGTCATGACAGAATTCACGCTCGATGCGCCCGGCATTCATTTCGAGGACCACGGTGACCGTATCGTGATCCAGATCGATGCACGGGCCAACGCCTTTCCGTTCCTGCGGACGCGAGCCATTCAGAATGTCATCGCGACGATCGAGGCGACGGCCAGGAGGCGCCCGGACGGGCGCGGCGGCCGGGCGATTCGATCGGAAGAGCCAAGGCGGCCCGCCGGTTATCCAACGACTTCGTTGCCGGCGGCGTTAACCAAGCCTTAATCGGATCAGTCCACCGTCCCCGGTCAAGGTTTTCCGCCTTGACGGAGGCGCCGATGCGCGCGCTGATCCCGGCCCGTGCCGCCGGCCTTGCCCTGGCTGGCCTCATCTTCGCCGCAACGCCGCTCGTCGCCCAGGAAGCGTGCGCGCCGGCCATCCTGGAGAGCCACACCGCCGAAGCGATGGTGGCCGACGCGGAGATGCGCGCCCAGGCCGCAGCGGCGCTGGAGGCCTGCGCCAATCTCGCCCGTGACCAGCAGCGCCAGTCCGGCGAGATCGAGGAACGCGTGCTTGCCCAGATCGCCGCGCTCGCCGGCCGCGGCACGCTGGCAAGCTATGCCGCCGACGAGATCCCGCAGAGCCCGGCGATCCTGATCAGCCTGCTCGAGGGCGCTTTCGACAAGCTCTACCCGCATCTGCGTGCCCTGCCTGAGCAGGAGAACGCCGCGGTCATGCGCGCCCTGTTCTTCCAGCTTGCCGACCAGGCCGGCAGCCGCACCACCGGATCGACCCGATGACCCCTGACACGTCCTCCCTGCCGATCCTTATCGCGCCGCCCCTCGCCGTCGACGCCAGTTTCGATGTCGACGTCGCGCTCGCCTACGACATCGAATGGCTGGACGAGCCCGGCACGGAAGCCTCCACCCCCGCTCTGTCGCGCAACTGACACCGCCTTTCGGCAGCCTTGCTGGCCTCCGAGCCGGCAGGCATGGTCCCGTCTCCAACAAAGCGGCCGCGAAACCTGCGGCCATGCCGGGGAACAGGCCATGCTCAAGGGTTCGGAAGCGCCGCGCACGAGCGCCCATGTCAGCTTCGATCCCGAGGCTTTCGTCCATCCGAGCGCGCAGATCTATGGCAAGGTGACGGTCTCGGCGGGCGCCTCGGTCTGGCCCAATGCGGTGATCCGCGCCGAGGTCTATGAGGTGGTGATCGGGCCGCGCTCGAACGTCCAGGATTTCGTGCTCATCCATGTCGGCAACGGCACCGGGACGATCATCGGCGCCGACTGCTCGATCACCCATCACGTCACGCTCCATGGCTGCACGCTCGGCGACAATGTGCTGGTCGGCATCGGCGCGACCATCATGGACGGCTGTGTGATCGGCGAGAACTCGATCATCGCCGGCGGCTCGTTCCTGAAGGAAAACACGATCATACCGCCGAATTCGATCGTCGCGGGCACGCCGGCGACGGTGAGGGCGACCCGCGACAGCGGCGCAGCCAACCGCTTCAACGCCTGGCTCTACACCGAGAATGCCGCGGCCTATGCGCGCGGCGAGCACCGCGTCTGGGCCGAGATCGACCTTGCCGAGGCGGCCCAGCGCTTCGGCCTCGAGCGCAAGGCCTGACCGGCCCGGAGCGCCAGACAGCGAAGATCCATGGTGCGAAGAGCACCGCGCGGCGCCCATGGCCGAGCGGCGGCTGCGTTCGACCGCTTTCACCGCGTGATTTCAATTGAAATGAAACGACCGTAACATTACGCTGAAGCGATGGTTTCAGCAAAAATGGCTTCTGCTCACCTATAAGGTGCCGCCCGAACCGGCAGCCAAGCGCATCGCGCTCTGGCGCAAGCTGAAGGGCATGGGCGCCATCTATCTGCAGAGCGGCGTCTGCCTTCTGCCGGAGAATGCCGATCACAGGCGCCGGCTGAAAATGCTCGATAACGACATTTCGGCCATGGGCGGAGAGGCGCTGATCCTGGCGATGAACGCCCTGGACGGAAGCCAGGACGACAAGGTGATCGCGCGCTTCAATGCCGACCGCGACGAGCAGTATCGCGAGTTCCTCGGCCGCTGCGCGGGTTTCGAGGCGGAGATCGCCAAGGAGATCGCCAAGGCCAAGTTCACCTATGCCGAGCTCGAAGAAGAGGATGCCGACCTGCGCAAGCTCCAGGCCTGGCTCGACAAGATCCGGCGGCTGGATTTCTACGGCGCGGCCCTGGCGGGCGAGGCGGCCGAGCGCCTCGCCGCCTGCGAGGCCCTCCTCGACGGCTATGCCAAGCGCGTCTTCGACGCCCACGACGAGAACCGCTGACGCACCGGGGCGGAACGCATGACCATTCCTCCCGCAAACGGGTCGGCGCGGCGGGCCATTCCGGCCGGTGTCTGGGCGCTCGGCTTCGTCTCGATGCTGATGGATATCTCCTCGGAGATGATCCACGCGCTGCTGCCGCTCTACATGACCGCGGTGCTCGGCACTTCGGCGCTGACGGTCGGCATCATCGAAGGCATCGCCGAGGCGACCGCCGCGGTCACCAAGGTGTTTTCGGGAGCGCTGAGCGACCGCCTCGGCAAGCGCAAGCTTCTGGCTGCGATCGGCTATGGCCTGGGCGCGGCCAGCAAGCCGATCTTCCCGCTGTTCCCATCGATCGCCTGGCTGGTGGCCGCCCGCTTCATCGATCGGGTCGGCAAGGGCATCCGCGGCGCGCCGCGCGATGCGCTGGTCGCCGACATCACGCCCCCGTCCGTACGCGGCGCGGCGTTCGGCCTGCGCCAGTCGCTCGACACGGCCGGCGCCTTTGCCGGACCGCTGGCGGCGATCGGGCTGATGTGGCTGACGGCGGGCCATTTCCAGACGGTCTTCTGGATCGCCGTCATCCCGGCCTTCCTGTCGGTCGCAGTCCTCATGCTCGCCGTGCGCGAACCGCCGCGCCCGCCCGGCCGGCGGACCGCGCGCCTGCCCCTGCGCCGCGCCGATCTCGCCCGTCTCGGCCGCGCCTACTGGTGGGTGGTCGCGCTCGCCGGCGTCTTCACGCTTGCCCGCTTCAGCGAGGCTTTCCTGATCCTCAAGGCGGACGCCGCAGGCCTCGGCCTCATGGTCGTGCCGGTCGTCCTCGTCGTCATGAACCTGGCCTATTCGCTCTCGGCCTATCCGGCCGGCATCCTGTCCGACCGCATGGACAGGACGGCCATGCTCGCCATCGGCCTCGGCGTGCTGATCGCCGCCGACCTGGTTCTGGCCGTCGTCCCGGGGATAGGCGGATTGCTCGTGGGCGTCGCGCTCTGGGGCCTGCATATGGGCTTCAGCCAGGGCCTGTTCGCAGCGCTCGTCGCCGACACCGCGCCCGCCGAGCTCAGGGGCACAGCCTTCGGCATGTTCAATCTCGTCACCGGCGGCGCATTGCTGCTGGCCAGCGCCCTCGCCGGTGCGCTGTGGGACATCGCCGGCCCTCAGGCCACGTTCCTCGCCGGAGCGGCCTTCGCCCTGATGAGCCTTATAGGGCTGGGTCTGGCGCGCAGGCAGATCACGGCCGCCGCGATATAGGCGGCGGCGGACAGCCGGCAGCGCGGAAAGCCACCTACTTTTCGACGAAAGCCTTTTCGACGACGAAATGGCCGGGCCGGTTGTTGGCGCCCTCGACGAAGCCGCGCGCCTCCAGCATCGTCACCATGTCCTTCAGGAAGGCCGGCGAGCCGCAGATCATCACCCGGTCATTGTCCTTGTCCAGCGGCGGCAGGCCAAGGTCTCCGGGCAGCTTGCCGCTGTCCAGGAGATGCGTGATGCGGCCGTTGTGGATATAGGGCTCGCGAGTCACGGTCGGATAATATTTCAGCTTGGCCTTGACCGCCTCGCCGATGAATTCGTCATTGGGCAGGGCATGGGCGACGAAATCGCCATAGGCCTGCTCGTTGATGAAGCGGGTGCCGTGGATCAGCACGACCGTGTCGAAGCGCTCATAGGCTTCGGGGTCCTTGACCACGCTCATGAACGGTGCGAGGCCCGTGCCGGTGCCGCAGAGGTAGAGCGTCTTGCCCGGCAGGAGGCTGTCCTGCACGAGGGTGCCGACCGGCTTGCGGCCGACGAGGATCTCGTCGCCGACCTGGATGTTCTGCAGCCGCGAGGTGAGCGGGCCGTTCTGCACCTTGATCGAAAAGAACTCCAGATTGTCCTCGTAGTTGGACGAGGCCATGGAATAGGCGCGCATCAGCGGCTTGCCTTCCACCTGGAGGCCGATCATCGTGAACTGGCCGTTGAGAAAACGGAACGCCGGATCGCGGGTGGTCTTGAACGAGAACAGCCGGTCCGTATAGTGCCGGACTTCGAGGACGCGTTCGGTATTCAGGTTGGACATGGCGTTCCCTGGGACCTTGATCGTGCTGCGCCAGATGTCATTCGTACACGAATGATACCGCATTGCACCTTTATGACAAGGGCCAATAGGTGTGGCGGCCAAAGGCCACTTTCGGCGATGCGGCGGCGCCGGCCTGTCATGGCGGCTTTGCCGAAGCCGGCGCGGACAGCCTGCCGCCCGCCCGCGGCGATAGCCCATGCCGCAAATAAGGGCTAGGCTCGCCAGCGTCCCTTGGCTTTCCGTTTTGCGTCGCGTCATCCATGCCCACCGACATCCTCTGCTTCGGCGAACCGCTCGGCGAATTCAACCAGACCCGGCCGGGCGAACCCGGCTATCTCTTCGGCTTCGGCGGAGACGTCTCCAACTGCGCCATAGCCGCGGCGCGCTCCGGAGCGCGGGTCGGCGTCATCGGTGCGGTCGGCGACGACAGTTTCGGCCGGGCCTTCTTCGAGCTCTGGCAGGCCGAAGGCATCGACACGAGCTACATGCGGCTCGTCGATGGCCAGCAGACCGGCCTCTATTTCGTCACCCACGGCGCCGACGGCCATGAATTCAGCTATCGCCGCGCCGGATCGGCCGCCGCGCGCGTCACCCCCGACGACCTGCCGCTGACCGCCATCCGGACGGCGAAGGTCCTGCACGTCTCCGGCATTTCCCAGGCCATCTCGGAAAGCGCCTGCGACGCGGTCTTCGCCGCCATCCAGGCCGCCCGCTCGGCCGGTGCCACCATTTCCTACGACACCAATCTGCGGCTGCAGCTCTGGTCGCTCGACCGGGCCAGGGCGATCACCAATGCCGCCATGCGCTGGGCCGACATCGCCCTGCCCGGTCTCGACGACGCCCGCCAGCTCACCGGCCGCGACACGCCCGATGCCATTGCCGACTTCTACCTGGAGGCCGGCTCGAAGATCGTCGCGCTGACGCTCGGCAAGGAGGGGGCGCTGATCGCGACCGCCGACGGTCGCAAGATCATCCGGTCGATCCCGGTGGCAGCCAAGGACGCGACAGGCGCGGGCGACTGTTTCGACGGGGCCTTCCTCGCCGAGTGGCTGGAAACGCGCGACCCTTATCGCGCCGGCCGCTATGCCTGCGCGGCCGCAGCGCTCTCGACGACGGGCTATGGCGCCGTCGCGCCGCTGCCGAAACGCGCGGACGTGCTGCGCGCCTTGGCCGAGGCCGGCGGCTGAGGCCGGCCTCCGGCGATCCCGTTACTCGCTGACGCCGCTCGCCCGGATCGGGGCGGCCCATTTGTCGATCTCGCTGCGCACGAAGCGCTCGAGATAAGGACCGCCGCGGCGCTCGGGCGCCGCCATGATGGCGCCAAGGCCGGTCAACCGGTCGCGCACGGCCGGCGTATCCATGGCCTGGATGGTCACCTGGCGCAGCCGCTCGACGATCTCGGGCGGCGTGTCCTTGTGCATGAAGAAGGCGTTCCAGGTATAGGCCTCGAAGCCGGCAAGGCCCTGCTCCTGGGCGGTCGGCAGGTCCGGCAGAACGGCCGCGCGGGTCGCGGTGAGCGTTGCAAGCGCCTTCACCGAGCCGCCCTGGATGTGGGCGAGGCCGGTCGAGGCGATCTCGCACATGAAGTCGACGCGCCCGCCGATCAGGTCCTGGATGGCGGGCGCCGAGCCGCGATAGGGCACATGGGTGACATTGGTGCCGATCGCGGCATTGAGCAGCAGGCAACCGAGATGCACGGCCGACCCCGTGCCGGCCGAGGCGAACTGCATCTTGGCCTGGTTCGCCTTGGTATAGGCGATGAACTCCTGCAGGTTGCTGACCGGCAGGTCCTTGCGCACGATCAGGATCAGCGGCACGTCGGCGATCAGCGTCACCGGGGCGAAATCGGTCGCGGCATTGTAGAGCGGGCTCTTGTAGAGCGTCTGGTTGACCGCATGGGTGCCGACCGTGCCGAGCACGAACTGATAGCCGTCGTTGGAGCCGCGCGAAATGCGCGCCGTGCCGGTCATGCCGCCGGCGCCGCCGACATTTTCGACCACCACCTGCTGGCCGAGGATCTGCGACATCTGCTCCGCCATGACGCGGCCGAGCACGTCGGTCGGGCCACCCGCGGCGAAAGGAATGACCATGGTCACCGGCCGTGTCGGCCATGTCTGCGCCAGCGCGGCGGCAGGCAGGGCGAACACGGCAAAGGCAAGTGCCGCAAGGCGGGACAGGCGAAGAAGCATGGATGGGTCTCCCTGACGAATGGGGCATCATGGCTGAGGATCGGCCGGCTTCAACCCCCTTGGTGACGCAGGACCATCACCTCCACGCGACGGCGCCTGTGCCGCCGCACGGCATGACCGGCATGAACGGGAGGGCTGGTTCTCCCGCAAAGAGGCCTTATGGTGCCCGCCGACGACCAGGAGCTGACCCATGACCACCACCCGCATCGCCATTGCCGGCCTCGGCGCCATCGGCAAGACCCTGGCCAAACGCATCGCCGGCGGCACCATCCCCGGAACCGCCCTCGCCTGCGTCGCGTCCGGCGATGTCGCCAAGGCGCGGGCCTGGCTCGACGGCGAAGGCATCACGGCCCCGGTGGTCGGGCTCAACGCCTTCCCCGATCATGCCGACCTTGCGGTCGAATGCGCCCCGGCGGCGATCATCTCCGAAATCTGCACGCCCATGCTGACGTCAGGCAAGACCGTGATGGTGCTGTCCTGCGGCGCGCTGCTGCCGAAGCCGGAACTGATCGAGCTCGCCAAGGCCCATGGCGGCCAGATCATCGTGCCGACCGGTGCCCTGCTCGGCCTCGACGCGGTCACCGCCGCCGCCGAAGGCACCATCCATTCGGTACGCATGACCACGCGCAAGCCGCCGCGTGGCCTGGTCGGCGCACCCTACCTGATGGAAAAGGGGCTCGACATGGACAAGGTCACCGAGCCGACGCTGATCTTTTCCGGCTCGGCGCGCGAGGCGGCGCGCGGCTTCCCGGCCAATGTCAATGTCGCGGTGGCCCTGTCGCTCGCCGGCATCGGCCCCGACAGGACCACCATCGACATCTGGGCGGATCCCGCCGTCACGCGCAACTGCCACGAGATCGAGGTCGATTCCGATTCCGCCAAGCTCTTCCTGCGGATCGAGAACATCCCGTCCGAGAACCCGAAGACCGGCCGGATCACCGCGCTTTCGGTGGTCGCGGCGCTGCGCAAGCTGCGCGCGCCGCTGCGCGTCGGCACCTGATGCCCTTGGCCGATGACGCCGGCGCGTCGGGCCGCTGATCGCCTCACCCGCCCGTGGCCGCCCGCGCCTCACACCTTGAAGCGCGGGTCGAGATAGTCGCGCAGCGCGTCGCCGAACAGGTTGAAGGCGAAGACCGACAGCGAAATGGCAAGGCCCGGGAAGATGATCATCCACGGCGCCTCGCGATAGAAGTCCGCGGCATTGCCGGCCAGCATCAGGCCCCAGGCCGGCGTCGGCTCGGTGACGCCGAGGCCAAGGAAGGACAGCGAGGCCTCGAGCAGGATCGCCTGCGCGACGAAGGCCGTGAACATGATGATGAACGGCGCGAAGACATTGGGCACCATGTGCCTCAGCACGATGCGTGCGTGGCTGAAGCCGGCCGCCCTGGCGGCGTCGATATAGGGCAATTCGCGGATCGACAGGGCCGAGGAGCGCACCACGCGCGCCACCTTCGGCACGATCGGAATGGCGATCGCGACCACCAGGTTGATGTCGACGCCCCCGACGGCGCGCTTGCCGAGCATGGCGACCACCACCACGGCCAGCACGATGATCGGGAACGACAGGAGGATGTCGATGAAGCGGCTGACATAGAAGTCGAAGCGGCCGCCGAAATAGCCCTGGACGACGCCGATCAGGCCGCCGACGACGGAGCCGACCAGCGACGACAGGATGCCGATGACGAGCGCTGTGCGCGCGCCGTAGACGACCCGCGAAAATACGCAGCGTCCCATATTGTCGGTACCGAACGGGTACTGCCAGCTCGGCGGCATCAGCAGGGCGCCGAAATCGAGGCTGAACGGATCGTTCGGCACGATCCAGTCGGCGAAGATGCTGGCGCCGATCAGCATGGAGATGAAGACGAGGCAAGCCGCGCCGACCGGCTGGGCGACGGCAAAGGCCACCAGTCCGTTCCGGCGCTTCGGCAAAGTGATGGGCGCGGCGACGGTCATCACTTGCCTCCGAAGCGGATGCGCGGATCGAGCCAGGCATAGGCGAGGTCGACGATGAGATTGGTGACGATGAAGACCAGGGCGATGAGCATGACGATGCCCTGCACCATGGTGAAGTCGGACCGCGTCACCGCCTGCACGAACAGGCGGCCGAGGCCATTGAGGTTGAAGACCTGCTCGGTGACGACGAGGCCGCCGATCAGGAAGGCGAATTCGAGGCCGATCACCGTCACCGCCGGCAGCATGGCGTTGCGCAGGGCATGGCGGCCGATGACGAGCCGCTCGTAGACGCCCTTGGCGCGCGCCGTGCGGATATAGTCCTCGCGCATGACCTCGACGATGGACGAGCGCACCATGCGCGCGAGCACCGCCGAGAAGCGATAGCCGACGGCGAGCGCCGGCCAGATGAGCTGGGCGATATTGGCGAAGGGATCCTGCCAGATCGGCACATATTGCATCGGCGGGATCCAGTTGAAGGCGAAGAGCAGCCCGACGATGATCATCATGCCGAGCCAGAACGAGGGAATGGCAAGGCCGCCGATGGTGAAGATGCGGATCGCCTGGTCGACCCAGCTGTCCTTGTAGAGCGCCGAGAGCGTGCCGAGCGGCACGGCGATCAGGATGGCGATGATGGTCGCCATGATCGCCACCTGCAGGGTCAGCCCGAGCCGCCCCGCTATCTCCTGGGTCACCGGCTGCTCGGTCCACATGGAATTGCCGAGATCGAAGGTCGCAAGACCGATCATCCAGCCGGCGAACTGCTGGTAGAGCGGCTTGTCGAGGCCGAGGCGGACGCGCTCGGCCTCCACCTGCTCGACGGTCGGCGCGCCGCCGTCGCCGCGCATCTTCAGCTCGACGATGTCGCCGGGCACGACGCGCAGCATGAGGAAGATCAGCACAGCCACGCCGATCAGCGTCGGGATCATGGTGAGGATGCGCTTGACGAGATAGGCGCCCATGGCGGGTCCCTCGTATCGGAGCCTTTGCGGTGGCGGCGTGGCGGGGGTCCCGCCACGCCGCGCGATCAGTTCGAGGCCGGGGCCAGCCAGACGTCGGTGAGGTCCTGGCCGTGGACATGGCTCGGCGACATGGTCCAGCCCATCACCCGGGCGTCCATCGCCACCAGCCGGTTCCACCAGAGCAGCGGCACCTGATGGGCCTGTTCCAGGACCCGCTTCTCGAAGGCGCGGATCAGCCGGGTGCGCGCCTCGACATTGGTCTCGCGGGTGATCCGCTCGAAGGTCTGGTCGAGCTCGCGGTCGACGCCCTTCGACGGGTTCTCCGGCGACTTGTCGGCGGAGATGTAGCGCAGCAGCGTATAGGTCGGGTCTTCCAGCACCTGGTTCTGGAAGTCGAGCGCGACATCGAAATTGCCCGAGCGGACCGCCTGCACATAGGGGCTCGTCTCGAGCTGGCGATGTTCGACGGTGATGCCGATCTGCCGCCACTGGTCGACGAGGAAGATGCCGGCCGGCGTATAGGGCTGGGGCACGGCGCGGTTGGTCAGGGCGAAGCTGAGACTGGTCACGCCGGCTTCGGCGAGCAGCTTGCGCGCCTCGGCGCGGGCCGCCGCGATGTCCCGGCCGAAGCCCGGCAGCGCCGCGAGTTCCTCGGCCGACGCCGAGAACGGCGCCCCCGGCCGGATCAGGCCGCCGACGGCGCGCAGGATGGAGGTGCGGCGCAGCCCCATGCTGCCGGCATTGCGGTCGATCGCCATCGACAGCGCGCGGCGGACGCGGGCGTCGTTGAACGGCGGCTTTTCGGTGTTGAAGGCGACGATCAGGCCGGTCGACCAGGTCGTCTCGTAGAACTTCACGCGGTTGCCCAGCGCCTGTTCGAGACGCGGCCGGTCGGCCGGGCCGATGGTGCGGAACTCGGCCTGGATCTGACCGCCCTGCATGGCGTTGAGCATGGCGGTCGCCTGGGGAATGAAGGCGATGCGGAAACCGTCGAGATAGGGCCGCCCGTCGACGAAATACTTGTCGTAGCGCTGGCCGACGAGATGCGAGCCGCGTACGTGCTCGACGAAGCGGAAGGCGCCGGAGCCGAGAATGTTCTGGGCCGGGAAGCGCGGGTCCTGGGCGAGCTTGGCCGCCGAATAGACGCAGTTGTAGGGGCTGGCGAAGTTCTGCAGCATGGCCGGGTTCGGTGCCGAGAGCTTGAACACGATCTCGGTCGGCGACGGCGTCTCGATCGCGGCGATGTCCGCGAAGGTCGCCTGGCGCAGCGAGACGACGCCGGCGGGCGGATTGCGCAGGCGCTCGTAGGTCGCCTTGATATCGGCCGATGTCAGCGGCGAGCCGTCGTGAAATGTGACGCCGGGATTGAGCTGGAACGTATAGGTGAGACCATCGGGCGAGACCGCCCAGGACTTGGCGAGATCGCCCTTGACCTCCGGATAGCGCGCCATGTCGAACTTCAGCAGCGTCGAATAGAACGGCCCGACCGACTGCACCACCACATAGGTCTCGTGCGCGTGGCAGTCGTAGTTCGGCGGATCGGAGACCACGGCGAAATTCAAGGTGCCGCCGCGCGCGGGCTGCGGCGTCTGGGCGAGCGCCGCGCCTGTCGTGGTCAGGGCCAGGGCGAGCCCGAGGGCGAGATGTTTCATCATAAGGCGTCCTTCCTCCAAAATTCAGCGGCTTCGGCCGTCTTGTTGGATCATCGATGGATCATGCTCTGAAGCGGGTCCGTCTCCTCAGGCCTTGTGGCACGCGACGATATGACCGGCCCGCTCGCGCGGCGCCGGAACCACGGCCCGGCAATGGTCGTCGGCAAGCGGACAGCGGGTGTGAAACACACAGCCTTTCGGCGGGTTGAGCGGCGAGGGAATTTCACCCGCGAGCGCCCGCGGCTGGCGCGCCCGCTCCTTCACCGGATCCGGCACCGGTGCGGCGTCCAGGAGCGCGCGGGTATAGGGGTGCAGCGGCTCGGCATAGAGCGCGTCGCGATCGGCGACCTCCATGATCCGCCCGAGATACATCACGACGATCCGGTCCGAGATGTGCCGCACTACGGCAAGATCGTGCGCGATGAACAGGAAGGTCAGGTCGAAGGTCCGCTTGAGATCCTCGAGCAGGTTGATGACCTGGCCCTGGATCGACACGTCGAGCGCGGAGACGGGCTCGTCGCAGACGATCAGGTCGGGCTGGAAGGCGAGCGCCCGGGCGATGCCGATGCGCTGGCGCTGGCCGCCCGACATTTCGTGCGGATAGCGCTCGGCCATGTAGGGAAACAGGCCGACCCGGGTGAGATAGTCGTCGACCTTGGCGCGCGCTTCGGCCTTGGTCGCGACAATGCCGTGCACCAGCATCGGCTCGGCGATGATGTCGCCGACGGTCATGCGCGGGTTGAGCGACGAGAACGGATCCTGGAACACCACCTGCATGCGCCGCCGCACCGGCCTCAGGTCCTTCTGGGAGAGGCCGGCGAGGTCGCGGTCCTCGAAGCGGATGGCGCCCTCGGTCGGGGTCTCCAGGCGCAGCACGGTGCGGCCGACCGTGGTCTTGCCGCAGCCGGATTCGCCGACGAGGCCGAGGGTCTCGCCCTTGCGGATGGCAAAGGAGACGTCGTCGACGGCCTTGACGGTGGCAAGCTCGGCGGTGATCCAGGAGGTCTTGCGCGACACCAGGAAATGCGTCTTCAGGCCTTCGACCGAGAGGAGCGGGGCACCCGCATAGTCGATCGCGCCCTGGGGCTCGCCGCCCGTGCCGGCAAAGACCTCCAGCCCCGCGGCAAGCTCCGCCGAGCGGTGGCAGCGGGCCCAGTGCCCCTCCCCGACCGGGTCCAGCTCCGGTGCCGCCGTCTCGCACCTCGCGATCTTCGCCGGACAGCGCGGCGCGAAACGGCAGCCTACCGGCGGCGAGCGCAGGTCCGGGGGCATGCCCTCGATCGTTTCCAGGCGCTGGCCGCGCGGCCGGTCGAGCCGGGGCACCGAGCGCATCAGGCCGACCGTATAGGGATGGCGCGGCGCTAGGAAAATGTCGTCGGCCGAGCCGGTCTCGACGATCCGCGCGGCGTACATGACGGCGACCCGATCGGCGTAGCGCGCGACGATGCCGAGATTGTGGGTGATGATCACCATCGCGATGCCGAGCCGCCGCGACAGGTCCTTCATCAGTTCCAGGATCTGCGCCTGGATGGTGACGTCGAGCGCGGTGGTCGGCTCGTCGGCAATGATCAACTTGGGATTACAGGCCAGCCCGATGGCGATCATGATGCGCTGGCGCATGCCGCCGGACATCTGGTGCGGATACTGATCGAGCCGCCGCTCGGGATCGGTGATGCCGACCAGCGTCAGCAGTTCCACGGCCCGCGTCCGCGCCTCGGCCTCGCTCATGGCGAGATGGATCAGCAGCGGTTCCATCACCTGCAAGCCGATCGTGAGCACCGGATTGAGCGAGGTCATCGGCTCCTGGAAGATCATCGCGATGTCGCGGCCACGGATGGCGCGCATGTCCTCGGCGGCGAGCTTGAGCAGATCGCGGCCCTCGAACAGGATCTCGCCCTTCTCGACCCGGCCGGCGGGCCTGGCGAGCAGGCCCATCACGGCCAGCGAAGAAACCGACTTGCCGCAGCCGCTTTCCCCGACGATCGCGAGGATCTCGCCCGGATGAACATCGTAGGAGACACCTTCGACCGCCCGGACGATGCCGCGCGAGGTGTGGAAGTGAACATGCAGGTCGCGCACGCTCAAAAGCGCCTCGCCGCCCTTGCCGCGGGCGGCTGCGGCACCGGCGCTCGCGTCAGGAGCCGCGGTCTCGGCCAGAGCCATGGGGTTGTCCTCGCCTGGAAGGTCTTTTTTGTCGTTGTTGTCGGACAGTAGTTCCGCCGACCCGGAATTCAAACGCCTGCAGCGCGTGAAAATACGTAGCACAACCGCCTGCGCACCGGCGGAACAGGCTGCGCTGCCGCTGCGGCCCGGTCATGACCGGGCCTCGCCGGCAGCAAGGCTTTGCGCGAGCACCCGCGCGACATGCACCGCCTCGCGCCCCGCGCCGTCGGCGATCTGATGCCGGCAGGACGTGCCGTCGGCGACCACGATATGGTCGGGTCCGGCCTTGCGGACCGCCGGCAGCAGCGACAGCTCGGCCATGGCGAGCGACACGTCGATCGTGTCGCGGTGATAGCCGAAGGCACCGGCCATGCCGCAGCAGGAGCTCTCCACGGTCTCAACCGCGAGGCCGGGCACCAGGCGCAAGGTACCCTCCACCGCCCCCATCGCGCCGAAGGCCTTCTGATGGCAATGGCCGTGCAGCAGGACCTTGGTCTCGCCCAGCGGGTGGAGCGGCAACGCCAGCCGGCCGACCTTGGCCTCGGCCGCGATGAATTCCTCGAACAGGACGGCCGCGCCCGCGACCGTTTCGCTCGCCGGACTGCGCAGCAGCGCCGGGATCTCGTCGCGCAGGGTGAAGAGACAGGAGGGCTCGAGCCCGATCACCGGCACGCCGCGTGCGGCGAAGGGTTCGAGCGCCGCGACGAGCCGCTCGGCCTCCGCGCGGGCATGATCGACCATGCCGGTGGCAAGGTAGGTCCGGCCGCAGCAGAGGTTCCGTTTCGAGCCGTCGGCGGCCCGTGCATGATGCACCCGATAGCCGCCGGCCAGCAGCACCGCGACCGCCGCGTCGAGGTTCTCCCGTTCGAAGGCGCGGTTGAACGTGTCGGCCAGCAGCACGACCTCGCGCCCGCCTTCCCGCCCTTCGCTCGGCGCGGGCGGCGAGAAGACGTCCGAGCGCCAGGCCGGCAGCGAGCGGCGCGCGGAGAAGCCGGCGAGCTTTTCCGACAGCGCGGCGAGCCCGGGCAGCCGGTCGCGCAGGTTCAGAAGCCAGGGCAGTCTCGACGCGAGGCCGGCATAGCGCGGCAGGTGCGCCACCAGCCGGTCGTGCAGGCTCGCGCCATGGGCGGCCCGCCGCGCCGCGGTCACCTCGATCTTCATGCGCGCCATGTCGACGCCAGTCGGACATTCGCGCTTGCAGGCCTTGCAGGAGACGCAGAGCTTCAGGCTTTCGGCCATGTCGGGCCCGGTCAGCGCGTCGGGCCCGAGCTGGCCGGTCATGGCGAGGCGCAAGGTATTGGCCCTGCCGCGCGTGACATGCTGCTCGTCGCGCGTCACGCGATAGCTCGGACACATGGCGCCGCCGTCGAGCTTCCGGCACGTGCCGTTGTTGTTGCACATCTCGATGGCGCCGAGGAAGCCTTGCGAGGCACCGGGATAGGCCGACCAGTCGAGCGCGGGGGTGATCTCCGCGCCGCGATAGTCCGGCGGATAGCGGAACAGGCTGCGGTCGTCCATGCGCGGCGCCCGTACGATCTTGGCCGGATTGTACAGGCCGGCGGGATCAAAGCGATCCTTCACCTCCTCGAAGGCGCGGACCAGCCGGCTGCCGAACATCTGCTCGTGGAACTCGGAACGGACGATGCCGTCGCCATGCTCGCCGGAATGCGATCCCTTGTATCGGCGCACCAGCGCAAAAGCCTGCTCGGCCATGGAGCGCATGCGCTTCGCGTCGACGTCGAGCTTCATGTTGAGCACAGGGCGCACATGCAGGCAGCCGACGGAGGCGTGGGCATACCAGGTGCCGGTGGTGCCGTGCGCCCTGAAGATCTCGGTGAGTCCGGCCGTATAGGCTGCGAGGTCCTTCAGCGGAACGGCGCAATCCTCGACGAAGGAGACCGGCTTGCCGGCCTCCTTCATGCTCATCATGATGTTGAGGCCCGAGGAACGCATCTCGGTGACCGCCGCCTGCCACGCCGGCTCGATGACCGGCATGACACCGCCGAAGCGGGCGCCCGGCCGGTCCCAGCCGAAGCCGAGATCGCCCATCAGCGTCTCGAGCTCCTTCAGCTTGCCGAGATTGTCCGCTTCGCTCGCCTCAGCGAATTCGACCACCAGCAGGGCATCCGGGTCGCCGCGCACCACCCGTTCGATGGTCGGGCGGAACATGGCGATGTCGCGAGCAAGGCCGATCATGGTGCGATCGACAAGCTCGATGGCGATCGGCGCGAGCGCGACCAGATGCTGGGCCGCGTCCATCGCCTCGTGGAAGGCTCCGAAATGGCAGATGCCGAAGACCTTCGGGCCGATGAGCGGCCAGAGCCTGATGTCGACCGCCGTGGTGAAGCCGAGGGTGCCCTCGGAGCCGACCAGGATATGCGCCATGTTGTTGGTCGGGCCGTTCGGCGCGAGCGCGTCCAGATTGTAGCCGCCGACACGGCGCTGCACTTTCGGAAAGCGCTCCGCCACCTCCGCCGCCTCGCGCTCGCCGAGCGCCAGGAGATCGCGGGTCA
Source organism: bacterium YEK0313 (assembly GCA_000751295.2). Taxonomy (NCBI): domain Bacteria; species bacterium YEK0313. Next base: position 288,583 of record CCMO02000001.1, read on the forward strand.
GAAGGTCGCCATCATTGCGCATCGCCTCGGCCCGCGTCACCTCGCCGAACCAGCGCCGCTCGCCATTGGCGAGGGCCGCCTCCACCGCCAGGACGTTGTCGCGCATGGTGCCGTAGCGCAGCGAGCGGCCGCCGCAGGAATTGTTGGCGGTCATGCCGCCGATCGTGGCGCGCGAGGCGGTCGAGACGTCGACCGGGAACCACAGCCCGTGCCTCTTCAGCTGGCGGTTGAGATCGTCGAGCACGATGCCCGGCTCGACCCGCGCGGTGCGGCCGGCGACATCCAGATCGAGGATGCGGTTCAGCCGCTTCGAGCAGTCGACGACCAGCGAGGCATTGACGGTCTGGCCGCATTGCGACGTGCCGCCGCCCCGCGGCAGCACCGTCACGCCCTCTTCGCGGGCAATCGCGATGGCGCGGACCGCATCGTCCATGGTCTCGGGCACGACCACGCCGGTCGGCATGATCTGATAGATCGAGGCGTCCGTCGCATAGCGCCCGCGCGAGAAGGCGTCGAAGAGCACATCGCCCTTCAGCTCGGCCCTGAGGCGCCGCTCGAGAGTGCCTGATGCTTGAGCCGCCGAGCCTGCCATTCGTCCCGTCCCACACGCCATGTTCCGCGCCGCGCGCCGCTGTCGCAATGCCCGCCGGGAGCCGCTGCGACCGCCGCAAGGGCGGCCTCACGACGGCCTTGACTTGAATTTTGCATTCATTATTCATTCTGGCAAGAGGGCTTTTCCGACACCCCTCGCCGAGGAGATTTCCATGGCCCAGAACGCGCCCCGCATCGCCGGCCGGCATTTCCTGCAGATCCCCGGCCCGACGCCGGTGCCCGATCGGATCCTGCGCGCCATCGCCCTGCCGACGATCGACCATCGCGGCCCTGATTTCGGCAAGCTCGGCCGCCGGGTGCTCGACGGCATGCAGACGATCTTCAAGACCAAGGGCCATGTGGTGATCTATCCGGCCTCCGGCACCGGCGCCTGGGAGGCCGCGCTCAGCAACACGCTGTCGCCGGGCGACAAGGTGCTGATGGTCGAGACCGGCCATTTCGCCACGCTCTGGAAGACCATGGCCGACAAGCTCGGCCTCGAAGCGACCTTCATCGCGTCGGACTGGCGCAGCGGCGCGGACGCCGCCGCCATCGAGGCGGCGCTGCGCGAGGACAGGACGCATGCCTTCAAGGCGGTCTGCGTCGTGCACAACGAGACCTCGACCGGCTGCACGTCGCGGATCGACGAGGTGCGGCGCGCCATCGACGCGGCCGGCCATCCGGCCCTCCTGATGGTCGACACCATCTCCTCGCTCGCCTCCATCGACTATCGCCACGACGAATGGGGCGTCGACGTCACGGTCGCCGGCTCGCAGAAGGGCCTGATGCTGCCGCCCGGCCTGTCGTTCAATGCCGTCTCGGACAAGGCTCTGGCCGTCGCGCGCGCGGCTCGGCTGCCCAAGAGCTTCTGGGGCTGGGACGAGATGATCGCCGCGAACAAGACCGGCTACTTCCCCTATACGCCGGGCACCAACATGCTCTACGGCCTCGGCGAGGCGATCGACATGCTGCATGAGGAGGGCCTAGACAATGTCTTTGCCCGGCACGACCGGCACGCCGAGGCGACCCGCCGGGCCGTGCGCGCCTGGGGCCTCGACATCCTCTGCCGCGAACCGAAATATTACTCCTCGTCGCTGACCGCCGTGGTCATGCCGGACGGCCACGATGCCGACACGCTGCGCGCGGTCATCCTCGACGCCTTCGACATGTCGCTCGGCACCGGCCTCAGCAAGGTCGCCAAGCGGGTCTTCCGCATCGGCCATCTCGGCGATACCAATGACCTCACCATCGTCGGCGCGCTGGCCGGGGTCGAAATGGGCCTCGGCCTCGCCGGCGTTCCGCATCGCGCCGGCGGCGTCGCGGCGGCCATGGCCTATCTTGCCGAGGCCCGGAAGGGGGCGGCGAAAGCCGCATGAGGGACATGGGCGCCTGACATGAACGAACACCCGCTCATTGCGCGCCGTTCACTGTCGACCGAACTGGTGGAGCGCCTGCGCGACATGATCGTCGACGGCTCGCTGCGGGCCGGCGACAAGATCTCCGAGCCGGACCTGTGCGACCGCTTCGGCGTGTCGCGCACGCCGCTGCGCGAGGCGCTCAAGGTGCTCGCAGCCGAAGGCCTGGTGCAGCTCACGCCGAACCGCGGCGCGACGGTGGCCCGGATCGCGCCCGAAGCGGTGGAGGAGCTGTTTCCGATCATGGGCATGCTGGAAGCGCTTGCCGGCGAGCTCGCCTGCGAACGTCTGACCGCACCGGCCCTGAAACGGCTGGAAACCATGCATGCCACCATGGTGCGGCATTGGCAGGCCGACGAGTGGGTGCCCTATTCCCGGCTGAACCGGGCGATCCACGAGGCGATCTTCGAGATTGCCGGCAACGCCACGCTCTCCGCGCTCTACCAGACGCTGATGGTGCGCATTCACGCGGTGCGCTTCGTCGCGCGCAAATCGGCCGAACGCTGGGCCGAGGCGGTGGACGACCACGAGCGGATGATGGCCGCGCTGCGGGCGCGTGACGCCGCCGCGCTGTCGCAGATCATGCGCGAACACCTGCAGCACAAGGCCGACATGGTGCGCGAGGCCCTGGCGCAGCTCGATTCGACTCGGAACTGACGGGCGCAGGACGGCCTTGCGAGCCCGCCGGGCCGGCGGCTTGTGCTGATGCCGGGATTGTTGCTCAACTGCTCGCTTGAGCCGGCATGATGCCTTTCCGCGCGCGCCGGGATCGGCCGAGGAGACCGCCATGAGCCGTGACATCAAAGTCGTCGTTCCCGCCCTGTCCTTCGCCGAAGCCCCACGCTGGCGCGACGACCGCCTGTGGTTTTCCGATTTCTATACGCATCGCGTCCTGTCCGTCCGGGAGGACGGCGGCGACCTGCGCGCCGAAGCGCATGTGCCGAACCAGCCCTCCGGCCTCGGCTGGCTGCCGGATGGCCGGCTGCTGGTCGTATCGATGCGCGACGCGCGGATTCTGAGGCGCGAAGCCGACGGCAAGCTCACCGTTCACGCCGAGCTGAGCCCCCATGTCGCCGGCTTTGCCAATGACATGGTGGTGGACGCGGCCGGCCGGGCCTATGTCGGCAATTTCGGCTTCGACCTCATGGGCGGCGCGCCGCTCGAGCCGACGCGGCTCCTCAGGGTCGATCCGGACGGCACGGTGACGGTCGCTGCCGAAGACCTGTGGTTCCCGAACGGCAGCGCCCTCCTCGACGGCCGGCTGCTGCTCGTCAACGAAACGCTCGGCAACCGGGTCAGCGCCTTCGATGTCGCGGCCGACGGCAGCCTGTCGAACTGGCGCGTCTGGGCCCGGTTTGCCGACCTGCCGGCCGATCGCGACATGGCCAAGATTTTCGATGGGCAGCTGGTTGTCGCTCCCGACGGCGGCGGCATCGACGCGGAAGGCGCCTGGTGGATCGCCGACGCCGTCGGCGGCCGCGTTCTGCGGGTGCGGGAAGGCGGCGCCATCCTCGACGAAATCCAGCCGGGCACGGGCGTCTTCGCCTGCACACTGGGTGGCGAGGACGGGCGAACCCTGTTCATCTGCACGGCGCCGGACTTCCACGAAGAGGCCCGCAAGGCGGCCCGGGAAGCCCAGATTCTGGCCGTCAGGGTCGAGGTTCCCGGCCGAGCCTGAACGACGGCCGGCCGAAAGCCGCGGCCCCGTGTCATGCGTTCGGCGGCGGCCTGGTCGCCAAGACAGCCGCCGACATGGTATGGTCCAGCCGCGCGGAGCCCGGCGCCCCCGGCCTCCACGGCAAGCCAGACACGGTCCTCGATCTGTGGAGAGCGGCGATGATCGACAGCTGGACGATGGTCCGGACGGCTTTCGGAGCTCTGCTCGGCCTCATCTTCGTCGCGGGCACGCTCACCCTGTCCATTCTCTGGGAACGGCGGCCCGGACGCTCGCGTTTCCTGCCCTTCCTCAACCCTGGGGAGACCGGCTCCGTCGCCTCGGCAAGCTCCTATTGCCGTGATAGCGGCGGCTGGATGGGCTGCGGTGGCGGTGGCGGCGACTGTGGCGGTGGCGACGGCTGAGCCGCGCACCCGCGCGGGCAAGCGTGCTCTGCCCGCTGGGCTCGTCTGCGCGCCGCGCGCATTGTGGTTGCCGGCCGTCCTGCCTATCTGAACCGGGCTGAAGCCCGGAGATGCACAGAATGGCCGAACTGTCGGTTCTCGACCTTGCCCCCGTCGTCGAGGGGTCGACCCCGGGCCAGGCCCTGCGCAATTCGCTCGATCTCGCGCGTCATGCCGAACGCCTCGGCTACAAGCGCTTCTGGCTCGCCGAGCATCACAACATGGTCGGCATCGCCAGTGCCGCGACAGCGGTCGCCATCGGCTATGTCGCGGGCGGCACGTCGACGATCCGGGTCGGGTCGGGCGGCATCATGCTGCCCAACCACGCGCCCATGGTGGTCGCCGAGCAGTTCGGAACGCTCGAGGAGCTCTATCCCGGCCGCATCGATCTCGGCCTCGGCCGGGCGCCGGGCACGGACCAGCGCACGCTGCGGGCCCTGCGCGTCGACCCGATGGAGGCCGACAATTTCCCCCAGGACGTGCTGGAGGTGCAGGCCTTCCTCGCCCCCGTCCAGCCCGGCCAGGTGATCCAGGCCGTTCCCGGCGCCGGCACCAAGGTGCCGATCTGGATCCTCGGCTCGAGCCTGTTCGGCGCCCAGCTTGCCGCCATGCTGGGCCTGCCCTACGCCTTCGCCTCGCATTTCGCGCCGGACGCGCTGATCCAGGCGCTGGAGGTCTACCGGGCGAAATTCACGCCATCCGAACAGCTCGACAAGCCGCGCACCATGGCCGGCATCAATGTCATCGCCGCCGATACCGATGCCGAGGCACGGCGGCTGTTCACCTCCTCGCAGCAGCAGCGTGCCAACATGTTCCGCGGCACGCGCGGCCAACTGCAGCCGCCGATCGACGATATCGAGACCTATTGGACGCCGCACGAGAAGATCCAGGCCGAGCGGACGCTGACCTATTCCTTCGTGGGCTCGGCCGAGACGGTCCGGCGCGGCCTCGCGCATTTCCTCGCCAATACCGGCGTCGACGAGTTGATGGTGGTCGCGGCGATCTACGACCATGGCGCGCGGCTGCGCTCGTATGAGATCCTTGCCGATATCGGCCGCCAGCTCGCCTCCGGCAAAGCGGTGGCCTGATCCGGCACAACCGGCCCAGGATGGCTCCGTCATGACCTCGCATCGACCGACAGCCGACCCGACCCCTGGCGCGACCTATCGTCCGTCGACCGCCCATACCGATCTCGGCCCCGGCTATTTCGATGCCGTGCGGCCAGCGGTCTTCCCGAAGACCGTCCTGCGCTACCGCAACCAGCGCTGGGCCGGCCATATCGGCCTCGGCGATCTCGACGAGGCCGCCTGGATCGCCCATTTCGGCCGGTTCGAGCCCCTGCCCGACAACATGACGGAGCCGCTGGCGCTGCGCTATCACGGCCACCAGTTCCGCACCTACAATCCCGACCTCGGCGATGGGCGAGGCTTCCTGTTCGCGCAGGTTCGTGACGACCAGGGCCGCCTCCTCGACCTCGGAACCAAGGGCTCCGGCCGCACGCCCTATTCGCGTTCCGGCGATGGCCGGCTGACCCTGAAGGGCGGCGTGCGCGAGGTGCTGGCCACCGCCCTGCTCGAAGCCTTCGGCGTCTATACGTCGAAAAGCCTGTCGCTGATCGAGACCGGAGAAGAACTGGTGCGCGGCGACGAGCCCTCGCCGACACGCTCGTCCGTTCTGGTGCGGCTCTCCCACAGCCATGTCCGCTTCGGCACGTTCCAGCGCCTTCTGGCCGAGAACGACGCCGCCCGCACGGCAAGGCTCGTCGCCCACTGCGTCAAGCACTACCATCCCGGCGCGGGCCGCGGCGGCGACCCGGCGCAGGAAGCCCCCGCCCTGCTCGAGGCGGTGGCGCGGGCAAGCGGCGCCATGGTCGCGGAATGGATGCTCGCCGGCTTCGTGCACGGCGTGCTCAACACCGACAACATGGTGATCACCGGCGAGAGCTTCGACTACGGCCCCTGGCGCTTCCTGCCGACCTACGAGCCCGGCTTCACCGCCGCCTATTTCGACGAAACCGGGCTTTATGCCTATGGCCGCCAACCGGGCTCGGTCGCCTGGAACCTCGAGCGCTTCGCCGAATGCCTGACCCTTGTCGCGCCGGTCGCGCCGCTCGAAGACGCGCTGAAGACCTATGGCCCGGCCTTCAACGACGCCCTGCGCCGCGTGGTCTGCCTGCGGCTTGGCGTCACGGCGAAGGACGAAGCGGCCGACGACGAGCTGCTGGGGGCGTTCTTCCAGTTCCTGCACGGTTCCAAGGCGGGTTTCGAGCGCACCGTGTTCGACTGGCACGGCGGCGCACCGCGCAAAGCCTTCGCCGCCGCGAGCCCGCAGGCCGGGCTTTATTCAGGCGAGGCCTTCGCGCGTCTCCTCAAGGCCCTGGAGGCGCATGAGCCACGCAGCTGGACGGCCGAGGCGCAAACCTATTTCGAGGGCGAGGCGCCGGCGACGCTGCTGATCGACCAGGTCGAGGCGCTCTGGGCGCCGATCGCCGAACGCGACGACTGGAGCCTGTTCGAAGCCAAGCTGGTCGAAATCGAGCGCGCCCGCCTGGCCTTTGCGATCCCGGCGCGGGGCGGCCCGTCGGACGGACAGGTTGCCACCGCCCCGGCCTTGTGATGATCGTTTGCGCTCCGGTTCCACGGCGGCTGGCGTGATCAGCCGGTCCAGATCCTTCCGGCGAGGCAGAATGGCCGACGACATTCCTTTCGAGCGTGACGACGATGCGGTCCCCGGCCGGGTCGAGACCCTGTCGCCCCTGATCCGCCGCGTGCTCTGTCCCAATCCCGGCCCCTTCACGTTCAAGGGCACCGTCACCTATATCGTCGGCCATGGCCGCGTGGCGATCGTCGATCCCGGTCCCGACAATGCCGCGCATGCCGCCGCCGTCCTGGCCGCGGTGAAGGGCGAGACGGTGGAGGCGATCCTCGTCACCCACACCCATCGCGACCACTCGCCGGCGACGCCGGCGGTCAAGATGGCGACGGGCGCGACCGTCTATGCCGAGGGCCCGCACCGCGCGGCCCGGCCGCTCAATCTCGGCGAGACCAATGCGCTGGACGCCTCGGGCGACAAGGACTTCACGCCCGACCTCGCGCTCGCCGACGGCGCCGTCGTCAGTGGCCCGGGCTGGACGCTGGAGGGCGTGTTCACGCCGGGCCATTGCGCCAACCACATGGCCTTCGCGCTGCGCGAGGAGAACAGCCTGCTCTCCGGCGATCACGTCATGGCCTGGTCGACCTCGATCGTCGCGCCGCCCGACGGTTCGATGGGCGACTACATGGCATCGCTCGAAAAGCTGCGCGCCCGGTCGGAGGCGATCTTCTGGCCCGGCCATGGCGGCGCCGTGCACGAACCCCAGCGCTTCATGCGCGCGCTTGCCCATCACCGCCTGCAGCGCGAGGCTTCGATCATGAAGCGGATCGCCGCCGGCGACAGGGCGATCCCCGCCATCGTCGCGGCGATCTACGAGGGGCTGGATCCGCGCCTGACGGGCGCGGCCGGGCTCAGCGTCTTCGCCCATCTCGAAGACCTCGTCGGCCGCGGCCTGGTGACCACGGATGGGCCACCGGCGCTCGACGGCCTGTTCAGGCCCGCCTGAGCCGCCGAAGCCCGAGAGGCGCGCGATGGCCGGCATGACGCCAGAGCTCCGTGACGCGGTGGAAGAGGCCTACCGGGTCTTCCCTGCGCTGCCGCTCGTGGCGCCGATCGGCGTCTGCACCTGCAATTGCTGCGTCTCTCCCGACCACGAAAAGGCCATGGCCTCGACGCCACGGCGAAGGCTGCCGCTGTTGCTGATCAGGGAGTTCACCAATTCCGCCCACGGGCGGAACGATGATCTCCTCCGGCACTTTCTGCCCCGCATGTGCGAATTGACGGCTGAGGGCGCCAATGTCTGCAGCCTCGACGATGTGCTCGGCTTCAAGGGGCTCGGCGCCGGCACCGAACGCGTTCCCTACGCCAGCTATCGGACCAATTGGCCAGCGGCCGAAATCGCCGCGATCGACGCCTTCTATCGCGCGCTCTTCCGCCAAGCGTTGGCAGCGCGACCGGCCCGCTTCCTGTTCAGCGACGGCACGCTGGGCTTGAACGAAGCCGATATCGGCTGGACGCTTCAGGCGATCGCGGTCGGCGGCGGCGACGTCGCGCCGCTGCTCGCCCTCTGGGATGCCGACGGCTCGCGGCTTGCGAGCCTGCAGCTTGCCGCCTTCGTCTGCTCGCTCGACGTCAACATCTGGTCGCACGACAAGACGCCGAGAGTCTTTTCCCCGTTCTCCGACTATGCCCCTGAAGCGGAGCTTCTGGTCGCGGACTGGCTGAAGCGTCCCGAACATGGCGCGCGTTTCGACCGAGCCATGCTGGATGAGCCGGATGCCACTGCCTTCGCGCTGCTGTCCCAGGCGCGCCATTGGGCGACCGGACGGTAGAGAACCGGGCCCTCTGCGCCAGCGGGCCAGTGGGCCACTCAGCGCCTGCCGCTGCTCAGACGAAATCGAGCGGCAGGGCGGTGACCTCCTTGATCTCCTCCATCACGAAACTCGCCGAGACATCCTGCATGTCGATCCGGCTGGTCAGCTTCTTGTAGAGGCGGTCATAGGCGGCGACGTCGGGCACCCGCGCGTGCAGGATGTAGTCGATCTCGCCGGCCGTCCGGTAGGCGCCGATCAGTTCGGGAATGTCGCGCACGACCGTGTGGAAGCGCTCCGCCCAGGCGGCATCGTGACGGGCCGTGCGCACGGCGATGAACACGGTGAGCTCCAGGTTGAGCTTGACCGGATCGGCCAGCGCCACGCGGGCGGCGATGAAGCCTTCCTCCTCCAGCCGCTTCAGCCGGCGCCAGCAGGCATTGCGGGAGAGATGGACGCGTTCGGCGAGGGCTTCGATCGACAAGCTGGAATCGCGCTGAATCTCGCGCATGATGGATTTGTCGTAAGCGTCGAGTGCGGGCGATTGAGATGGCATCCCACGAAATTAGCGAATTGTGAGATTCTGTCCACAATGCAATGTTTTTCTGTCGCCAGATTGGGAATCCGTCCCGGCTGGCCGGCGGTATCGTCAAAGGATCCTGAATTCGTTCGCCGAGGCCTTCATGCTCGCTCGCGCCAGATCCGCCTTCACTCGCCATCCCCATGCGGTCGGCGAGAGCTATTTCGAGCATTTCGGCGCCGCCATGCGCTATTGCGGCACGTTCCTGTTCTGCGCCTTCTGCGCCTTCGTGCACGCTTTCCTGCCCTTCCTGTTCGAAAAGACCGCCTCCACCACGGTGCGCAAGATGGTGGCGGACATGAATGCCCGCAGCCATGCCCCGCAGGGCACGGTCGAGACGACCACCCAGGCGGCTGAATAGGCAGGACGACCATGTGCCGCTGGATGGCCTATTCCGGCGAACCGGTCTTCGTCGACGAATTGCTGTTCCAGCCCTGCCATTCCCTGATCGCCCAGAGCCGTTGCGCCCACGAGGCCAAGACCGGCATCAATGCCGACGGCTTCGGCATTGGCTGGTACGGCGAACGCGCCGTGCCGGGCCTGTTCCGCGACATCATGCCGGCCTGGTCGGATGAGAACCTGCGCGCCATTGCGCATCAGGTGCGCAGCCGCCTGTTCCTCGCGCATGTGCGCGCCTCCACCGGCACCCCGACCAGCCGGGTCAACTGCCATCCCTTCGCCGGCGGCCCCTGGTTGTTCGTCCACAACGGCCAGATCGGCGACTTTCCGCTGGTCCGCCGCCGCCTCGAAAGCCTGATCCCCGATGCGCTCTACGGCGAACGGCAGGGCGCGACCGATTCCGAGCTCATCTTTCTCCTGATGCGCGCCCATGGCCTTGCGGACGATGCCATGACGGCGACGCGCCGCACGCTCGTCGACATCGTCGAGGCCATGACGAAAGCGGGCGCCAATGCGCCGCTGCGTTTCACCGCCTGCTTCACCGACGGCGAAACCATTCACGCCGTGCGCTTCGCCTCCGACGAGCGGCCGCCGACGCTCTATTGCGGCCGGACGGAGACTGGCTGGCTGGTCGTCTCCGAACCGCTCGACATGGATGGCCAGCGCTGGCGCGCCGTGCCGCCCGACCACTGGGTGACCTTGACGCCTCAGGGACCGATGGTCGAGCCGTTCCGCCTGCATTGAATCATCGCCCGCGCCCCTTGCCGGTGCTAGAACGCACCGTTTCCTGCAAAAGGCGCCTGTCATGACCGATCCAGCCGTCGTCGTCGAAGTCCTGCGCGGCACGGCCGTCGAAAGCGTCCACCGCGGCAGTGCCGTGGTCGTCGATGCCGCCGGCAAGGTCGCCTTTGCCTGCGGCGAGACCGAGCGGCCGGTCTATCCGCGCTCGGCGATCAAGGCGCTGCAGGCGCTGCCGCTGATCGAGAGCGGCGCCGCCGCACGTTATGGCTTCGGCGATGCCGAGCTCGCCCTGGCCTGCTCCTCCCATGGCGGCGAACCGCGCCACGCGGCAACAGCGGCTGCCATGCTGGCGAAGGCCGGCCGATCCGTCGAAACGCTGGAATGCGGCGCCCATTGGCCGATGCACGCCGCGTCCACCCAGGCGCTCGCCCGAGACGGCGGGGCGCCGACCGCCCTGCACAACAACTGCTCCGGCAAGCACGCCGGCTTCGTCTGCTTCGCCTGCGCCGAGGGGATCGATCCCGGGGGCTATGTCGGCCGCGAGCATCGGGTGCAGCGTTTCGTCGCCGAGGCGGTCGGCGAAGTCACCGATACCAGGCTCGACGAGACGGTCGCGGCCGGCACCGACGGCTGCTCGATCCCGACCTATGCCATACCCCTCGATCGCCTCGCCCGCGGCTTTGCCCGTTTCGGCACCGGCCTGGGTGTCGGGCCGGAACGCGCCAAGGCCTTCGCCCGCCTGCGCGCAGCCTGCGCCGCCGAGCCCTACATGGTGGCCGGCACCGGCCGCTTCTGCACCGGCGTCATGACGCTCCTCGGTGCGCGCGCCTTCGTGAAGACAGGCGCGGAAGGCGTGTTCTGCGCCACCTTCCCCGACCAGGGTCTCGGCATTGCGCTGAAATGCGCCGACGGCACCTCGCGTGCCGCCGAGGTCATGATGGCAGCGCTGATCCAGCGTTTCGTCCCGATGAGCGACGACGAGAAAACAGCCTTTTCACGCTTCCTGAACCCGGTTCTGACCAACTGGAACGGCATCGAGGTCGGCCGGATCAGGCCGGCGGGCGCGCTGGCTGCCTGAGGCGCGAGGGCCCGGCCGGCACCCCGCCGACCAGTTTCAAGAAATTCCAAATGCCCTCTTGCCAGCGGCCATGAAGCCGGTATCGTTCGCTTACGAATGATCTCCCGAGGAAAAGCCAACGGGGGACGTCACCAGAGATGGAACGGCGGTTCTCCGCCAGCAGGCTTCGAGGGGGAGAATTTTCCATGAGCACACAGAATCCGTCCCGCCGCGCCGTGGTCGGCGGACTGGCCGCGACAGGCCTTGCGATCGGCGCCCAGCCGGCCGCCGCCCAGGGCGCACCGGTGCGCGTCGGCGAACTGAATTCCTACAGCCGCATGGCGGCCTTCGCGGTGCCCTACCGCAACGCGCTGCAGCTCGCCCAGGACGAGATCAACCGGGCCGGCGGCCTGACCGGCCTCGGCGGACGGCCGCTGGAGATCGTGTTCCGCGACGACGGATCGAGCCCGGGCGATGCCGTGCGCGTCGCCGAGGAACTGGTGACGCGTGAGAACGTCACCTTCATCGCCGGCGCCTTCCTGTCGAATGTCGGTCTCGCGCTCGCCGATTTCGCCAACCAGCGCAAGATCCTCTATCTCGCGACCGAACCGCTGACCGACGCGCTGACCATGGCGAGTGGCAACCGCTTCACCTATCGCGTCCGCGCCAATACCTACATGCAGACCAAGATGCTGGTCGAGGCGGCCAAAGGCAAAGGCTTCAAGCGCTGGGCGATCGTCGCGCCGAACTATGAATACGGCCAGTCCGCCGCAGCCAATTTCAAGAAGCTGATGGCCGCCGCCGTGCCCGGCTTCGAGGTGGTCGGCGAGCAGTTCCCGGCGCTCGGCCGCGTCGATGCGGGCGCCACCGTCGGTGCGCTCGCCCAGATGAAGCCGGACGGCATCTTCAACGTGTTGTTCGGCGCCGACCTGCCGGCCTTCGTGCGCGAGGGCAATACGCGCGGCCTGTTCGAAGGGCGCACGGTGGTCAGCCTGCTGACCGGCGAGCCGGAATATATCATGCCGCTCGGCGAGGAGACGCCCGAGGGCTGGATCGTCACCGGCTACCCTTGGGAGCAAATCGAGACCAACGGCCACAAGGCCTTCGTCGAGGCCTATCGGGCGCGCTTCAACGATACGCCGCGCCTCGGCTCGCTGCTCGGCTATGTCGTCGGCTACATGATCCGCGACCTCTTCAACAAGGCCCGGTCGACCGAGACCGAGGCGCTGCTCACCGCGCTGAAGGGGCTGAAGAGCGATACGGTCGCCGGCCCGGTGGTGATGCGCGAGGTCGACCACCAGTCGACGCTCGGCGCCTGGGTCGGCGAGACCACGCTGAAGGGCAAGACCGGCACCATGAAGAACTGGTCCTACCAGGACGGCGCCAAATTCATGTTCCCGGAAGCCGAGGTGCTCGCGGCCCGCAAGGCCTGATCCGCTTCGGCCAGGCGCAGGCTGTGCCTGCGCCCCGTCCTGTCGAACACGCGACCATGTCGCGGATCCGGGGCCGCCGCCAAGGCGACCCCATTCATCGACCGTATCGACAAGCCCGAACCTGAACGCATCCGCCATGGATCCTTCCTTCATCGTCATCCAGGCCCTGTCAGGGCTTGCCAATGCCTCGGCGCTGTTCGTGATCGCGTCGGGGCTGACGATCGTCTTCGGCGTGACGCGCATCATCAATTTCGCCCATGGCTCGCTCTACATGCTCGGCGCCTATCTTGCCGTCACCATCGTGCCCTGGCTGCTCGAATTCGATCGCTCGCCGACGCTGTTCTTCGTCGGCGTCATCGTCTCGGCGGCGGTCGTCGGGCTGATCGGCGTGGTCATGGAGGTGCTGCTGCTGCGCCGCATCTACAAGGTGCCGGAGCTGTTCCAGCTGCTCGCCACCTTCGGCGTCGTGCTGATCGTCCAGGACATCGTTCTGAAGCTCTGGGGGCCGGTCGACCTGCCCGGCCCACGCGCCCCGGGGCTGCGTCATGGCGTTGAGATCATGGGCCAGCGCTTCCCCGCCTATGAGCTGTTCCTGATCTTCGTCGGGCCGGTCGTGCTCGGCATCCTGACGCTGATCATGCAGAAGACCCGCTTCGGCATCCTGATCCGCGCCGCCACGCAGGACCGGGACATGCTCGGCGCGCTCGGCGTCAACCAGGCGCTGCTGTTCACCGGCACCCTGTTCCTCGGCGCCTTCCTGGCCGGTCTCGGCGGCGCGCTGCAGATCCCGCGCCTGCCGGCCAATTCGCAGATGGACATCCTGATCATCACCGAGGCCTTCGTCGTCACCGTCATCGGCGGCATGGGCTCGGTACCGGGCGCCTTCGTCGCCGCGCTGATCATCGGCCTGCTGCAGGCCTTCGGCATCCTGATCTTCCCGAAGATCACGCTGGTCCTGGTGTTCCTGCTGATGGCCGTCGTGCTGGTCATCAAACCCTGGGGCCTGTTCGGCAAGCCCGACCCGGTCGCCAATCGCGCCATCCTGCCCGAAGGCATCCTGAACCTCCGACGCTTCTCACGGACCGAGACCTGGATCACCGCGCTCGCCGTCCTCGCGCTGCTCGCCGTGCCGGTGTTCGGCGATGCCTACAAGATCAAGGTCGGCATCGAGATCCTGGTCTTCGCGCTCGCCGCCTTCTCGCTCAACTTCCTGATCGGCAATGGCGGCATCGTCTCGTTCGGCCATGCCGCCTATTTCGGCGTCGGCGCCTATGCCGCCGGCCTCATCGTCGCCGGCCCGCTGAAGGCGCCGATGGAGGCGGCGCTGATCGCCGCGCCGCTCGCCGGCGGCCTTGCCGCCGCCCTCTTCGGCTTCTTCATCGTCCGCCTCTCCGGCATCTATCTCGCCATGCTGACTCTGGCCTTCGCCCAGATCACCTATGCGGTCTGCTTCCAGTGGGTGGAGGTGACGGGCGGCGACAACGGCATCGTCGGCGTCTGGCCGTCGGCCTGGGCCGGCTCGCGCCAGGTCTATTTCTACGTCGTGGCGGTGCTGGCCATCGCCGCCATCGCGGCGCTTCGCCACGTCGTCTATGCGCCCTTCGGCTATACGCTGCGGGCGGCCCGCGATTCTGCCGTCAGGGCCGATGCGATCGGCATCGACGTGCGCACGCATCGCTGGCTCGGCTTCACGCTGGCGGGTGCGGCGGCAGGCCTCGCCGGCGGGCTCTACGCCTTCTCCAAGGGCACGATCGATCCGACCATGATCTCGATCCCGATGTCGATCGACTTCCTGGTCATGATCCTCACCGGCGGCATCCAGACCGTAATGGGGCCGCTGGTGGGCGCGGCGTTCTTCCATTCGGTGAAGGACTTCTTCATGCCGCTCACCGACTACTGGCGCTTCTTCCTCGGCCTTTCGATCATCGTCATGGTGCTGGCCTTCCCGCGCGGCCTGGTCGGCGCCGCCGACGGCCTGAAGGCACGCCTCGAAGCGCGGGGGGCGGCATGAGCC